>JAJZQD010000015.1 GCA_021847735.1 Bacillota bacterium | reverse complement strand
CTGCAAAATCGATTTTGAAAACGGTTTGCCCAAAGGGGATCATAACGTTGAGATTTTACACAATTTCTAAAAGCCAAACCTTTATAATAACCATGCGATGGGTAATTATCGGGCTGGTACCGGTCTTGTGCGGTGTAAGCAGGCTGTGGGCACACTCCTATGACATGTGGGGAATTTTCATTTTCTTTGGTGTTACTTCAATAATAACTCTATGCTATGCTAAAAAACGGTTCATCAAACCATATCAATGGGGCATTATTCACATTGTTGACCTGGTTTCCATCAGCTTGATGGTATTGGGCCGCAGCGGTATTCACAGTGAAAGCTTTAACTTGTACTACCTGGTGATTTTACAGGCCGGCCTTGTTTTTGGAGTTAGACAGGCCCTGGCATGTGGGTTTTTAAGCACTGTTTTGTACACTTGCTCGGTCCTGTTAACAGCGCCTACCGACGTAGAAATCAGGAAACTGGCAGTTAGAGTAATATACATTTGGCTGGTGGGAATCACCGGGTCTTACCTGGCTTACCTGGAGAAAAAACACCAGAAACTGGCCATCACGGACTATGTCACCAGTACTTACAACAGGACCTTTATGGAACAGTCATTAGACTTCGAAATAAATAAAGCGGCAGCTGAAAAAGACAACCTAAGTATAATTATGATTGACATCGACAACTTTAAGGCGGTGAACGACCAATTCGGCCACAAGGTAGGAGACCTGGTCCTGGAAAAACTGGCCGGTATTATCCAGTCCAATCTCCGGGAAATAGACTTTGTTGCCCGTTACGGGGGCGAAGAGTTTATAGTCACTTTACCTGGGAAAGGGTCTGAAATAGCTTTGGAAATAGCCGAACGAATCCGCAACGCGGTGGAGAAAGCAACATTTAGGTTTAGTAATGTGGCCAATCCGATATATATCACAATCAGCTGCGGCCTGGCCAGTTACCCTATCCAGGCGCGCAACATGGACGACCTGATGAAAAAGGCCGATGAATTCCTTTATGAAGCCAAACGAGCCGGGAGAAACCGGGTGTACTCTAAAGCAGGGTAAATGGGGCTAAAAAGACAACCTATTTGTGGCAGCATAGCAAGGAAGAGGCAGGTAAATTCCGACGAGCAACTTCCGCCGGTAAACCACTCCCGCTAACGCGGATAGTGGGTCGGCGGATGTCAGCCTCGCTCTGCGGAACATGCCTGCCTCTTCCTTTTTTGCCGGACAAGGCTGCTCCTTTTTTGCTGGAGTAACAGTTAATTTCCAAAGAAGGAAAGTTACGCCTGGCGTAGAATTCATAGTAAGCATCCTGATTAGAAGGAACGGGGAGGAAGCCGGATTGTACCTGAAAAAGCTGGAAATACAGGGTTTTAAATCCCTGGCGGATAAAATAGAGCTGGAGTTTAACCAGGGTATTTCCGCTGTTGTGGGGCCCAATGGAAGCGGCAAAAGCAATATTGCTGATGCAGTGAGGTGGGTACTGGGCGAACAGAGTATAAAAAGCCTTAGGGGCGCCAAAATGGAAGACGTCATATTTTCAGGGAGTGACAAAAGAAAGCCTGTGGGAATGGCGGAGGTGGCCATGACTCTGGATAACAGCATGTCGGTGTTTCCCCTTGATTACTCGGAAATCACTGTTACCAGGAGGGTTTACCGGTCAGGTGAAAGTGAGTATCTTATCAATAAATCCGCCTGCAGGCTTAGAGACATCCACGAACTCTTTATGGATACCGGCATTGGCAGGGAAGGGTATTCAATCATCGGTCAGGGCAAAATTGAGGAAATCTTAAGCGCCAAGTCGGAAGACAGAAGAGTAATTATTGAGGAAGCTGCAGGGATTGTCAAATATAAGACCAGGAAAATGCTGGCGGTTAAAAAGCTGGGCGATACCGAACAGAACCTCGTCCGGATAAATGATATTATCACGGAACTGGAAACCCAGGTGGGTCCTTTGGAGGAGCAAGCCAAAAAAGCGGGGGAATATCTTGGCTATAAGGGTGAATTGGTTGATTTGGAAGTCAACCTTTTAATAAATTTGGTAGAAGACCAGAAAGCGAAGCTTGCCGAGATTTGCAGCCAGGATGACAGCCTGAACAGACAGATAATTGAAACAGAGACCGTGCTCAGAAACCTTGAATCCTGGGTGGAGGGGCAAAAGCTGCAATTGAACAAACTTGATGAGGAGATTACAGATTTACAGAAGTCTGTTTATGAAACCGGAAGCCTTATCGAAAAAAGCGAAGCTGAAATTATGGTAGCCCGTGAACGGCAAAAGGGCTTGGAAAACCAAAAGGAGAACCTTCAAAAGGAAATTTCTGACCTGAAAGCCAAAGAAATTGCGGAAAGGGCCCAACATACTGATGATGAAAAGTCCCTTGAAGACCTAAAAAGGAAAATTGCTTCCGAAGAAAAGGAATTGGCTGTCATTGAAAAGAAACTCTCTCAAATCGAAGCCGGACTACTTTCAGACCAGCAAAAAGTAGAGGACAAAAAGGCCGAGATCATTGATTTGCTAAATGATATGGCGGCTGTAAATAATTCCATCAATGCGGCTGATATTGAAAAGCAGAACCTTATCAGGCGAACGGGACAATTGGAGCAGCAGCAGGAAACCTTAGCCGGTGAACTTCTTGACTCTTTGCGGAGGGAAAAAACCCTCCAAAAACACCTGCATGAAATTACCCATAATATCCAAACATTGGCAGCAACCGAAAACAGCCTCTGTGTGGAAAGAGACAGTTTTGGTGAAAAACTCGGCCACCTCGCGGGCGAAGTCTCCCGGACCCGGCAGGAGCTAAGCGACAAGTCTTCCAGAATGAAGGCTTTAGAGGACCTGCAGCAGCAGTATGAGGGTTATTACCGGGGCGTCAAAGAGGTCTTAATGGAGGGTAAAAAGGATACTTTGGGCGGTATATGCGGGGTTGTTGCCGAAATAATAAAAGTCCCGGAACAATACGAAACAGCGGTCGAAGTCGCCCTTGGCAGCGCCCTTCAGTATATCGTCACGGAAAGTGCCGATGATGCCGGAAAAGCCATCGGGTTCTTAAAGAAAAGCAGAGCCGGCAGGGCCACCTTTTTGCCGTTGGATGTAATAAAACCGGCCCCCCGGGACAACGGCAAAACCGGTATTGCCGGACAAAAGGGCTTCTGCGGCATGGCCGGGGACCTGGTGAACTATGACAAAAAATACGCTAAAATAATAGAGTACCTGCTTGGACGGGTTTTTGTTGTCGACAATATCAGGAACGCCACCGAACTTGCCAGGGCCATTAACTTTAGCGCCAAGATAGTCACCCTGGACGGGGATGTGATAAACCCGGGCGGTTCAATGACCGGAGGGGTATACCAGAAAGGCCGTGCCAGTTTATTGGGTAGGGTAAGGGAGATTGAGGAAACCCATGCAGCCGTGAAATTGCTGGAAGAAATGGTCGAAGGGCTTGAAAAAAGTGTATCCTCTACCCAGAAGGTGTATGATGACCGCCTGACCAGGATAGGTGAGACTCAGGTTCAGCTTCAGGGATTAAATATTGATAAAAATTCCCTGCAAAAAGATATAGAGGTTGTTTTACAGGAAAATGCCAGGATTGAAAGCACCGCAAAACTCCTGGAGGATGAAAAACAAAATCTCGAAAATGAAATTCAGGGTACAGACAGCCGTATCCACAGTCAGAAGGCCCACTTAGAGGTACTTCGGCTAAAAGACGGGGAAATTCGAAAAACCATCGAATTACAGCAGGAAACACTGTCAGGGCTGGAAGAGGAGCGCTCCGGGCTGTCCGAAACAGTTACCCAGATAAAGGTTAACCTGGCCGGCCTCAGGCAGGAAGAAATCAATTATGCCCAGATTATGGACAGGGTAAACGACGCTATCAGGGAAATTGAAATCCAGATTCAAAAGAAGGTTGAACAGGTCAAGGATTACGATACCCAAAGGGCCTTGCAGGACAGTGAGATTGGCAGGCACGAGTCGGCAATCAGGGAACTAAGCGAACAAAAGGGCGTCCGGGAAGATTTGCTGAGCCGGTTGAGAAACGACAAACAAGCCTACATCACCGGGGTGGCCGAAGCTGAGGCCCGGATAAAAAGCCTATCCCGGGAGCTTGCCCAAAATAAAGAGTATATCCATGCCTCTGATGTCAAAAGGGCCCGGCTGGAGTTTGACATTGAAAACTCTCTGGCCAAGCTGACAGAGGAGCTTCAGATTACATATGAAGAGGCACTTCTGAAAAAAACAGAGATTAAAAACAAGAGAGAAACAGCCACCAGAATCAAGGAACTTAAAGAGGCAATTTCCCTTTTGGGAAATGTCAATATCGGGGCCATCGATGAATTCGAGAGGGTTAAAGAAAGGTACGATTTCTTAACGGGTCAGTACCATGACCTGGATCAGGCCAAGGTATCCCTTTTTAAGGTCATAGATGAAATGGACCAGATTATGACTAAAAGATTTGAGGAAACATTCTCCAGCATTAAACGCAATTTTACCGAAGTGTTTACCCAGCTTTTTGGCGGCGGAAGAGCCGAACTTATTATGACCAACGGTGAGAATCTCCTGGAGTGCGGAATTGATATCCTGGCCCAGCCTCCCGGTAAAAAAACCCAGCACCTTTCCCTGCTTTCCGGCGGTGAAAGGGCCTTAACAGCCATTTCGCTGCTGTTTGCAATTTTAAAGACCAAACCAAGCCCCTTTTGCGTCCTTGACGAGATTGAGGCCTCCCTGGATGAAGTTAATGCCGACAGATACGCCGTCTATCTGAAGGAATTTGCCCAAAACACGCAGTTTGTTGTCATTACCCACAGGAAACGAACTATGGAAGCGGCAGACATACTTTATGGTGTGACAATGGACGATTCCGGCGTAACCAAACTAGTTTCAATGAAACTTAGCGACGAACAGGTTGGTAAGGTAAGCTGACCTTTGCTGGATATATTTAAACCGCATATACCCTGCGGACCCAGGAAAAAATACCATTGGATCCCTGAAAAAAATGCCATAAAATAAAACCGGAAAATGGGGGGGAATTTGATGAAGGTCAAGGGTATAGCGAAACAAATTGTCGACAGTCTTGTCGGGATTACTACGGAAATTAGCCAGGGCCGTAACGCCGGATGTTTTGGGTTTGTTGATGAACAGGGTGTCGTAGTTAAAATGACCCCTATTGAAGAGGGCGGGCTTGGTGGGCTGCCCCTGCGGAAGCTTCTGTGCCATATCAGTGAAATGAAAGGGAAAAGCCTGATCGAAGGGCTGGAAATGATACCTGATAATTCGGTGCTTATAACCACGAGACCGGGAAAAACTGGGTTAATTACCGATGTCTCGGGAGTTGATTTTTTCAACATGCCCGTGATTGCCGTTGGAGTAAAGCAGGATACTTTGGCAGGAGTGGGTATTATCTTCCCTAAGGAAGAATTTTTTGACCTGGCTACCCAGTCGGAAGAGGTAGACCTTGAAATACTGGCGGCCCTAACAACCGAGGAAGAGAAAGAGATTATGCGGGCTTCCACCGAGTTAAGCCTTAAATACCTGGAAATGTCCACCGGGCTGGAGGTTGTAGAAATAACTACCCAAGAAGAATACAAACCGGAGGGTAGAACCCCCTGGAGACTTCCCAGGATAAATGTGAAATCGATATCGGCCGATTTTGCCGAGAAACTTGTGGCCAAATCAATGGAAGTCGGGCTGGGCAGAGAAGTGGCCGCTATGGGTGTAATTGATGAAAAGGGAAACATCACGCAAAAGGGAGAAACGGTCGTCGGGGGGATAGGTTATGTTCCTTCACGAATTCTTGCTTCCAGTTGTGTGGATATTACCGGGAAATCCCTGAGACAGGTCTATGCCCACGGAGTTCCTGAAAACGCCGTTATTGTTCACACCCATCCCGGAGGGACCGGAGTTATGCATATGGGGGATGCCAATGCCGGGCCCGGTTCCTGGGGCCGTTCAATAGTGGCTATTGGCCACGACAATGAGGGGAAAGTCCGGGGCGCCACTGTTATTGAAAACACCGACACGGTGTTTGACCTTGCCGACGAGGATGAAGAACTAAACCTCAGGTTCTTCGATGCGGGCACGCCGGAAGAGGAAGCGGAAATCCGAAACCGCAAGTTCGGTGTGGCCCAAGAGTACACTAATTTATGCAAACCAATTGAGATAATACACTAAATATGATAAAATATTAAGGTTAAGGATAATACCTTAACCTTAATATTTTACCAAAACCAGTTTACCATTATCCGGTACTGTTCAAAAGGGGAGGAAATTGTGGGTTTTTTTTCGAAGCTTAAAGAAGGCCTAACCAGGACAAGGCAGGGTTTTGTAGAGAAAATTGAAAACCTTGTGGGCGGGGGTAAAAAGATTGACGAAGAGCTGTACGAAGAACTTGAAGAACTGCTTATCCAGGCCGACGTTGGTGTCAAAACCTCAGTTGATTTGGTAGAAAACCTAAAAAAGACAGTCAAAGAGAGAAACATTGAAGATGCCCAGGAACTTAAGAATATATTAAAAGAGCTGATAGCCGGGATGATGGGCACCGAGGAATTCACCCTAAATCTTAATGGCTGCCCGGCAGTTATTGTGGTAATCGGTGTCAACGGAGTGGGTAAGACGACCACAATTGGCAAACTTGCATATAACCTCAGGCAGGACGGCAAAAAGGTGCTCCTGGCGGCGGGTGACACCTTCCGGGCTGCAGCCATAGACCAGCTCGAAATATGGGGTGAGCGCGGCGGTACTGACGTGATAAAGCACAAGGAGGGTGCTGACCCCGCTGCTGTGGTTTATGATGCCATCCAGGCGGCGAGGGCGAGAAAATCCGATGTGCTGATTATTGATACTGCCGGGAGGCTGCATACTAAGACAAACCTGATGGAAGAGTTGAAAAAAATATTCCGGGTAATTTCCAGGGAAATGCCCGGGGCTCCTGACGAGGTTTTACTTGTTTTGGATGCCACAACCGGACAGAATGCCGTCAGCCAGGCCAAACTCTTTGCCCAGGCCTGCGGCACCACAGGGATTGTATTGACTAAACTTGACGGAACTGCAAAAGGTGGAGTTGTAATCGGGATAAGGTCAGAAATGGATATTCCGGTTAAATATATCGGGATAGGGGAAAAAATTGACGATTTGAAGGAATTCAGTCCCGGGGATTTTGTTGAGGCTCTTTTTGAGTGAAAAGTTATCACAACTACAACGGGGGTTACGAAATGGCTAAAATCGGGATAATTGGGGGAACTGGGGTTTATGACCCCAAAATGCTGTCAAATATCCGAGAGGAAAATGTCCAAACTGAATTTGGTGCCATCAACGTCAAGGTTGGTGAATACCACGGGGTGCCTGTGGCCTTTCTGCCCAGGCATGGGGAGGGCCACGCCCTTCCGCCACATAAGGTCAATTTCAGGGGAAATATAATGGCCCTGAAAAAACTTGGAGTGGAAAGAATTATTGCAACAGGCGCCGTCGGCTCCCTGAACCTTGAAATGAGACCGGGAGAGTTTATCCTGGTTGACCAGTTCATTGATTTTACGAAGACCCGGATTCAAACCTTTTTTGAAGAAGGGGATAAGGGTGTTGTCCATATAGATATGACTGAACCTTATTGCTCTGCATTGCGGAAGATCGTGGTTAATGCCGCGAAAAACCTCGAAATGCCTATTAAGACCAAAGGCACTTATGTTTGTACTGAGGGGCCCCGGTTTGAGACACCCGCAGAAATAAAGATGTACAGTTTTCTGGGGGGCGACCTTGTCGGCATGACCAGCGTTCCGGAAGTGGTACTGGCCCGGGAAGCTGAAATGTGCTATGTGACAATTGCCATGGTAACCAATTTTGCCGCTGGTATTTCACCTACTCCTCTAACGCACGCGGAAGTACTGGATGCCATCAGGAAGAATAACGAAAACCTAAAGAAACTTATCATCAGGACCATCGAGGAAATGCCGCAGCAGAGAGACTGTGCCTGCCAAAATGCCCTCAAAGAACTGGGTTCCCTCGGGCCGGGAATATAATTATCCTGAACAGGTGGCGAAAATGAAAACAATGGAATGGCGTGACGGTGGACTTGTGTTGATTGACCAGACCAGGCTGCCGTTGGAAATAACCTATGTGAATTGCAGGACAGCCGGTGAGGTGGCAGATGCCATCAAAACCATGAAGGTTCGCGGGGCCCCGGCCATTGGGGCGGCGGCCGCTTACGGCCTGGCCATGGGCGGACTAAAATGTGAGTCCCCGGATAAAGAGTCTTTTTTGCGGCATATCAGAGAGGTTTCACATATGCTCGGCTCCACAAGGCCTACAGCTGTCAACCTGTTTTGGGCCCTTGGAAGAATGATGGGGGTTGCGGAAAACTACGGCCCCGGAGAGGTAGCGAACCTTAAGGAACTCCTGCTTCAGGAAGCCCATAAAATACTCTCGGAAGATATAGAAATGAACAAGAATATCGGCAAATTCGGGGAACAGCTAATTCCCTCCGGGGCTAAAATCCTTACCCATTGCAATGCTGGCGCCCTTGCCACCGCAGGTTATGGGACCGCACTGGGGGTAATCAGGGCGGCCCACGACTCGGGAAAAGCCATCGAGGTTTTTGCCGATGAAACCCGGCCACTGCTTCAGGGCGCAAGGCTAACCGCCTGGGAGTTGATGCAGGATAATATCCCGGTTACTTTAATAACTGACAATATGGCCGGGTATTTAATGAGCAGGGGCCTTATTGACCTGGCGGTTGTAGGGGCTGACCGGATAACAGGTAACGGGGATGTTGCCAACAAAATCGGAACATATTCCGTGGCGGTATTATGCAAAGAACACAATATCCCGTTCTATGTGGCTGCTCCGGCTTCGACTATAGATATGAACCTCAGTTCAGGTGATGAAATTGTTATTGAGGAGCGGGAAGCGGTTGAGGTTACTACTGTTTTCGGGCAGGAGGTTGCTCCCCGGGGGGTTAAGGTATTAAACCCGGCCTTTGATGTAACGCCCAATCGTTTAATTACGGCAATTATAACAGACCGTGGGATTGTCAGACCACCCTATAAGGATAATCTGAGTAAGTTATTTAGCAGTTAGGGGCTAGGGCAGGCGCCCTTAAGGCCACTGGCTACCAGCCACTAACTACAGAGGAGGATTTAGCATGAACTACATTGTCAGAGACATCAACCTCGCCCCGTCAGGTAAACTGAAAATTGACTGGGTAAAAGAACACATGCCTGTTCTAAACCAAATTCGCAGCGAATTTGAAGCGACTAAACCTTTTAAAGGGGTGAAGGTAGCAGTCAGCATTCATCTTGAAGCTAAGACCGCCTACCTGGCCAAGGTCTTAAAAGCCGGTGGGGCCGATGTGGTAATTACCGGCAGTAACCCGCTTTCAACTCAGGATGATGTTGCCGCTGCCCTTGCTGCAGACGGAATTCAGGTTTATGCCTGGTATAACGCCACCGCCGAAGAATATAAGGAACACCTGGTGAAGGTTTTGGAGACGAGACCGGATGTTATTATTGATGACGGGGGAGATTTGGTTAACCTGTTACATAATGAATGCAGCCACATGGCAAACCAGGTTATCGGGGGCAGCGAGGAAACCACTACAGGGGTCATGCGCCTGGAAGCCATGGAGAAAGCAAATTTGCTGAAGTTCCCCATGATTGCGGTAAATGACGCCCTCTGCAAATATTTGTTTGATAACCGCTACGGTACCGGCGAGTCGGTTTGGACCGGTATCATGAGAACAACTAACCTCATCGTGGCCGGAAAGACCGTTGTTGTGGCGGGATACGGCTGGTGTGGCAAGGGAATTGCTATGAAGGCCAAAGGTCTGGGAGCTAAGGTTATTGTCACAGAAATTGACCCCATCAAGGCCATTGAGGCCCATATGGATGGCTTTACCGCTATGAGTATGGATGATGCCGCCGCTCTGGGTGATGTGTTCATAACTGTTACCGGCTGCAAGGATGTTATTAGGGGTAAGCACTACGAAAACATGAAAAATGGGGCCCTGCTGGCCAACGCCGGGCATTTTGACGTTGAGATCAACAAACCCGAGTTGAACGAGCGTTCAGTCGGCCGCCGGGTTGTCCGGCAAAATATCGAAGAATTTGCGATGCCTGACGGCAGGAAGATATATCTACTGGCTGAGGGGAGGCTTGTTAACCTGGCAGCAGGTGACGGCCATCCGGCGGAAATAATGGATATGTCCTTTGCCCTCCAGGCCTTGTCAGCCAAATATATACTGGAAAACGGCAAAAACCTCGGCAATAAGGTTTACAAGGTTGCTGATGAAATAGACAAAAAAGTAGCTGAGATAAAACTGAAGTCCCTCGGCACCGGAATTGACCGGTTGACACCTGAGCAGGAACAGTACCTGTACGGTTGGCAGCACGGGGAATAGGTATGCAAATTGAATTAAAACTGTTTGCGTCATTAAGAAAACATTTAGCCAAGCCAGTTAACAAAATTACTGTCAATGATACCTTAACGGTCACTGTCGGCCGGCTTCTTGAACAACAGGGAATCCCTTTGGAGGAGGCACCTGTTGTACTTGTTAATGGTGTGAGAGCGGGGCAGGACTGTGTTCTTAAAGATGGGGACACAGTCAGTCTGTTTCCCCTTATCGGTGGAGGTTAAATAGAGGATAAATAGGAGGAACTCGATGTACGGGTGGACAGGAAAGATTCTGAGAGCCAACCTTACAAATCAAAAAGTGTCCATTGAATACCCGGAGCCCGACGGCTACCATAAATTTCTGGGCGGCCGGGGACTCGGGTGTAACCTTCTATGGCGGGAAGTTACGCCTGAAACCGACCCCCTTTCCCCGGGCAACAAACTGATTTTTATGACAGGCCCCCTCACCGGCACCAAAGTGCCAACCTCCGGAAGGTTTACAGTAACAGCCAAATCTCCGCTGACCGGGACTGTGTTTGACTCAAACTCCGGAGGCATCTGGGGTGCCCGGTTAAAAAAGGCCGGTTATGACGGGCTGATTGTGGAGGGGAAGGCTGAGAAACCCGTATATATAGTTATTAACGAAACCGGCGCGGTTGTTAAGGATGCCGGGGAGCTTTGGGGCTGCAATGTTCCTGATACCACCAAGGCTGTGTTGGCCGCCGAAGGGACCGGGTACAGTGTAGCGTGTATAGGTCCTGCGGGTGAAAACCTGGCCAGGATTTCCTGTATTATGAATGACAATACCCGTGCCCTTGGCAGGGGCGGGTTGGGTGCCGTTATGGGCTCAAAGCTCCTCAAAGCCGTGGCAGTAAAGGGTTCCAAAAACATTAAGGCGGCTGAAGAGGAAAAACTGAAGTTTGTTCTGTATGAAACCAACAAATGGCTAAAAGCTAACCCCATTACCTCCCAGGGTCTGCCAGAGTTTGGCACCCCTGTACTGGTTAACCTGTTTAACGAGTGCGGTGTTTTCCCATCTTACAATTTTCAGGAATCACAATTCTCTGAGGCCGAAGAAATATCGGGCGAGGTAATGGCCGAAAAGATTACCGTCAGGAAAAAAGGGTGTTACGGCTGCCCTGTCAAGTGTACCCGGGTTACACGTACCGCCAGGGATGAGGGCGAAGGACCGGAATACGAATCAATCTGGGCTCTGGGCCCGCAGTGCGGGGTCAGTGATTTGGAGGCTATTGCCGAAGCCAACTACCTTTGCAACAGGTTGGGACTGGATACTATCTCTGTGGGTTCAACTATAGGATGCGCTATGGAAATGGCGGCCAACGGCCTTATCGACTGGGACTTGAAATTTGGCGATACCGGTAAGTTAAGACCATTGATTGAGGATATTGCGTACCGGCGGGGCGTCGGCGCCGAGCTGGCGGACGGTTCCCGCAGTTTCGCCGCCAAATACGGTGGTGAACAGTATGCTATGCAGGTTAAGGGACTGGAACTTCCGGCATATGACCCGCGCGGACTCCAGGGAATGGGGCTTGGATTTGCCACTTCCAACCGGGGAGGGTGCCACCTCCGGGCCTATATGGTAGGACCGGAGATTCTTGGAGTCCCCAAGATGGTGGATAGGTTTTCGATCCACGGAAAAGCGGGCTTGACGATTTTTTACCAAAACCTTAATGCCGCAATGGATGCCCTGATTATCTGCCGCTTTATCGGTTTGGCCGTGGCTGAAGAGTATTTCGCCAGGCTGCTGACAGCTGTCACCGGCGAAGAATTCCAACCGCAGGATTTACATGTAATTGGCGAAAGAATATGGAATTTGGAACGCCTTTATAATATCAGAGAAGGTTTTTCCGGGCAGGAAGATACTTTACCCGGGCGTCTTTTAAAAGAACCGGTGAAATCCGGCCCGTCCAAGGGGCATGTGGTCCAACTTGACCCCATGCTCACTGACTATTACAGGTTCAGAGGGTGGGACAGCCGCGGCATTCCTACCGCTGAGAAGCTATCCGAACTCGGGCTGGAGGTAATGTAAATGTACAGGGAATTCAGCCAGATAGGCCGGGACTTGTTTATACAGGGGCTGAACAGTTCCCACAGCGGGAACATGAGTATCCGCCTGGGCGACAGGATTGTCATTACCAGGAGAGGGTCAATGCTTGGCAACCTAAAAGAAACGGATTTGATTGAAACCGGGCTGTCCAAAAACGACAGCCGGATAACCCTGGCCTCAACGGAAATCGGTGTCCACCGTTCAATTTTTAAAAACACTTCAGCCCTGGCCATAGTTCATGCCCACCCCGTATACGCCACAGCCCTTTCTCTCCTCGAAGACGAAATAATTCCCATTGACTCGGAAGGACAGTATATGCTGCACAGAATACCGGTTATAGGTTTTGAGCATACCGTAGGTTCTGAAGAGGTAGCCCGGATACTGCCCGAGTATTTAAAGGAATACAAGATAGTAATGGTCAGGGGCCATGGCAGCTTTGCCGTGGGGCAGTTAATTGAGGAGGCTTACCAATGGACCTCCAGCCTGGAAAACATATGTAAGATAATTTATCTTACCAGAACCCTCAATGGAGAGATAAAAGACCGGAAAAGTGATCAATATAACAAATGGTAACAAGGAGGGTTAAGAGATGGGAAAAATTCTGATCAAAAACGCCACTGTTATTCCGATGGCAGACGGGGAAAAAATGATAGCAAATGGCGAAATAGCCATTGAGGGGAATAAAATTGTATCAGTGGGGCCTAAAGGAACTGTTTCCGACAGGTGGGATACCGATGAAACCATCGATGCTGCCGGAATGGTGGCGATGCCCGGTTTTGTTAACTGCCACACCCATGCGGCCATGACCATGCTGCGCAGCTATGCTGATGACATGCCCCTGATGGAATGGCTGACCAAGATTTGGCCGCTGGAAGACAGATTGACCGGGGAAGATGTCTACTGGGGGACGATGCTCTGCATCCTGGAAATGATAAAATCAGGCACGACAACCTTTGCCGATATGTATTTTTTTATGGATGAAGTGGCCCGGGCTGTAGAAAAAACGGGAATAAGGGCCAGTTTGTCCAGGGGAATGGTGGGAGTAGCCCCCACAGCGCAGCTCGCTCTGGATGAGACAGCTGAATTTGTACAGAAGTGGAACGGGGCAGCCGGCGGCAGAATTACCACTATGGTGGGTCCCCACGCACCGTATACCTGCCCGCCGGACTATCTAAAGAAAGTACTGGCCATAGCCCAACAGGCAAAGGTAGGAATTCACATTCACCTGGCCGAGACCAGGTCGGAAGTGGATGAAATCAGGAAGCTTTATGGAAAAACACCGATAGAATATGTCCATGATTTGGGCGTGCTGGACTCCCCCGTGTTAGGCGCCCACTGCGTCCATCTTACCCAAAATGACATAAAAATTTTGAAAGAGAAAAATGTGGGTGTTGCCCACAACCCGGAAAGCAACATGAAACTGGCCAGCGGTATCTCTCCCGTGCCCCAGATGTTAGCCGAAGGGATTAAAGTCGGACTGGGCACTGACGGTGCTGCCAGCAACAATAACCTCGACATGCTGGAGGAAATGAGGTCAGCGGCTTTGCTTCATAAGGTTAACTCAATGGATGCCAGCGTAATTTCTTCTGACCAAGCCCTTGCGATGGCCACGAAAAACGGCGGCAAGGTTCTGGGTCTCAATGATATCGGTGTACTGCAGCCCGGTTATAAGGCAGACATAATTCTTATTGATTTTAACAAACCCCACCTGTATCCGAAGCATGACATCATCGCTCACACAGTCTACGCTGCTCAATCATCAGATGTGGACACAGTGCTTGTTGACGGTAAAATTATCATGAGGCAAGGGAAAGTGCTGACCATGAACGAACAGGAAATCCTGGAAAATGTTCAACGATGCGCAGACAGGCTGGTTGGGTAGGATAGGCATAATGAGGACGACAAATAGCTCTGGGCCGGAAAATTCCGGTCTTTTTTTATAATCAGGAATGTGTATGAATTGAAATCCTCCAGCAAGCCGTGTAAATAATTTAATTGTAGTAAAAATAAGAGGATATTGTAGAATTGTGACGAAACAAGTAAAATAAGTAAAAGTGAAAAAAATCACTAAAAGGAATGCTTTTGGGAGGTGAAAATGATGGCAGTGGCGAGAAATAGGCTGACTATCCTTAGGTTGGAAAGGGACAACTTGATTGACCGCTGGATGATTAACAAAAACACCGATAATGCCAAGATACTTGTGAAGATTATGGACCTGGAAGAAGATATCGCAAAGGCCATGAATGAACAGAAGTGACGGAAAATCAGAAAGCATTATAACTGGATAATCGGTTGCCGGTTTGGCAATTCACGTACATATTTTGACGCGGATACGAAAGGTATACGCGTCTTTTATTGCAAATTTCTTGACAAACGGGTTAGGGTCTATTAAAATTCTAGTGTAAAGCAAAATGCCTTTACACTAGAAGGTGACATTGTGATTGAAAAGATTGAACGAATGGCAATGCTGTTCGATTTTTATGGGAAACTGCTGACGGGAAAACAGCAGGAGATGCTTTCACTTTATTATGAGCAGGACTTGTCCTTGGGCGAAATTGCCGAAGAATACAATGTCAGCCGCCAGGCAATCCATGATGTACTTAAACGAAGCGAAAAAATCCTCGAGGACTATGAGGAAAGCCTTGGCCTTTTAAAAAAGTTTGCGATTGAACGGGAAAAGCTTGCCGCGATTCTAGAGTTGCTCAATGATTTGGAAGGCAATCGTTTATTCAAAGAAAAAATTAGTAGACTGGTTAACGAAATACTTGAAATTCAGAATCTTGAATAGTGTAAAAAGAATTACTAAACAGGAGGGTTAGGGCATGATATTTGAAGGGCTTGCCGAAAAACTTCAAAACACATTTAAAAAACTTAGGGGTAAAGGCAAACTCAACGAAACTGACGTTGATGAAGCGATGCGGGAAGTCAGGGTGGCGTTGCTGGAAGCCGACGTTAATTTCAAGGTTGTCAAGGATTTTATCAAGAAAGTAAAGGAACGCGCCATCGGTCAGGAAATCCTGGACAGCCTGACACCGGGTCAGCATGTAATCAAGATCGTCAATGAAGAATTGACGGAGCTAATGGGTGGTACCCAGAGCAAAATAAGCGTATCCTCTAAACCGCCTACAGTAATTATGCTGGTTGGGCTGCAGGGTGCGGGGAAAACTACAACGGCGGGCAAACTGGCCAATTTACTGAGAAAACAGGGGAGAAGACCGTTAATGGTTGCCGGTGACGTTTACCGGCCAGCGGCTATTAAGCAGCTCCAGGTACTTGGGGAACAGCTTGATATCCCGGTGTTTTCCTTAGGTGATAAGACTAACCCGGTGGACATTGCCAAAGGCGCTTTGGAACAGGCCCGCGCCTATGGAAATGACATGGTTATTATCGATACTGCGGGGCGCCTGCACATAAACGAAGAATTAATGGATGAATTGAAAAGCATTAAACAGTCCGTCCACCCTCATGAAATCCTCTTTGTGATGGACGCTACTATTGGACAGGATGCCGTTACGGTGGCCAAGACCTTTGACGAAATACTCGGCGTTGATGGCATTATTATGACCAAACTTGATGGAGATACCCGCGGCGGGGCGGCTTTATCGGTAAAAGCCGTAACCGGCAAACCCATAAAATTTGCCGGAATGGGAGAAAAGCTTGATGCCCTTGAGCCGTTTCATCCAGACAGGATAGCTTCAAGAATACTTGGCATGGGGGATGTCTTAAGTCTTATTGAAAAAGCGCAGACAGCGGTTGATATCGAGAAGGCCCAGGAACTGCAGAGAAAAATTCAAACCCAGGAATATACTTTACAGGATTTTATGGAACAAATGGAACAGGTTAAGAGTATGGGTCCCCTGGACCAGATTATTGGCATGATACCGGGATTTGGCCAGATGAAACAATTGAAAAACATAAAGGGTTCTCTTGATGAATCGGAATTTCTCCACACGAAGGCAATCATTCAGTCCATGACTACCAAAGAGCGTAAGGAACCAAGGATTATTAAGGATAGCCGCAAGAAACGGATTGCCAGAGGGAGCGGGACTAGGGTGAGTGATGTTAACAGGCTGTTAAAACAGTTTGAAGAAACCAAGAAGATGATGAAACAGCTGTCCGGCATGGAGAAAAACCTTAGAAAAGGCGGGGGATTCAAACTTCCCTTCTTTAAGTAGTATAAAAAAGAAATATATGGAAGACTATATGAGGAGGTGATATAATGGCAACAAGAATTCGTCTCAAGAGAATGGGTGCAAAGAAACAGCCTTTTTACCGCATCGTGGTGGCTGACTCCAGGTCACCAAGAGATGGCAGGTTTATTGAGGAAATTGGGCATTATGACCCTTGTAAAAACCCTGCCGATGTAAAAATTGACGGCGAGAAGGCATTAAAATGGTTAAAGAGCGGGGCTCAGCCTTCAGAGACTGTTAGAGCCCTCCTGAAAAAAGCTGGGTTGAATGAGAAAGCTGCCGAGTAGTAGCGCTTAGGGGGTGCAATCATGAGGGAATTAGTCGAATTTCTTGCCAAATCCCTTGTCGATAACCCGGACAAAGTTTCCGTTAAGGTTGTGGAAAGCGACAAGTCCCTGGTTTTAGAACTAAGTGTAGCTCCTGAAGACATGGGTAAAGTAATCGGCAAACAGGGAAGGATAGCAAAGGCTATCAGGACTATAATAAAAGCGGCGGCCACCAGGGAAGGCAAAAGAGTTTTAGTAGAGATTGTATAGTCAGAGGGGGCTTCTGCCCGGTACTCGCCCGTTTCACCAATGTCCTCGCGTACATGCCAGTACGCATCAGGCTTTCGGCGAAACGGGTTTCACGTTATACCCGTTTTTGGCCGCAGGGGGAAGCCCTGTGGCAAGGCATCGGTTAATGTGCGGTGGAGGTATTATATGACAGCAGGATTGACGATTAAAAGGCAGGTACTGGTAAGGGTGAAAGTCACCGAGGATTTTAAGAAAAAGATGGCTTCTGAGGTTCAGGAAGCTGTGAAAAGGCTGGATGCTGAACTGCAGCAGCTGGATTTTCAGGTAAAACGCATGGCGGCCGAGTTAGAAAAGAAAAACCCGGCCGCCATACCCGCGGCCAAACAGCATGTGGAAAACGAAAAACAGAAGCGGGTACAGGCTAAGGCCAAACTTACGGAACAGTTAAAAAACATTGGGAAAATGGCTATTGGTGCTGAAGTGGTTCAGGGGACCCTGGAATCAATGACCCAAATCAACGTCGGTGACGACTGGAACGATATTATGGGTATGGAAGTTGTGGTTTGTGACAACAAGATTATTGAAATCAGAAGGAGAATAAACGATTCTTATGAATGCTAACCTGATTTCAGTTGGGGAGATAATAAACACACATGGTATAAAAGGGGAACTCAAGGTCAGGCCCCTTACCGATTTTCCTGAGCGTTTTGAGACAAGCAGCGTCCTGTTGATGGAGAAGGACGGTCAGACAAAGCAATTGACCGTTGAAAGAGCCAGGCCGCAAAAAAATATGCTGATAATAAAATTCAAAGAAATACCTGATATGGGCTCCGCAGAAGAGCTTAAGGGCGGAATGCTTAAAATTACCAGGGATCAGCTTCCCGAACTGCCGGAAGACACCTATTACATTTTTGAAATCATCGGGTTGGAAGTCCGTACCGAAGACGGCCGTATTCTTGGCAGGGTAAGGGATATTACCCAGACTGGAAGTAATGACGTCTATATCGTTGCCGGGCAGACCAAGGAATACTTAATACCCGGTCTGAAGGAAGTGGTAAAGTCCCTGGACAAAGAAAAGGGAGTTATGGTCATCAAACCCCTAGACGGGCTGCTTGAAATATAACGTTATTCCCTTTGGTGAATGATTCGAAACTGGGTGAATGATATGAAAATAGACATTTTAACCCTTTTCCCGGAAATGTTTGAAGGTCCGTTGACCTCAAGTATTATTAAAAGGGCAAGGGACAAAGGGTTGTTAGATATTAATATGACAAACATCCGCGATTTTGCCTATGACAAGCACAGGGTTGTGGATGATTATCCTTTCGGCGGTGGTGCGGGGATGGTCATGAAACCCGAACCCATATTTGAAGCCGTAGAATTTGTAAGGAGAAAGGGCGGTCCTTCGACTCCACGGGTAATCCTGCTCTGCCCGCAGGGGAAGGTTTTTAATCAGGAGATGGCCAAGAACCTGGTCAAGGAAACGCATCTGATTTTGATTTGCGGACATTACGAGGGTATCGACGAACGTGTACGGGAAAAACTGGTTGATGAGGAGATTTCAATTGGCGATTTCGTCCTGACAGGTGGGGAAATTCCAGCCATGGTGTTAGTGGATTCCCTGTCCCGGATGATCCCAGGGGTGCTTAAGGAAGAGGAGTCATTTTTAACAGATTCCTTTTATGACGGGCTTTTGGAGTATCCGCAGTATACTCGCCCCAGGGAATATGAGGGGATGACGGTTCCCGAAATCCTTTTGAGCGGTGACCATGAAAAAATCCGGGTGTGGCGGCGGCGGATGTCTCTAAAGAGGACCCTTAAACGAAGGCCAGACCTGCTCAAAAAGTCAGCCCTGGCCGAAGAGGATAAAAAGCTGCTGCAAATGTTGAAGGACGAAGAGGCTTAGACGAATACACCGGTCTTTGAGATGCGGGAAATTAATGGCATAAACCGTGCTGCAAGGGGGTAAAATATTTGAGCTTACAAATCCAGCCAAATGTGTATATAGGATTACTTCATTACCCGGTTTACAATAAGAATATGGATGTGATATCCACATCTGTCACTAACCTTGATATCCACGACATAGCCAGGATTTCCTGTACCTACGGTGTCCGCCGGTATTACGTTATACACCCCCTGGAGACCCAGAGGAAGCTTATCGGGGATATTTTGGACTACTGGCAAAAGGGATATGGCGCCCAATACAACATGGACAGAAAGACTGCTTTTGATAAAGTTGCCCTGATTCCCAGCCTGGAAGAAACTCTTGCTGAAATCGGGCGGGAAAACGGCCGGGACCCGGTTTTGATAACAACAGATGCCCGGGTGTACCCCAATACAATCGGGTATCAGGATATGCGGCAGAAGTTTGCTGACGGAAATCCGTACCTGGTCCTTTTCGGAACGGGCTGGGGCATAGAAAAAGATACTATGCAAAAGAGTGACTACATCCTGGAACCTGTATACGGTCCCGGTGAATACAACCACTTAAGTGTTAGAAGCGCGGTGGCAATTATCCTGGACAGGCTTTTGGGTGAACAGTGGTGGGGACAGGCGGGGGTATTAGAATAACTTATTGTTAGAAAAACTTGCTTGTAAATCCAGCATTGTCGTGATATAATATTTGATGTTAGTCACCCGGAACCTTCATCCTAAAGGTTGCGGGTAAAGAAGGACGGTCCTCTGCCCGGATAAGCACAGGTTATGAACGTCCCAAGGAAGGAGGGCAAGCATAATGGATGTTATTAGATTACTTGAAGAAGAACAAATGAAAAGTGAATTGACGGATTTCAAGCCCGGAGATACCGTGAAAATCCACGTAAAAGTTGTCGAGGGCGGTAGAGAAAGAATCCAGGTATTTGAAGGGGTTGTAATTAAGAGACGTGGTGGAGGTATGAGAGAAACCTTCACTGTACGCAGAATCTCATATGGAGTAGGCGTTGAAAGGACTTTTCCGTTACACTCCCCCCGAATCGACAAAATCGTAGTGGTCCGGAGAGGTAAAGTACGGAGGGCCAGACTGTTTTACCTTAGAAAACTTAGAGGTAAAGCTGCCAGAATTAAGGAACAGCATAGGTAAAATAAAGGGACTGGGTGACAGTCCCTTTTTGTCTTTTGGACAGGGTTTCGCGAAACTACCGTTTTCACAGCCTTTTTTCAGGAGGAGGAAATACCAGTGACAGAACACGGTGTCGAAGATTCGCAACAAAATAACGAACAAGATTTTCAGGGAAAAAAAGTAGATAATAATTACCCCCCGGACCAGGGAAAAGCTGAAGCACCGGAAGTAGTGGCAACCGGGGACACCATCGGACAAAAGGGGTTTTATCGCGAAGTCCTGGAAGCTGTTGTCATTGCTGTTATACTGGCAACAGTAATCAGAGTTTTCCTGTTTCAGTTTTTTGTTATCCCGACCGGTTCTATGGAACCTACCCTAACCGAAGGTGACATGATTGTGGTAAATAAGATTGTCTTCCGGTTTGCCAAGCCTCAGCGGGGGGATGTCACAGTCTTTAAATACCCCGTTGACCCCAAACGCGTTTTTGTCAAAAGGCTTATAGGTTTACCCGGAGAAGTTGTTCAGATAAAGGAAAGTACTTTATATATTAACGGCAGGGTAGTGGAACAGCCGTATTTACCGAAAGGGCTGAGATACCAAGACTTTGGCCCGGTAAGGGTGTCGAATGGCAGTTACTTTATGATGGGTGACAACAGAAACAACAGCCAGGACAGCCGGTTTTGGGGAACTCTGCCCAGGGAAAACATTATCGGTAAGGCCATATTCATTTATTGGCCGATTAGCAGAATAAGGGTGTTGCATTAAAGTTATCTAACATGGCAGGTGATCTAATGGAATTGGGCACCATACATTGGTATCCCGGGCATATGGTTAAAGCCCGCAAAATGGTTCAGGAAAATCTTAAACTGGTGGATGTGGCAGTCGAGTTATTGGATGCCCGAATCCCAATAAGCAGCCGGAATCCCAACATAGATGAGATTCTCGGTGGCAAACCGAGAATCACGGTTTTAAACAAAGCCGACCTTGCGGACAGAGCGCAGACGGAGAAATGGAAACTGCATTTCCTCGAGGAGCGCGGCTGCCCGTGTATTCCCATTGATTCCAATGCCGGTAAAGGTATCAACTACCTGATTAGCGCTGCCCAGGATCTGGCCGCCGCAGTGATCGAAAGACTTGTGGCCAAAGGCAGGAAACCGCGGCCTGTGAGGCTAATGATGGTTGGGATACCTAATGTAGGCAAATCTTCCCTGATAAACCGGTTAGCGGGAAGGGGGTCTACCAGGACTGGTGACAGGCCCGGAATGACGAGGGGCAAACAGTGGATAAGAGTCGGAAAAGGGTTGGAAATGCTGGATACTCCGGGTATCCTGTGGCCAAAGTTTGAGGACCCCGAGGTAGGCTTCAGGCTGGCGGTCACAGGGGCTATCAAGGATGAAATAATTAATATCGAACAGGTTACTATAAGATTAATCCAAATCCTGGCGGTGAGTGAGCCTGAGAAAATTCTGGCCAGGTACAAGCTTGAAGAACTGGATGAAGACCCGTCAGAGATCCTTAGAAAAATCGGGATTAAGAGAGGGTGCCTGGTTTCCGGGGGAAATGTTGATACTCTCAAAACTGCCGCCATTGTTCTAAACGAGTTTAGAGGCGGTAAAATCGGGCTTTTTACATTGGATAGAATTTAGTGTTTGCGAAAAAGCATATCTGCCTCGTTCCGCATTGAGCGGAGCGAGGGTCAATGGTTGGTTTGCGGGGTTTTCCCGCAAACCTTCCGATTTTGTTGGCCTGTATCCACTACTTCCTATTACCACCAGTAATTGCTCGGACAGGAGTGAACTTTTTTGCGTCTGCCGGAAGGTTTTTTGAAATATAAGAAGAAAAAATAACTTGTTACCACTCTTGTTATCACTGATTTGTCATGGAGGCAGTATGGAGTTTCATGAAATGCCGGTGGGTGAAATACAAAGGCTTTTAAAAGAACGGGGCCTACTATTAACGGATGACGAGTTAACGGCCCTCAGTGGTGACCCGCGGGCAGGTGTGCGTAAAATATATCAACAGTTTTGCCGCCAGCGGGCTTTAATGGACAAAGAGAACCTCCGCCTGGAAGCCATGGATTTGTATGAAAAAGAAGCCAGACGAAAAGGGTTTGCGCTGATAGCCGGTATTGACGAGGTCGGCCGCGGGCCTCTGGCCGGGCCTGTGGTGACTGCCGCCGTGATACTGCCGGAAAAGTGCCGGATTTCGGGTATAGACGACTCCAAAAAAGTGCCGCCTGGAAGAAGAGAGAAGCTCTACCATGAAATTGTGGGACAGGCCGTCTGTTGGGCGGTGGGGATGGCAACCGTCGAGGAAATAGACAGCCTGAATATTCTCCAGGCCACCCTGCTGGCAATGCGCAGGGCTCTCGGGGGTCTCAGCCCTGCGCCTGAATATGTATTGGTTGACGCTGTTAGAATCCCGGGGATAGGCACACCCCAACTGCCGATTATAAAAGGTGACGGCAAAAGTGTTACCATTGCAGCCGCTTCAATAGTTGCCAAGGTTACCCGGGACCGGATGATGGAAGATTTTGATGGACAGTTCCCGGGGTATGGGTTTGCCCAGAACAAAGGTTACGGTACTTCCGACCACATTGAAGCCCTCAAAAAAAATGGTTGCTGCAAATTGCACAGGAAGACTTTTATTAAGAATTTTTTAGTTTCAGAGGCTTATGGGAGCCTTTGGTAACAATAGGAACTAAAAAAGTACACAAAAGTACAAAAGATACTGAATTTTTGGCAATTTTCTTTTAATAAGAAGGGATTTTTGGTTCCGGTATAGAATATATATTAACTGTCTTTGGATAAAAGCTAAATCTCCGGAGGGGGACGCCGGGTGAAGAGGATTGCCATATACAACATTAAGCCCGAAATGATACTTGCAAAAGAGGTGTACAGCCGGGACGGCCGGCTTCTTTTGTGTAAGGGTTCGGCTCTTAATCAGGAGTGGGTTGACAAGCTGGCGGATTACGGTATCCCTACGGTGTACGTCGAAGGGGGCTCCGCCGGAAATGAAGTTTCTGTTGAAGGAAGCAAACCTGCTAAAGGAATGGAAGAACTAAAACGAATGTATCAGGGCAATGTTCCTGACATGATAACCATAGAAGTCAGAGAAGAGGCCGAACGGGTAGTTCAGGAGATAATGCAGGATGTTAAAACCGGCCGCCTGATTAAAACCAACAAAGCCCGCAAAGTTGTAGAGAACATTGTTACCCAGCTTATAAACAACAGGCATATTGTCGGCAAGCTTGCCGACATCAGGATTCTTGACGATTACACTTTTGCCCATTCGGTGAATGTCTGCATTCTGTCTATTTCCACAGGAATTATTATGGGTTATTCCAAGATCAGGCTGCGTGAGTTGGGAATAGGAGCGCTGCTCCACGACGTCGGGAAAATGAGGATTCCCGATGAAATCCTGAATAAACGTGGTCCGCTGACTGAGAAAGAGTTTGAGGAAATTAAGAAGCACACAATCCTGGGATATGAACTCCTCAGTGAACACCCAGATATTACTTCAAATGCCGCCAGGATTTCAATACAGCATCATGAGTGCTATAACGGTTCCGGATATCCCTGGGGAGTCAGGGATGAAGAAGTCCACGAGTATTCCAAGATAGTCGCTATTGCGGATGTTTATGATGCCCTAACAGCGGACAGGGTCTATAAAAACGCCATTTTGCCGTATGAGGCCATGGAGATTATCATTGCTTCCAGCGGATACCAGTTTGACCCCAAAACCCTCAGGCTATTTGTTGAAAACAGTGAGATTTACCCCGTCGGCAGTACTGTTGAGTTGAGTACCGGGGACGTCGGCATGGTTGTGAATGTTAACCGGGCTTTGCCGACAAGGCCGGTTGTCAAGCTGATAATCGATGCCGACGGAAAAGATATCACCAAAGAAATGCAAATTGATTTAATGAATAATACTACAATTTTTGTGAAGAAGATTCTGAATTTCAGGAAAAAGGCCGGACTATAACCTTAAAAGCAACCCACAACCAAAGCGTTGAATTTTGTGAATATTCAGTGAGTGACAAAATTCAAAATAGCTTTGGAGTGGGCGCTTTTATGGATGTAGATAGAGGAAGTAGTTGTTTAATAAAAATAACAACGAAAGGAGGGTAACAATGCTAACTAAGTTCGCAGGGGTAGTTATTATTGCAATCTGGGGGTTTGTATTTCCCTCAATATTGCTGGGCCTTTCTAAAGTTTTTCATCCTAAAAACCCTACGCCGACCAAACTGTTAACTTATGAGTGCGGTTTGGATACCCAGGGTGATACTTGGGTACAGTTTAAAGTCAGTTATTTTATGTATGCACTTATTTTCGTTGCTTTTGACGTTGAAACAATTTTCCTCTATCCCTGGGCGATAAAATTTCAGAGTCTAGGGTTGTTTGCCATTGTTGAAATGTTTATCTTTATTGCAATTCTAGTAGTCGGGTTCTGGTACGCATGGAAGGAAGGAGCGTTAGAATGGATGTAATAAAACCAAACCAAGTTGACGAGCTGGTTCACAACAATGTTATCATGAGCACGGTTGACGCGGCGTTCAACTGGTGCCGGTCACGGTCCCTCTGGCCCTTGACTTTCGGTCTTGCCTGCTGTGCCATTGAAATGATGTCTTCCGCCGGGGGCAGGTTTGACCTTGCCCGGTTTGGGTCTGAGGTTTTTCGCCCGTCTCCGCGGCAGTGTGACCTGATGATTGTTGCCGGAACCGTTACTAAAAAGATGCAGCCGATTGTTGCTCGTCTGTATGAACAAATGGCCGAGCCGAAATATGTATTGGCCATGGGAAGCTGCGCCATAAGCGGCGGCCCCTTTTGTGATTCCTATCACGTTGTTAAGGGGGCAGATACCTTTTTACCGGTAGATGTTTACGTTCCTGGATGCCCGCCCAGGCCGGAAGCACTGTTCTACGGGTTGCTGCAGCTGCGGCAAAAGGTTGCTAACCCTAATAAAATTGCGAGGTTGAAACAACATGGATAAAATCGTTGATCGTGAAGCTCTAGTGGGCGAGCTCAATCAAAAGTTTGGCAACTGTGCCGAAATATTCGAAGACAATACCAACCAGTCCATTAAGGTTATGCCCGAAAAACTTGTTGATGTTATGACGGAGTTAAGAGATAATCCCAAGTACGACTTTAAAGTTCTGGTGAATCTCAATTCTGTGGATTATCCCGAGAATTTCACTGTGGTTTATCATTTGAATTCACTGACCTACCTGCATAAAGCCACGGTTAAGGTTGTATTAGATAAAGC
Source organism: Bacillota bacterium (assembly GCA_021847735.1). GTDB lineage: Bacteria > Bacillota > Thermincolia > Thermincolales > UBA2595 > JAJZQD01. The sequence continues at coordinate 10,003 of JAJZQD010000015.1, read as the reverse complement.
AAATCCTCAGGTTCCATCGATAACTTCAGTTTGGAAGGCTGCCAATGTTCAGGAAAGAGAAGCCTATGACTTGATGGGGATAGTTTTTACCGGACACCCCAACCTGAAACGAATTTTACTGGCTGATGATTGGGTAGGCCATCCCCTGCGTAAGGATTATAATTTGCAAGCATAGGAGTAGAACTGTGGACTTTAATTTCGGGATTGTAGAGGTGTGGAAATAATGTTAAAAACACAAGAACTGACCCTGAACTTGGGACCTCACCACCCCAGTACCCACGGTGTATTCCGTTGTGTGTTAAACCTTGACGGAGAGTACATTACCAAGGCGGTAAACCACACGGGTTACCTGCACCGCGGACTGGAGAAACTGGCGGAATCCCGCACCTATACCCAGTTTATTCCTTACAACGGCAGACTGGATTACTGTTCAGGGATGTTAAATGAACTGACATATGTAACTGCTGTTGAAAAACTTATGGGTATAACGGAAGAGATTCCTGAAAGAGCTGAGTACATCAGGGTTATTATGTCTGAGGTACAGCGCCTAGCGAACCACGCTATTTATTTTGCTTCTATGGCCCTTGACACTGCCGGCGCCACAGCCTGGTTCTATGGGTTCCGTGACCGGGAAAAGTGTCTTGACCTGATTGAAATGGCTTCAGGCCAGAGAATGATGCCAAACTATATGAGAATTGGCGGCGTGTCTGACGACCTCGACGAAAACTGGTTTAAACTGCTCAAAGAATTAGTAGACTATATGCCTTCAGCTGTCGACGAATACGAAGGTATTCTTACCGGGAATGAAATCTTCCAGGCACGGACAGTGGGTGTTGGGCCGGTCTCCAAGGAAATGGCCCTGGACTACGGAATTACCGGGCCGAACGCCAGAGCCTCAGGTATAGACACCGACCTGAGAAGAGACGAGCCGTACAGTGTTTACGACCGGTTTAAGTTTAACGTACCGGTCAGGAAAAACGGCGACTCCTTTGACCGCGTGATGATTCGGATTGATGAAATGAGAGAAAGTATCAAAATCATCGAGCAGGCCATGAAGGATGTTCCTGAAGGTCCTATCATGGCAAAAGTTCCGAAAGTGCTTAAACCACCGGTGGGCGAAGTGTACCACCGTATTGAAAATGCTAAGGGGCATCTTGGATTTCATCTCGTAAGCGATGGTTCAACAAAGCCTTACCGTAACCATATTTATTCACCCTGTTTTGTCAACCTGGGAATCTTCCCCGAAATGGCTGAGGGGCTCCACCTCATGGATGCGGTAGTTGCCCTGGCATCAGTCGATATTGTTCTCGGTGAGGTTGACCGTTAAAGGTGTACAGGAAAACTAAAAAATAGGGTTTATAGGGGAGAAGAAGCATGCAAATATTTATTGATCTAGCCAATTGGTTAAGGGCTTGGATTTTAGGCATGGGAATATCTACCACAGCTACAGAACTAATCTTAACTGCTGTATGGACATTAGTCGTCATTCTTTTCGTTTTGATTAACCTGATAGTTCTGGTTTGGATTGAACGGAAGTCCAGTGCCTTTATGCAGCAACGTCGGGGTCCGAACCGTCTTGGCCCTGCCGGTTTTCTGCAATTTCCGGTCGACATTGTTAAAGTGTTGGGTAAAGAGGACATTACTCCCGCTGCGGCCGACAAATTCATCTACAAGATTGCCAGTACATGTGCTTTTGTCACAGCCATTGTGGCAATTGCGGTCATCCCTTTCGGCCCGGGAATGGTTCTGGAAAACCTCAACATCGGCATATTCTATTTCATCGCCATCGGTTCTACGGCAACCCTTTCATTACTTATGGCAGGAATCGCTTCCAATAATAAATATTCATTTATTGGCGGAATGCGGACCGTGGCCCAAATGATTAGCTATGAAATTCCAATGGTATTCTCTCTGCTCGGCGTGGTTATGCTGGCAGGGTCTTTGAATCTGACAGATATTGTTGCGTCCCAGAAAAATATGTGGTTTATAGTTCCGCAGTGTATCGCTTTTATCATTTATTTTATATCTACTGTCGCTGAGACCAACAGAGGACCCTTTGACCTGGCCGAAGGCGAGCAGGAACTGGTTGCAGGTTACTTTGTAGAGTACGGCGGGATACGCTGGGCGATTTTCATGATTGCAGAATATGGAAACCTGGTGGCTGTCTGCGCTATTGCCACTATTATGTTCCTGGGAGGCTGGAATGCACCGTTTGGTTTGACATTCTTACCGCCTTTCCTGTGGTTTATGCTTAAGGTTTACTGCATGATATTCCTGTTCATGTGGGTTAAATGGACATATCCCAGAATTAGGATTGACCACTTGATGCATTTCGGTTGGAAATTCCTGATTCCCGTTTCCCTGGCCAACATTGTTGTTACAGGAATCGGAATTTACGTTTACCGAATGATAACAGGTTAGGGGTGGTGATAAAGTGTTTGGAAGAGGACTAATAAAAGGACTAGGCATTACTCTCGGACACCTGTTTGAGAAAAAGATTACTGAACAATACCCCGAAGAGAGACCGGTACTACCCGCGCGTTTCAAAGGCTCCTTTACTTTGAAGGTGCCCAAGTGTATCGCTTGCGGGCTGTGTGCCAACACATGTCCTAACAGTGTAATCAAGATTGAGTCCGAAAAAGACGAAAACAATAAGAAGAAATTAACAGGTTATAAGATGATGGCTGAAAGGTGCCTTTACTGCGGCTTTTGCGTGGAAGCCTGTCCTACCAAAGCCCTTATGTGGAACCATGATTATGAAAGGGCTAAGTTTTCCCGGGAAGAAGTTAACCTTGACCTGTTCGGCAGTTATGTACCGTCCCCGGAAGACGACCAACCGGCTAAGTCCGCAAAAGAAGACGAAGAATCGGCACAGGCTAGTTAAGGGGTGAAATAGGTAAATGATTTTGATGTTCTGGATTGTAGCCATCTTTACATTAGGGTCGGCGCTCCTAATGGTCATGAACAAAAACATCTTTCACAGTGCGCTTTATATGGTATTGACCTTTATCGGAGTGGCCGGGGTATATGTTATGCTGAACGCCGACTTTATGGCGGCCGTACAGATCCTGGTTTACGCCGGCGCCATCGCCATTTTCCTCGTATTTGGTATCATGCTTACCCAAAGGGGAAATATGAAGCAGACCAACCTGTTTTCGGCCCATGTAGCCGTAGCGGGACTGGTTTCGCTGGCAATGATTGTCATCAACGGGTTCATGGTACTCAATACCAATTGGCCGGTTAGCACTGCCGAGCCGCCCAGCAATACTGTAAGCCTGATTGCTGACCTGATGTTAACTAAATATGTTGTTCCTTTTGAAGTTGCGGCAATCTTGCTGTTAGTGGCTTTATTGGGAGCGGTAATTATTGCGAAAGAGGTGAAAAAGACCTCATGATCGGATCAAGTATCGGATTAAATCACTTTCTGATTTTTAGCGGCACCCTTTTCTGCATAGGTCTTTTCGGAGCCCTGGCAAAGAGAAACGTTATTGCAATTCTGATGGGCCTTGAGGTTATGTTGAATTCAGTAAATATCAATCTGGTCGCTTTTTCAAGGTATGTTACCACAGAAATTTTGACAGGCCAAGTATTTGCAATCTTTGTGGTTGCTGTTGCAGCTGCCGAGGTTGCGGTGGGTCTGGCCTTAATCGTCGCAATTTACCGCAGCCGTATGTCGGTGAATGTTGACGACTTCGATTGGTTAAAATGGTAGTTTTCTACTAACAAAGGTAGGTGCTAAGAACAAGATGATTGAATTTGCTCTTTATAACGCTTGGTTGATTCCTCTCCTACCGGCAGTCGCATTTGTGCTTATAGCTCTTGTATTTAAACCACTACCGAAGGTCAGTGCCTTTGTGGCCATTACATTTATACTGATCTCGTTTGTGTTGGCGATTTGCATTGGTATTGGAGTAATTCAACAAGGCGGAGAGTTTGTCGAACACCCGCTAAAACAGGCTTTTACCTGGTTTAGCATGAATGGGTTGAAGGTAGAAATGGGAGTCCAGATAGATCCCACCTCTGCTATGATGTTATTTGTCGTAACCCTTGTGGCATCATTAGTGCAGATTTATTCCCTGGGATACATGCACGGCGACCCCGGATTCTCCCGTTTTTATGCTTACCTGTCACTGTTTGCCATGTCCATGCTCGGACTGGTTATTGCTCCCAACCTTTTACAGATGTTCGTTTTCTGGGAGCTTGTTGGTTTATGTTCATACCTTTTGATTGGTTTCTGGTTTCACAAGTATTCTGCCAGAGAGGCAGCCAAGAAAGCCTTTATCACTACCCGGACCGGTGACTTCGGTCTCTTACTAGGTATCCTCTTGCTGCAGATTAACTTCGGGACCTTGGATCTGCAGAGGCTGGGAGAGATGATTCCGAACTTCGCCCAGTACACTCATCTCAGTTTAGGCGCTCTTACAGTTATAGCAGTAATCCTGTTCCTGGGACCGATAGGCAAATCCGGTCAGTTTCCACTTCATGTATGGCTTCCTGATGCCATGGAAGGTCCTACCCCGGTCAGCGCCCTGATCCACGCTGCTACAATGGTTGTTGCCGGTGTATACCTAACAGGCCGGACTTTAATTCTCTTCAAAACTGTCCCCAGTGCAATGGCCTTTGTGGCCTTTATGGGTGCGTTTACCGCTTTATTCGCGGCCTCGATTGCCATAACGCAGACAGAGATGAAGAAAATACTTGCTTACTCAACGGTCTCGCAGCTTGGTTATATGATGCTGGCCCTTGGGGCAGGCAGTCTCACAGCCAGTATGTTCCACCTGATGACCCATGCCTTCTTCAAAGCCCTTATGTTCCTTGGGGCAGGTAGTGTTCTTCACTCCATGCACAACGAGGCTAACATATGGAAATATGGCGGCTTGAAGAAATACATGCCGGTGACGTATTGGACATTCCTTGTGGGATGTTTGGCCATTGCAGGTATTCCACCCTTTGCTGGATTCTGGAGCAAGGATGAAATCCTCCTGGTAACATACAATATGGCTGCTCACCAACACCAGCCGTTTTACTACCTGCTCTTTGTTATGGCTGTCCTGACTGCAGGACTTACAGCATTCTATATGTTCCGGATGTTCTTTATCTGCTTCCACGGTGAGCTTCGCGACAAACACGCCCATCCGCATGAGTCACCTTTTTCAATGCTCTTACCGCTGTATGTTCTGGCGTTTTTGTCTGTAGTTGGTGGTCTTGTTGGGATGCCTTGGCTGCAGCATGGCTTTGGATACTTTGTTCGGATCGGAGAATTCGAACACGAGGCTCCAAACTATATAATAATGGTGGGTTCGGTAGTTGTTGCGTTAATTGGTATATTTACAGCAATCACAATTTACCTGAAAAAGTCTGTTTCGCACGAAAAACTTGCCCAGCAATTTAAACCTATCTATACGCTGCTGTACAATAAGTACTATATTGACGAAATCTACCTTTGGATCATTCACAACGTCATTGACGGTCTTGGCAGATTCCTCTGGTGGGTTGACACCACTATTGTCGACGGTATCATTGACGCCGTGGGGAATGCAGCCAAACTTCTCGGCAGTACTTTTAGAAGGATTCAAACCGGTAAGCTGCAGCACTACGCGTTAGTACTCTTTGCAGGGATCGTAATCCTTGTAATCATTATGAACTTCATGGATACCAGCTCAGTAAACCTGGGCCTGTTAGGAGGTGTTAGGTAATGGGTTTTCCCGTTTTGACTGTTATATTATTAGCGCCAATTATCGGAGCACTTATCTCCGTATTTATCCCTAAAGAAAATTCAAAAGTAATCAAAGCAGTAGCTGGAATTACCACCTTCACCTCACTGGCTCTGACAATTGTCATCTATTTTATCTACTACAACCAGAACCTGGCAACAGGTGGGTTCGCCTTCACCGAAGACATTCCATGGGTTAGGGACCTCGGAGTTGTTTATTCCCTCGGTGTTGACGGGTTTAGCCTGCCGATGCTGCTGCTGACTAACATTATAGGGTTTACCTCGGTATTCTCCAGGTCATGGAGTGTGGAAAAGCGTGCCAAGGAATTTTACATTCTCCTGCTGATCCTTATTGGAGGGGTTATGGGAACATTTGTGGCCCGCGACTTGTTTATCTTCTTCCTGTTCTACGAAGTAGTAGTAATCCCCATCTACATCATGGTTATTATCTGGGGCAGCGGAAGCAAGACTAAGGCTGTCACTAAGGAATATGCCGGTATGAAGCTTACCATTTACCTGCTGATAGGAAGTGCGTTCCTCCTGGCGGCTATGATATGGATGTATATGCAAGCCGCAGTATACCTTGGGGCGCCGACCTTTGATATCGCAACACTTGCAAAGGTTGACTTCCCCGCGAAGTTCCAGATTATTGCCTTTGGTATGATGGCATTCGGTTTTACCACCCTGTTGTCGATGTTCCCGTTCCATTCCTGGTCACCCGATGGATACGCCGGAGCGCCAACTGCGGTTTCCATGATTCACGCCGGCGTTCTGAAGAAGATTGGCGGCTACGGTTTGATTAGGATTGGTTTGTTTATCCTGCCCCTTGGAGCAAAGGCCTGGGCACCGGTGATAGCCATTCTGGCTGTAGGTAACGTGGTCTACGCCGCATTGATTTGCCTGGCCCAGAAAGACATGAAATATGTCGTTGGTTATTCATCCGTCAGCCACATGGGTTTTGTATTGATCGGGGTTGCTTCCCTGAACATCATCGGTCTGAACGGCGCTGTGGCCAACATGTTTGCCCACGGTGTAATGTCAGCCCTCTTCTTCTCTATGGTGGGATACATTTATGCTGCAACTAAGTCCCGGTACATTCCGGACTTGGGCGGCCTGGCTCATCAGATGCCGGTGGCTTCAACCGGATTTGTTGTGGCTGCTATGGCTTCGGCAGGTCTGCCGGGGTTGGTGAGTTTTGTACCTGAGTTCACCACCTTTGTTGGCGCCTTTGCCACCAAACAGACCAATATGCAGGTTCTTTCCATTATAGCTTTGACCGGTGTTGTTCTAGGCGCTGTATATGTTTTGCGGATGGTGGCCAATGTACTCTTCGGCCCACGCAAGGAAGAGTGGGATCACGTAGAGGATATCAAAGGCTCCTACCTGATTCCTGTTGTAGTCCTGATTGTATTTATTGTAACCTTTGGGATATTCCCCTCCTTACTCATGGATATGGTTAACTCGGGAATGCAGCCGATAGCGGCCAAGATGGTTCAGGCCACGACAGCGGCTGCCGCTGCCGCTCAGATAGGGGGGAACATCTAATGGATGCAAATTATTCATTGCTTTCAATTGAAATAGCTACAACTCTTCTGGCAATAGGCGTAATAGTAATCGGGCTTTTGGTTCCCAAAGAGCAAAAATACGGTTTGGGTTATCTGGTCACTATAGGACTTACCGGTATCCTGCTGTTGAGCTTCAGTTTTTATGGCGTGAATACCAAACTGTTCGACGGAATGTATATAATTGATGATTTCTCTACCTTCTTTAAGCAGTTGTTCCTGATTGCCGCAATTTTGGTTTCAATGGCTGCCACACTGTACGTGAAGAAGATTGGCACCAACTACGGCGAATTCTTTGTAATGATGGTTTTTGCCACTGTTGGGATGATGCTTCTTTCTTCTTCGGGAGATTTCATCACATTATATCTTGCCCTTGAAACCATGACCATTTCCTTCTATATCCTGACCGGCTATAAGAAGAATGACAGCAAATCGGCGGAAGCCGGGGTAAAATACCTGATTCTAGGCGCCATGTCTTCAGCCATTCTGCTCTATGGTCTAAGCCTTGTTTACGGTATGACTGGCACTACAGTAATCGTAGAGGTCGCTGCCAAAATCAAGGTTTTGGGCAGTATGTCTCCGGCATTGTTAGTGGGCATGATTTTCCTTATTGCCGGTTTCGGATTCAAAATCTCCGCCGTGCCTTTCCAAATGTGGTCTCCTGATGTATATGAAGGAGCACCGACGCCCGTCACTGCGTTTCTGGCCGTTGGTTCTAAGGCCGCCGCATTTGCAGTCCTTATCCGCGTATTCTTTGTTGCCTTCCCGGCCTTCCAGTCCCAATGGAGACTGCTTTTTGCAGCACTGGCCGCACTGACTATCATAATCGGTAACCTGGTTGCTATTCCCCAGACCAATATCAAGAGAATGCTTGCATACTCGAGTATTGCCCAGGCCGGCTATATCATGACCGGTATTGTAGCAGCCAGTGTCGCCGGGGTTAAAGGTGTTGCCTTCTATGCAATGCTTTATGTGTTCGCAACTATCGGAGCATTTACTGTTGTAATGAATTTCTCGGCTAACACGGGAAGTGACGAAATTAAGGATTACGCAGGTTTAGCCCAGCGCTCACCGCTGCTGGCCTCGGTTCTGACGGTTTGCCTGCTTTCCATGGCAGGTATTCCTCCTCTGGCAGGTTTTGCCGGTAAGTTCTACCTGTTCTCGGCAATTGTCAACCAAGGCTACCTGTGGTTAGTCATTATCGGCTTACTGATGAGTATGGCGTCCGTATACTACTATTTGTCAGTAGCCAAGGTAATGTATATGGCAGACCCTGTTGACAACACTCCCTTAGTAGTTCCGGCTGGCGCCAAGGCAACACTCCTGGTAACAATGGTTATCACGGTATTCCTTGGTATTTGGCCTGAACCGTTATCAGTTCTGGCTAACATGGCCGCGGCCGCGTTGTTTAAGTAATCAGTCACAGTAAATGAAGTCAAAGGAAACCTGAGAAATCAGGTTTCTTTTTTTTGGATAGGTTAACACAGAGAAAAGATGAGAACACAAAGGTCATTAGGATTTCTTTATAATCGGAAAGTTTGCGTTGCGCAAACCTCCTACTTTCTCGGAGCCGTAAGGCGTAGAGACACTTAAGGCAAGATATCAGCAGTTTGATAGCATGATGTCACTGACCACGAATAAACTGTGTGCTATAATGAATTTTGAGGTGTGGACAAGTGAAAACACGCAAAGAGTTGGGCGCTCTGGGTGAGGAGATGGCCGCAGGCATGCTCAAAGAAAAAGGGTATGCCATCATAGAGCAGAACTTCCGGTGCAGGTACGGTGAAATAGATATCATTGCCCGGGATGGGGATAAAATAATCTTTATCGAGGTAAAAACCCGCAGGAGTCTGAAATATGGGTTCCCGGAAGAAGCAGTGGATTTCCGGAAGCAAAAAAGGCTGCGTCTCCTGGCTGCCTTGTACCTGGCGGGACACTTTTCGATGTCCCACAGCTGCAGGTTTGACGTGTATTCGTTGTATCTTGACCAGGATAACAGTTTGAAATCTGTCAGGATTTTTGAAAACTGCTTTTAAGTGAACTCGTTCAGCTAAAGCTGAACATCGAAACTTCAGTGGGGGACTCTACCCCCACTGAAGCAGAAAAATGTAACTCCACCTTATAGAAGGTGGAGTCTTGGAATTGGGATAAACAGGATAAGGTTTGTTTGATGTTGTTTTTGGCGGAGGGATGGTCTTGCTGGCAGTAGTCAGGAGTGTCGGGATGTTTGGACTTGAAGGTTTTATTGTTGACGTGGAGGTTGATATTTCGTCCGGCCTGCCCGGGCTTGATATAGTGGGCTTGCCCACAGCGGCGGTAAAGGAGTCCAAAGAACGGGTAAGAGCAGCTTTAAGAAATTCCGGTATGGAATTTCCGTTGGGGCACATTACGGTCAACCTGGCACCCGCTGACCAGAGAAAGGAGGGCCCGGTCTTTGACCTTCCAATAGCTGTAGGGTTAATGGCGGCGTCCGGTCGGTTAATAAATGATGATTATAAGAAATTTGTTTACCTGGGAGAGCTTTCATTGGACGGCACTGTGAGAGGGGTTACCGGTATTCTCCCCAGCGTGATGGCAGCCCAAGAGATATCTGACGCTGCAGGAATAATAGTATCTGCGGAGAACGCCGATGAAGCAGCACTTGTAGACACAATACCTGTATTCCCGGCCAAAAACCTCGGCCATATTGCCGATTTTCTAAATGGACAAGTGAAAATTGACCGGCACA
>JAJZQD010000083.1 GCA_021847735.1 Bacillota bacterium | reverse complement strand
CTATAACTGGACCATCAGTCCCTACACAGGGGACGGACCTTATACGGTGTACGCCAGGTTTCTGGATGCCGCCGGCAACCCTTCAGCCAGTGTCAGTGACACGATTTATCTGGACACCACTGCCCCCATTATAACAGTAAATGCGGTTACAACCCCGATTGCCCTTGATACCCAGACTATCACCGGCTCGGTCTATGATTCAAGCCCGCCCACTGTAACGGTCCTGGCGGACACGGGGTTTAGCGGGAGTGCTGCGGTGACCTTGGCAGACGCCGATTTAAACTGGTATACGTGGAGCATGAATGTCACCGGAATGGTCTATGGCGCCAACAATTTTACCATTACAGCAAAAGATGCGGTCAACAACACCAGTACAGCAACTACAAGTATATATTCCGCCAAGAACATTTACTGGAATGATTCATCAGATGTAAACCTTATGACCTATGACCCGGGATGGGCGGTTGAATCAGGGGCCTGGTCTGACAGCCCGGGTGGAAATTATACAGATTCCAACACCGCCGGGTCGACCACCATCCTTTATTCTAAGGCGATTAACCTCAGTACATATAAGAACCCCTGGCTCACTATGAAAATTAACTACGCGCTTAACACCGGTTACCGGAGCGGTTACGGATACGCCGGGTATGACGCAGTCTTAATCGAAGGTTCCACGAACGGGGTTAACTGGTATAACCTCAATGGTTCCAGTTATTATACAGGCAGTTCGGGCGGTTGGATAACCACTCCGGGACTTTGCCTCAACGGTTATTTGAGCGCCAATTTCCAATTTCGGGTTCGCTTCGTGAAAAATGGTGATGGCCTGGTTGGCGACGGAGTAAAAATTGACGATATGCAAATCCTTGAGCGGGAATATGTAAAACCTGTTGTCACTTCATATTACCCGGCTAACGGCGCCACCGGGGTTTCTGTAACCACCCCGATTTATGGTATGCTTAACGAACCGTGTATTACCACTGGTGGAACTTTCTCGGTAACCGGCACCGGCGCCAGTGGGAGCAGATCGTGGCCAAATAACCAAAAAATTGCCTGGACGGTAACCCATCTCGACTATAACACGACATACACAGCTACTATATCCAGTGTTCAGGATCTCAATAAAAACACCCAGTCAGGCAGTGTTACCTGGACTTTTACAACAGAAAAGGACACCTACCCTCCCACTTCTTGTTCAGTCAATATTAACAGCGGGGCTGTCTGGACCAAGAGTCAGCTTGTTACGCTGACTCTCAGCGCTACCGATCCTAACTCAGGTACAGTCTCAGTGATGAGATTCAGCAATGATGGTGTAAACTGGAGCCCCTGGGAGGCTTATGTAACCTCCAGGGACTGGTCCCTGCTGCCTGGTGACGGCTTGAAGACGGTTTATGTCCAGTTTAAAGACAAGTATGAAAATACTTCAGCCACTGTTTCAGATACAATTAACCTTGATATGACCCCACCATCCATGACGATAGTTCCTGTAACCAGTCCCACAAATGTAAACAGTCAGCTGGTCCAGGGCCTGTTGTCTGACGCCAACGGCGCGACAGCAAATGTTTATACCGATACAGACGCTTCTGACGGGGCTGCTACGGTAGGTGGCGGGGCATGGAGTTATACTGTAATCAGTCTTGTTCCCGGACCAAACGTGGTTACCTCGATTGCCACCGACCCGGCGGGGAATACGGCCACGGTTTCAGGAACTATCTATTACGACAATGTTCTTCCTACTGTTACGGCCGTCAGCCCGGCCAATAATGCCATCGGAATTCCCGTAAATTCTTCAATAACTGCTACCTTTAGTGAGCCTATGAAAGCTTCAACAATCAATACCACCAATTTCACCGTGAAAAACCCAAGTAATGTGCCAATTGCGGGAACTGTAAGCTATGCAGGAAATACTGCTACGTTCACGCCTGAAAGCAATCTTGTTGTTGACAGCGCTTATACAGCAACGGTCACCACAGGAGTTCAGGACCTGGCAGGTAACGGACTTGCTGCCAATTATACATGGAGCTTTAAGACTGTGGATACTGTCCCTCCTGTTGTCAGCAGCACCAACCCGGCCAACGGGGAGACCGGCGTTCCGGTAGATAAGATTATCTCGATTACCTTTAGCGAGAATGTAGTAAAAGGTGAAAACTTTAATAGCATAACCCTGAAAGAGGGGGCTACCGTAATAGAATGCACCTACAGCATTAACGGAAGCATTCTGCTTATCCATCCTAACGCCTTCCTGGAAAACAGCCTATCCTATACGGTAACTATCCCCGCGGGGGCAGTGAATGACCTTGTTGGCAACGCAACCGGAGCAGTGACCATCTTCAGCTTTACCACTATTGCCGCCAATGCGCCACCGCCGCCCTTCTCCCGGATTTCCGCCGGTACTGACCATAGTATTGCCGTTAGAGGGGATGGAGCCCTCGTCGGATGGGGCACCAACGACGACGGACAAATTGGTGACGGCCAATTTGAGGACTTCAAGACAGGCCCTGTATTGATAAGGAAATCTGACGGAACTCCCTGGCATACAGATGCTGCAAAGATTTCGGCTGGAAGTACCCATAGTATGGCAGAAAGGGTTGACGGAAGTGTCTACGGCTGGGGTCACAATGGATTTGGACAGCTTGGTGATGGGATCCCGGTCCTTATCGGGCCTCCCAACGGTAAACTTAATCCTGTCAGAGTAAAAATGCCAGGCAGTGACTGGGTGGTAAGTGATGTCTACCAAGCCGATTTTGCCTTAGGTGACTTGAGCAGTGTAACGGCCACTGTGGCCGGGAACCTGGAACTAGCCAAGACCCAGACACGAATGCGTTCCAATTTCAGTACCACCGCTTTCAATAACGGAATGTTTAATCCAACCAAAGACATGTCTCAACAAGCTACAACCTCCACCTTTGTTAACTGGACAACCCTGGCCAATGCCTACCGCTGGGTGGACGGCGGCAGCGATGTATTTGACAACTGGGGATATTTTGAAATTGCCAAGCCCGATTATTCGGTGAGAACAATAATTCCTTTAACCACTCCTAACAATGCGGATGGAAGTTATGCCACCAGTACCTTTGCCCATGACGGAGTCAACTGGCAGGTTAAGTACGGTTGGGCTGCCAGAGGTATATTTGGTCTGGAAATCAAGCAGACCTCAGGCACTATCAAGCCCTTTGTAGTTCGGTTTGGGGGTGAGTTTGGAAGTGACGGTATCGAACAGTTCGGCTCGGTACCCAAAAACTGGACTGATGGTTCAGGAGAGCAGCATACCTTATGGACTTGGTGGCACAATGATAACCTGCAGGATGATCTGTTTAAAACCAATCCTCAGTTTACCTTTACTGTTGTACCGTTCAGTTCAAATATGAATCAGTTGTATGCTATTGAGCCTTACCGTGTTTATGGCACAGCAAACAGTGACCAATACAGAATGCAGACCCTGACTCTTAATGACGGGGCCATGCTGTACTTCCAATGGGGTAATGCTACGGTAGATGCGGTCCAAAACTGGATAATCAATAACGACCTGATGAAAGAATCGATTTATCCTTCTTCCGGAACACGGACATCACCGGTATACAACCTCTCAACTGTTGGTACAGCGGCCGGTTCCCAGATTAACTGGAACGCAACAGTTCCTGGGTCTACCGGGCTAACAATCAAAACCAACCTCTCCCTCGATGGAGGCACAACATGGGGAGGGTGGCAGACGGCCACCAGCGGGATGGCAATTCCCGGTATTTCTAACGGAACTGACCTGAGTAATGCCAGGATCCAGTATAAGGCTGACCTCACTAGCTCCACCAACCTTACTACTCCCCAACTTGACTGGGTGACCCTGAGCATTTTTACCAACAGCCCGGCATTTACCGCTGCTGCTGTTTATGCAGGCACGGGTTACACTTTTGGCATTAAGAGTGACGGGACTGTATGGGTCTGGGGCGACAATCAATGGGGCCAGTTAGGCAGCGGGACCCAGGATAACAATACCCATGCCAATCCTGTTCAGGTATCGGGGTTGTCCGGGATAACCTCCATAGCGCCTGGGGCATACCATGTTGCAGCATTAAAGAATGACGGTACTGTATGGACGTGGGGTCGTAACAACTATGGCCAACTGGGGGATGGAACCCAAACCTCAAACTTCACACCTGCCCAGGTTCCGGGACTAACAGGAGTTAAGGCCATTGCGGCCGGGGCAAATCATACTGTTGCCCTGAAAAACGATGGAACTGTCTGGGCATGGGGATATAACGGATACGGCCAATTGGGAACATCGCCCACTGTAAATGTCAGTGTCTATAGTCCGGCCCAGGTTCCGGGAATAGACTCTATTTCGGCTATTGATGCGGGGTTGTTCCACACCATTGCCTTGCGGGCTGACGGAGCTGTATGGGCCTGGGGCAGAAACTTGGAGGGACAGGTCGGAGACGGTACGTGGACGAGTCCTCATGAAACTCCGGCCCAGGTTTCGGGACTCAATAACGTGGTGTCTGTTGATGCCGGAGGTTATCATAACCTGGCCCTGAAATCAGACGGAACAGTCTGGGCATGGGGACGCAACGCCAGGGGCCAGCTGGGCGACCGGACTACAACTGACCGGAATGTACCAGTGCAGACTTATTATGATACTTCAGCACCGGTGGTTGCTTCTGTGAGCCCCGTAGCTGGCGCGACTGCCATACCTAATAATACGAAGATATCTGTAACCTTTGATGAATTAATAGACCCTCTTACTGTAACAACGAACACATTTGTAGTGAGTGATACCGTATACGGTACGGTGTACAATGGGACTGCAGTTGTTAATGGAAACACGGCAACCTTTACTCCTTCGGCTGTGTTACCTGTTAATACCCTGCTTAAGGTTATCGTTAAACCCGGGATTAAAGATCTGACGGGTAACCCCACGACAACATCCAATATGTGGACCTTTACAACAGGGGATGTCGCTGGACCGATGTGTAGTGTTAAAATCAATTTTGATGCGGTCAACAACACTAAACCGGCTTATACTAATTCACGTTATGTAACTCTCACTGTCTCATCCGATGACGACAGCGGTACCGTAGCTCAGATGCAGTTTAAGAATGAAGAATCTGAATGGGCCGAATGGCAGCCTTATGAGACAACTACCAACTGGACACTCTCAGAGGGGGACGGAATCAAGACCGTATACGTCAGGTTCGCCGATGCAAGCGGGAACAAATCTAAGATATACAGTGACACCATTACCCTTCATACGGGACTGCCGCAGCTAACCGGATCCAATATCACGAACACGGTATACATGCCTCTTGATGCCAATATTACATTGACCTTTGATGAAAACATTGACCCAGGTGTGTCATACGATGAAATAAATCTTAAGACCAGTGCCGGCTCAGAGATACCGGTTGACAAAACTGTTTCTGGAAATACTCTTACAATAGACCCGCAGAGCAATTTTACTTACAACACTTCGTATACTATAAAGGTTCCGGCAGACTCGGTAAATGACAATGCAGGGAACATTATGGCCCAGGACTGGAGCACGAGCTTCTCGGTGGGGCCTGATACTGAGCCGCCAAGTGTATCAGCTGCACCAGCCGGGGACCAGTTCATTTCGGCTGTCAATGTAGTTCTTATAGCAAATGAGGCGGGGAATATCTATTATACTACCGATGGTTCCGAACCTACCTCCGCAAGTACATTATACACAGGGCCTTTCAATATTCTTAACTCAACTACTCTTAAGTATATAGCTGTTGATTCAGCCGGCAATCAATCTTCCATTATGTCAGAACAGTATATTATTGATCCTAGTGGAGCAAGCGCTGTGGGTGACACAACGGCCTGGGATGTCCCGGTTGTTTATGGCAGCAAAGTTTTGTTTGCCAAACAGGGGCTGATTATGTATGACATTGATTCCGAATTAACTACAACGGTGGTAGACGCAGCTTACACCTTGAAGTATCATGATTACGATCCTGTTAACGGTCGGGTAGCATACGGCTATATGGTATCCGGCACCATGGAAAAAGGAATCCTGGTATACGATATAGGTAACGGAACCCTTTATTGGGCCGTGAAAGACGTTGACCCAATGAATAACAGCAGCCTGTCCGGGGAGCGAATACTCTATTACGATGTTGACGCAAAGATGAAGATTAGGGATCTGAGCAGCGGCATTGAGACCCCATTTGCAGACGGTAATATAAGCTATAAAGATATGAATGGCAGTAAAGTAGCCTATGAAAACGGAAACGGGGTTTTTGTCCGAGATATTATCGCAGGTAATGAAATTCAGATCGATCCGGCAATCAGTGTTTCGGGATTGCAGTTTAGTTCCGATCCTAACATCGTTTACTGGACAGAGAGCGGACAGATTTACGTAAAAGACTTGGTTTACAACAGCAAGATTGCGGTAGACGCGGGGGCGAACCCTTATGTTGACGGGCGAATAATTTACTATGACAAAGCAAGCGATACCAGCAGACATATATTTGCTATGAACCTGGACTCCGGGACGGTAACTCAGTTCACATACAGCACCGGGGTTGAAACCAACACCTTCCCTGTTTGTAGTGATAATGTGCTGGTATTTAAAAGAGCAAATACGGTAATGTTTAGAAACTTCAATGAAGAACCTCCGGTAATTAC
>JAJZQD010000082.1 GCA_021847735.1 Bacillota bacterium | reverse complement strand
GCGGGGGTATCTTCGTTAGAAAACACTCCCGCTGATTTTCAGGAATCAGTTATATTCAATTAAATAAATTGGAATTTATCGTTTGATCTCAACCATACGTTTATTCCACTCAATCATCACAACAGGATTGTTTTCTGATAATAGAAACTCACCCTCTGTTGAATTGGGATATAACACAATCCACCTTGCTATTTCTTCGGCTTGAATTTTGCGCTATAAGCCTTAGCATCTTCGTCATCTATCAACCATCCGTATCTTTGAAGAAATTCCAGCTTACGCTCATCGGTATCGTAGTGCTCTTCTGTTCTTTTTCCCGGTACCCTTTCATTTTCTTTCCCATTAAAGAAACGACTTGATTGGCCCTCTCTATAAGAGACTGGCTCTCCGTCTTTTATATACTTACCGCAGTATACGTCTTCATATCCGCTGTAGGTTTTCTCATCACCCACCATACCGTCTAATATGCCACTTGCCAATTTTGCGAGCAGCCCTTTTTCTTCATTAGTTTTCCTCATAAGACAATCCTCCATAAGATGAACTTCAATATGCTCCGAATCGTAAGCGCCTATTGGATATTCTTTAATCCAGCCCTCAACTCGAAATACTTTACCGCATTTTTCACATTCACAGTTGTCTTCAGTATCAAAACTATACACAATATCCGGCCCCATATCATCATCAAAACTGCTCTCGTTTGATGTTTCATCCCACAGATAGTCCTCTAAATCAACTTCCTGCTCTGCACTACAGTGAGGACACTTAACAGTACGCATAAGTGGGACAGGTCGATAATCATACATGTCATTAACATCCATGAACGCATCGCCTTCCTGCTCTTTCTGTTTTATCTTGTTCCAGAAATAGTCTGTTGACATAGAGTCATACTGTACATCGTTTTCTAACAGTTCTTCCGCAAGAAGCAGCGAACCACGCATTCTTTTCATTTTTTCCTCTACTATACTCCTGCGTTCGATAATTGCCTTTTGGAGCGTCCATTCACCATCCTGTACCCTTTTGATATCTCCACAGGTCAAACCGGACTTTGTGAGTACCTCCAGTTTTCTAAGTGTTGCAACATCTCTCTCCGTATATTCGACATTCTTGCTATCTGTGATAGCTTTTTCAGACACAAATACCCCATGCTTCTTGAAGTATTTAATTCGATCCCTGTTGATGCCGAGCATTTTTGTAACTTCTTTAGTCTGCATTATTTTCATCGCCACCTTTCAATAAGCATCATACATCATGGAGACAATGTCCCCGTCAAGTGTGTTTTGCAAATTTATAATAAATTATTTTCTGAAGATCCTTTAGCTCATCAAATTCCTGGTTGTTTATGTGTTCTATACTGTCCTTTATCATTTTATTGTCCAGCTATGGGAAATTCAAGCATGGACTCTGAAATCCCCAATGTCATCTATAAAAACCCCTAAAAAAAGAGGCCAAAAAATGCACTTTTCGGCCCCATTTTTTGTCCATTTTTTACTCCAAAACCACTACATATAGTGGTTGACCTGCCTTATTTGCCCTTCAAACCACTATTTGTCATCAGAACTATACTCTCAACGTGACTCGTCTGCGGAAACATATCCACCGGCTGAATCTCCACTGCCCGGTAACCTTGGTGCGACAGGACCTCCAAGTCCCGGGCCATACTGGCCGGGTCACAGGAGACGTAAATGATCCGCTGCGGCGCCATATCCGCGATGGCCTGCAGGGCCTTTTTGTCCACGCCCTTACGGGGCGGGTCCACCACCACCACATCGGCCCGGATACCCTGCCCGGTCAGGTCGGGCAGGAGTTCCTCCGCAGAGCCGGCGATAAATTCAGTATTGTCAACACCGTTTAGCTCAGCGTTGGCGGCTGCATCCACCACAGCCTGCTGGTGGATTTCCAGGCCGATAACCCGCCTGGCTTGGTCGGCCAGAAACAGTGTAATCGTACCGATACCGCAGTAAACATCCAGAACCGTTTCCCGGCCTGTCAAAGCCGCATATTCCCGTACTTTTTCATATAAAACCGCCATCTGTACGGGGTTAACCTGAAAAAATGAGGTCGGCGAAATCTCAAACTCCAGCTCACCAATCTGCTCGATTATGGTTTCCTGCCCGGCCAGCAGACGGGTTTCCCTGCCGAATACCGGCCCCTGGGGCCGGTCATTGATATTCCGCACCACCGAAACAACGGTCGGTATTTTATCCTGATATTCTCCGGCCAGCTGCTGCTGCTGCGGAAAATCGCCGGAGGTGGTAACCAATACCACCATCAAATTTCCGGAGTGCCAGGCTTTTCTGATCACTACATGGCGCAGCAGACCCTTGCCTGTTCCCCTGTCGTAAGCCTCCAACTGATATTTATTCAGCAGTTCCTCAGTCAGGACGGCAACCTCAGTAATTTGCCTGTCCAGCAAAAGACATTTGGTTACCGGCACTACGTGATGGGTTTCTTCTTCATAGAAGCCCATTTTTATTTTGTCGCCGACCCGGGTTATCTGGTATTGGGCTTTGTTACGGTAATGCCAGGGCTGCGCCATGCCCAGCGTCGGATGTACCGTAATCTCCCCGAGTTTGCCAATGCGTTTCACGGCATCAGCCACCTGCCGGGTCTTAGTCTCCAGCTGCAGGGCATAATCCATGTGCTGCAGCTGGGAACCGCCGCAGCTCTCAAACACCGGACAGCCGGGGCTCACCCGGCGTTCAGAGGCCTGAACCACCTGCAGTAGTTCAGCTCCGGCATAGTTCTTCTTAAGCTCCGTAACCCGCGCCCGGATTGTTTCCCCCGGGATGCTGCGGGGGACAAAGAGCGTGAAGCCGTTATAGCGGCCAACCCCTTCACCCCGATGATTAACCCCGGTGATGGCCAGTTCGACTTCCTGTCCTTCAGCTACCGGCAATTCCCTTTTTGACAAACCTACCACTCCTTATGAAAAACTGCGAAAATATCTTTTCACGCATACCTTCCCCGGACACATCAAATAATAAAGAGTAAGAGTTCTCGGGAGGCACCTATGGAAAGTTTTCAGGATTATCTCACCAGGCTCAAAAACCTGCTGGCCAACGCCAGCCAGATAACGGTATGTGCCGATGACCGGTATACCGACCTGGCCCGGGTTGAGCCGGATATATCGCTGCCGGCACAAATCGCCGGAGAGAGCCGGTTGGAGGACCCGCTCGCGGCGGCGGTGGAAGTTATCCTGGAACAGATCCGTTACGCCCGCCTGGATAAAATCAAGCTGGGTATTAATGAACTTCTAAAACATTATGTGCTCACCGTGGACGAGAGCTGTAATGAAGAATTTGCTGACCATTACCTGCATCAGATTCAGCTTATTTTCAAAAGGTGTCTGATGCCGGATTTTCCTTATCCGGACGAGGTCTGGAATTACCTTGGGGCCTGTCTGCAGACTGTGGGCCTGTACCTGATGAAACGGGATTTTTTTAAGGCTGCTGAATTGGTGGTAGAATACCTCGCCCACATGGGTAAAACCGCAGCTAGGCGGGGCCTGCCCACCTCCAGCACCCAGTCCTGCCTGCGCACCCTGGAGAATCAGGCTGCCGAACTGGGCCGTGAGGCCCTGGCCGCCAAAGCCAAAAACGTACGCTTTAACCTGGAACTATAGGGAGGGTTATTATGTTTGAGCTGCAGTCCTATCTTAGGGTAATACTGTCAATCTGCGGCGGACTCCTGACCCTGCTCGGTTCTGTCGGTATTTTTGTTTCCCTGACTGTCCAGCGTAGGGTGGAACGGCTGCAGGATATTCTGGAAGAATTCATGGACCTGTCTTACCAGTCCGAAATTAACCTCACGGGTAAGATGTTCAAGCTGATAGAGAAATACCAGATGCATTACCTGCTGCCGGAAGGTCCCAGCAGGATTATCATGTTTTATGTCAATATTACTATCGTTATTGTCATCCTGTCCTGGTCCGGTGTGCTCTTATGCGGTTACAGCCCCCCGCTGCAGTGGCAGGGACTGTTGTTTATCCTGCCTGTACTGACCGGACTTGGCATCCTTTTATTTTACCGGTTTCTCCTGAAAAACGCCATTAACCCGGTGGCCAACGCTCTGTTGGGCCCCCTTATCCCGCCGCCCACGCACCTGCGCAGTGTTTCTTACCTGTCCAGGTATGTGAATGTTTCAGTTAAGTCCATCTTGAAACATGCCCGCCTGAGGCTGGTGGTCAAGTCAACAGAGTCCGGGGTGACAGTGCTGTTAAAAGAAGAACTGTCCTTTGATGACTATTTTTATTTTCTAAACCTGCAGAACGAAGCAAATCATACCCTTTTCACCGGTTTCGGCGAGATAAAAATGGTCTTCGGACATGAGCCGATTACCGGCAAACCGGTTCCGGCAGCCCGGAATGTGAGTGTTCCGCTGGGGTTTATCGCCCCGGAGGCCAATCTTCCCGGTCCCGGAGATAATTTTCCCGATGATGCCGGCTTTGAAGCACGTTTTCTGATTTTCCCCTGGGCAGAAAAACATCCTATAGAATATGTTTTCCGGATGCACGGTCGTCAATCCAATATTGTCATGGCTGATGAACCGGAAATTTCCGTCAACTATATGATTACTTACCGAATCCGGCAGAACCGGCTGGAGATTATTGAGGACCAGACTAAGCTGCCCTGTTTCCGGGAACTGGCCCCCGTCTTCAGCCTGGACAACCGGCGCCGCTACTGGTCGGACGGAGAATTCTGCCGACCGGAATCCGTCAAAATATGCGAACAGCCGATCTATATCAGCTGAAGTACATTACCAGTAAAGTGAGCAGGTTCCATGTGCCGTGAGCCATAATTGAAGCCGTCAGCGAACCGGTACGCTGATATAGATAAGCCAGCCCGGCACCGGCGATGGCTATGGGCGCAAGTCCAAAAAGGTCAAAATGCATAGCCCCGAAGAACAGAGCGGAAAGCAGCACACCTACATCAACGCCGAACCTGGCCCGGCACAGCGGGTAAACCATCCCGCGGAAATACAGTTCCTCAGATAAGGGTCCGGCCACGACTACTACGAAACCCGGCCAGATTAACTGCCAGGGCGTTTTTAAACCGGCCAGGTGTTTGACCACCTGCTGAGGTTCCGGCACCCGGCCGGTCACATACTGGATAAAAAGACTGAGCACACCGACCAATAAAAACAGGGCAATACCCGCTCCCAGGCCGGTGGCAATATTAACCCCCAGCTTCCGCTTCTGAAGGCCCAGCTCAGAAATGGCGGCTCCAGACATCCGAATCACAAGGATTACAAGCAGAATCATCGCCAGGTTCTGCAGAAAAACCCGGATAAAGAATTTAACGATTAGAGCCGACGGTAATGCCAGCACAAAAAGCGCGGCCAGGATAAAAACTGCGTGCCAGAATGACCATTTGGGTCGTGAGTACTCCTCCTGTGGTGAAACCATGTCATGCCTCCCCCGGAACTTTATTATTTTTATTATATAATTTTCAATCAGGATGTACAAATAATGAAGTCCAATCTGGACATAATAAAAAAAGTCAAAACGCAAAGTGCGCCGTAAGTTGTGCCGCCGTAATCATAGAGATTTCAAGGGATACCAAGAAAATATAAAGGAGGGGGATTAATGTCTCTGCTGGAAAGCATAATTCTGCTGCTCGTAGTAGGTTCCGTCCTCTTAGGTGGGGGCCTTTATTTTGCTCTTACCAAGAAACCGGTAAAAAAAATGGAAATAGATAAACCGGTCCTTAATCTACCAGCAGCTGATTTTGAACTCAGCACTATGCTGTTTCCCGACCGTCCGGTGGAATATGTACCGGAACCGGCCGACAGGTATGACCAAACCAAATTTACGGCCATGGTCAGGGACCCGTTCTGGCTCTATACTTACTGGGACATAGCGGCAACCCACCAGAACGAACTGCGGGAATGCCATGGCCTGGACGAGAACGGCAATTACGTGATCAGAGTCCATGACATCACAGAAGACATTAATGTCATCGACCATTATGACATTCCAATTAATGTGCTGGCCAGGGAATGGTATATTCATGTAGGGGCTCCTAACCGGAAATTTGTGTTGGAACTGGGTGCCATGGTTAACGGCAGCTTTGTGCTGATTGCCCAGTCCAATATGGTGAAAACCCCCAGAGACACCGTTTCGGATAAAATTGATCCGGATTGGATGCTGGTGGATGGATTACACAGTAAATTATACGGCCATATCGGTCCTTCGGGACCAAGCTCTGCAGGTCTCTGGCAGCAGCCAAGCTCTGACGAACTGTTCAGAAAGGAATGTTAACTGATGTCCAAAGGATACCTGGCAATGGTTCTGCATGCCCACCTGCCTTTTGTGCGGCATCCTGAACATGAATTTTTTCTCGAAGAGAAGTGGTTCAATGAGGCTGTAACTGAATGTTACATCCCCCTCATTCATGTTTTTGAAAAACTAATCGCCGACGGGGTGGATTTCCGTCTTACCATGTCCATTACCCCGTCGCTGATGTCCATGATGACCGACGGGCTGCTCCAGGAGCGTTATTCACGGCATATCACCAAACTTATTGAACTGGCGGAAAAAGAAATTGAGCGGACCAAATATGACGAGAATTTTCACCGGGTCGCTATCATGTATAGAGACCTTTTTTACCGGGTCAGCCGGACTTTTCATGAAGGATACCAGCGTAATCTCCTGAACGCCTTTCGACGGTTTCAGGACCTGGGTAAGCT
>JAJZQD010000081.1 GCA_021847735.1 Bacillota bacterium | reverse complement strand
TTTTCTGCTTCAGTGGGGGTAGAGTCCCCCACTGAAGTTTCGATGTTCAGCTTTAGCTGAACGAGTTCACTGCCTGCTCGGCCTTTTTTCTAGACTCCAGAATTTCTACTTCTGCCCGCTTACGATTGGTAATATCCTCAACCATGGCCATTACACCCACCGCAATTCCCCTGCGGTCACGCAAAGGTGAGGCCGAGATGCTGACATCAATGAGCCTTCCGTCCTTTGTCTTACGAAGCGCCTCCATATTTGTTACCTTATCACCTAACCTAGGTTTATACTTTTCGTTAAGCTCCCCATGGTTGCCCGTGAGCGCAATCGGGCATTGGCAGCCAACAACTTCGTAGGCCTTCCATCCAAAGATGCTCTCTGCAGACGTATTCCAACTTCGCACGATCCCCGTTTGGTCAACTGCAATAATGGCTAACGGTGAAGCCTGAATGATGGCATTAAGCTTCTCGTTGGTTTCCCGCAGTTCCTCCTGTCTCCTCTTTCGGCTTGTTATATCCCTAGCAATTGACAAAATAACTTTTTCACCGTTAAGAGAAAAGGCGTGGGAATTGATTTCCGTGGGTATCCTTTCCCCGTATTTCGACACCAGGCACATTTCAAAGGTATTGTTACCGTGCTGGACCACGGTCTCCATAATCTGGGGAACCTTTTCCCAAGATTGTATGTCATCAATATCCTTTGGGGTCATGGTCATAAATTCGTCCCTGCTGTATCCCAAAATGCGGCAGGCCACGTCATTCACCTCTATATACTGCCCCGGCAGGCCCGATTCCGTTAACCTGCATAAGGTGATCATATCATTGGCGTAATGAAACAACTGACGATACTTTTCTTCACTTGCCCGCAGGGCTTCTTCTGCCCGCTTCCGTTTCGTGATATCCCGGGCGACAACCTGTACCGCCTGCCGCCCCCTATACATAATAGGTGCGGCTGTCACTTCGCAAAATACAATTTTCCCGTCAACCCGGACCATCTGCTCTTCAATTAGAGGCACCTGTTTGCTTAGTTCCAACAACTGCCGCATACGGACTTTGACAATTTCACGGTGTTCGGGATGCACAAAATTCAATACCGGCTGCCCAAGAAGTTCTTCAGCTGATTTGGCGCCCAATAACTTTACTCCCGCAGGATTCATGTAGACATAGTTCCCGTCTTGTTGAACAAATGTCATGTCCGGTGATAGCTCAACAAAGCTGCGGTAACGCTCCTCGCTTTCCTTTAGCGCCAAATCCGCCCGTTTGCGTTCTGTAATATCGTGGGCAATACCCTGGACAGCGATAATGCTGCCGGATTCGGCAAAAACGGGTACACTATGCTGCTCTGTCCATGTGACAGACCCGTCTTTGTGCATCAAACGTAGAACGGTATCGGTATTTCCCCTAGTAGAAGGCTGCAGAATTGATTTCAAAACCGGCACATCGTCGGGATGCACTATCTTAAAAAACAATTCGGGGTCATCATAGAACTCTGCCGGGGAATAGCCGGTAATAGTAGAAGCTTCCCGGCTAATGTAGTCAAAACCGGGGGGCGTAATCCGGTACCTGTAAATTAAATCATTGGCATTCTCCAATAGTAGCAGAAAAAGCTGTTCACTCACAGCAAGTTCGTTTCTGGTCTTGTCAAAATACACCGTCAACATGCCCAAGGCAACCGACATAACCAGTACAATCCATATGGCATCCATCAGTATAACAAAAGCCATCCACTTCGCAACAGACCTCCCCAAAAAGGCATAAGTGCCCCTTAACAGGAGAAATCCGCTTAAAAGCATTAAGGCTTGATGCCCCTGCACTTCCAAAGTGAAATCCCGCCTAAAATGCATTAACTCCAACAGGCTGGCCAAAGAGTAAAACGTCCAGCTAAAAGCCCACAGGCGAATATAGTGTTCGTGGTACTGCGAAAAAATGTACCAGTACAAAAAAGCCAGGACAAATGTAAACGATATTTTTGCCACCATTACAGGAAAGGCCCAAGACACCATGATACCCCCATCTTCGCCGCCGGCATACCGCCTTTTGGTATTAGCCGTTCTTCAAAAGGGAAACCGTCCCGAGTTCATGGAATGGTTATATTAGCCAGCATCCGGGTACGACCTGCCTGCTATATTACACTCTAGCCCTACAGATTTACTTAACGGTTTATAGTGTTTAATTATAATAAGGATAGTAACTATTATAATAGAACTTACTACATCCATATTTACAAATCCTGCAACTCACAATAACATATTTTTCGTCATATTTCTTATTTTTTCGACAATAGTTTATGTGATACTTACTTAAAAAGAAGGAAAAAGGGCTAAAACTCAGATCCCCCAATACAATAAATAAACGCCACTATTAGTGACGCCAGCTTGTTGACAAAGTCCATTCATAAGATATAAGCAGGCTGTTCAGTGCACAGGTTATTGGTGCTTTAACACCTAGAACCGCGGCCTACCCCTTGCGGGTAAAATCGAGTATAACGCGTAACCCAGCAGCGAAGGGCCAGGAGAGGTGTACTGGTGTACGTTGACTGTCCCGTCGCTACTGGGTGACAAAGCTAGACGAAGTTTTTCAACAGCCTGACGCCACTATTAGCCGCGCCTGCTTACATTTCCCTATGTTTTGGTTTACCTGCGAACAGGTTGGGTATGAAAAACTTATCGTGGCCTAATTTAAGCTCTCCGATTAATTCCATAATAGACTCCGCCAGTTTTTCGGGGTCATGGCGGACAACATCAGACTCAAAAACGAGGTTCCTTTTTACGGGATGAACATTCATCCGTTCAATTTCCTTCACATCGACCCTGACCGGCTCCGCACCGTCCTCCCTGTATTTCCGAACAAGGGTTATGGGAATGTCCTCCACATTGACAACAGCATAGTCGATCAACCCTGAACCGGCATGTTGGTGGATAGCCCTGATATGGTCGGAGGCTTTATATGCTTCGGTCTCGCCGGGCTGGGTCATAATATTACAAACATACACCGTCGCGGCAGAAGCCCGGGAAATGGCATCTGCCACCCCCTTAATGAGAAGATTGGGGATAATACTGGTGTAAAGGCTGCCAGGACCCAATATGATAATATCCGCTCCCGCGATAGCCTCCAAGGCTTCGGGTACGGGTTCACAGTCGCCCGGTTTTAGAAAAACACGGTTAATATGCTTGCCAGTGCGGGGAATTTCGGACTCCCCTTCAATAATACTGCCGTCTTCAAATTCAGCACAGAGACAGCAATGCTTGAGGGTAGCGGGCAGAACCTGCCCCCTAATTGCCAGGACCTTGCTCATTTCCCTGATGGCGGCCTCAAAGTCACCGGCTATTTGGGTCATGGCAGCTATCAGCAGGTTTCCCATACTGTGTCCGACCAGACCATGACCGTTGGAAAACCGGTGCTGAAAAAGCTCTTCCATCAGGGTCTCTTTATCAGCCAACG
Organism: Bacillota bacterium; assembly: GCA_021847735.1. Classification (GTDB taxonomy): domain Bacteria; phylum Bacillota; class Thermincolia; order Thermincolales; family UBA2595; genus JAJZQD01. The sequence goes on along the minus strand of JAJZQD010000081.1, from coordinate 3,595 downwards.
CCACCAGGCAATTTCGGATGTCACCCGGAGGTAAAATCCCGAACTCGCCTCGCAGCTTGCCTGAACTTCCACCGTCATCTGCCACGGTGACAATGGCAGTAATGTTGCTTGTATACTTTTTAAGACCCCTCAGAAGAACGGAAAGACCGGTGCCCCCGCCCATCACCACTACTTTAGGGCCCCGCTTGAGATGATGCTTCTGGTATATAAATTCCGCCACATCATCCTGTTTTTCAGGTGCTAATACCTTTATTATTGAGGAAATAGTATTGCGAAAGCCTACTACAATCAGCATCAGCCCTACAACCAGAAGGAATATGCCCGGACCCTGGGGCGTCCCCGGCCCGGCAGGGTTAAACTTGGTAAAATAAATTATTTTTAATAAGGTGGTCGCCTTGGCGTTTGAGACCAAAACCAGACCGGCGCCAAACAATGTAGCCCCAAGAACGGAGAGAAAAATCCACCTTTTTATACGCATCCCGGGGTAAAGCCATTTTAATTTGTTCATGGGTTACACTCCTGAAGAGTTTTTCTCTATGTCCCGGTGTCTCTTGCTGACATTGTAATACCGCTGGTCCAGCAATTCTGTGAGTTTGTTGGCAAGGGTTACAGACCGGTGCTGCCCGCCGGTACAACCGATTGCTAATACCAAACTGGTTTTACCCTCTTTAATATAATGAGGAATCAGAAACTTTATGAGGTCAGAAAATTTACGCATAAAAGTCCGGCTGACTGATGAATTCAGCACGTAATCCTGGACTTCCTTGTGGTTCCCCGTTAACGGCCGCAGACCGTCAACATAATGGGGGTTGGGAAGAAACCGGACGTCAAAGATGAGGTCGGCGTCCATGGGAATGCCATACTTGTAACCAAACGACATAACTGTGATGTTGATGCTCTCCTCCACATTCTCCGTCCCGTACATTACAGTAATCTGTTCCTTAAGCTGCTTGTTTGTCAGGTCGGAGGTATCAATAATCTTATGGGCCTTGCCTTTTAACTCCTCCAATTTAGCCCGTTCCTCCTGAATACCCTCAAGTATTCTCCCATACGGACTGAGAGGGTGGCGCCGCCGTGATTCCTTGAACCGTCTGACCAGTGTCTCGTCAGAGGCTTCCAGAAACATGATTTCACACCTGATTCCTAAAGCCTTGAGGGTTTCCAAAGACTCGTAAACGGCATCAAAAAACCCTCCACCCCTAATGTCAATTACCAATGCTATTTTATTAATCTTTCCTGCTGATTGTGCACAAAGTTCAGCAAACTTGGGAATAAGAGTCGGCGGCAGATTATCAACGCAAAAAAACCCCAGGTCCTCCAGGCACTGGATTGCTTGGGTCTTACCCGCTCCGGACAAACCGGTTACTATGACAAATTTAATATCCTTCATATCTCCACCCCATCTAAACAGTTATTACATAGTTCGTCAGAAAATCGTTTTCTCCTTCAATGGCGTGCTTCTCTGGCGTTAAGAATACGGCTGACCGGTATATTAAATCTTTCCAGCAGCGCCCCTCCGGATGCCAGGTTGCCCACCGTCTCCGGAAAGTGGGCGTCACTGTTGACAACAAAATTTACCCCTGATTTTTCGGCGGCCCTGACGAGAGCTTCTTTATCGTAATGGTGCCCGGTGTTGATTTCCAGGGCGGTGTCCCTTGTTACGCAGACTGCCGCCAATTCAGCGACATCTACAGGCATCCGAAGATTGGGGTGGCTGATAAAATCGACATCGTATTTCAGCACCGCTTCCTTTAGGGCCTTGGTATTGTTCACCCTGGCTTTTTTACGGTAACTCCTGCTGACCTGAGCCATCTGGTTAACCCCCACTACCGACCAGGCATCGTTAAAAGAACAGGGCCAAATATAGGGATGAAGTCCTACAATCAAAATGTCGAGCCGGTCCACAACCCGGCGCGGAATGTCAATGCTGCCGTCCGCCCCGATAATGTCGGCCTCAGCGCCCAACATAACCTTTATGCTGTCAAACTTTTCATTGACAGCTTCAATTTCATTTTGTATCTGAAAAAATGTATCAGCATCCTTTACCCCTACCCCAATATTCGCAGGGCAATGGTCGGTTATCGCAAGTTGTTCCAAGCCTTTTCCCACGGCCGCAGCAGTATTTTCCTCGATTGTCCCCCGGCCGTCACTGTACCTGGAATGAGTATGCCAGTCGGCAAAGAATTCCATAAAAAACACCTCACTATATTATGTGAGGTATTTTGGCAGTCAATTCAATTTGCAAGTTTACCGTCCCGGTAATGAGCATAAGGGTCCTGGCTGTCAGTAACCACTATTTTGGCATTGTAAAAGGCTAGATTTTCTTCAACCTGTTTTAACTGTCCTTTGAGACTCACGGTTAATTTGACTTTAGCCCCGAGCAGTGAACCCTTCTCCATCACAACAATATCATCCACCCTGACTATTCTGTAACCTCGGGCGCCTAAGCTCGAGACATTCTTTAAAAAAATCCCTTTGGCGGCGCGGGAAGACACCCAGGGCGGTTTGTCCGGATTACCGGACCAGGGGTACAGGTGTTCGAACGCGTTGTCATAATTGCCTTTTATCAGGTCATCGTAGTACTGGTTCACATATTGTCTGGTTGAATAATCCTGATAAAAAGTCAGGCCAAAAACGAATACGGCCAACAAAAAGGTAAAAACCGCAATCGTTGCTATTCCCAGGTAAATTTGTTTCATAACGAGACCCCCAATAAGCCAAATGTTAAATCCTCCCGACCCCAGTTCGGGGGAGTAGTGCAACTATTGTAGCAAACTTTATACACGGATTTGTAATAATTCGTCGAATTATATCGAATTCCTTCCCCGAACTGTTTATCGTTTTTAATTTTTGGTCCGTCAGATTGTTAGCTTCCTAAGTCTTCTGCCAAACAGGCAGGGCCGGTTTTTGTTTTACATTATATGTGTATTCTCCGGAACACACCTGCCATTCCCCTAAACTTAAGAAAGACTGCCTCTTTTAAGACATACGAGTGAAAATATAGTAAAGGGGTGTCCTAATTGACTTTTAAGACACCCCCGCAGGTAATTCTCCAGTATGCTTTTAACAATGTACGGGCTTGCCCGCCCTAAGGACCAGCACCACCGCACCGATACAGCCGGCATCGTTGCCCAGTTCAGCCGGGACGATTTTGACCACCTTAGCCGGAGCTTCGAGGGACCATTCCATGGCTGACCTGCGTAAGGGGTCAAACAGTATTTCACCGGCTTTGGATACTCCTCCCCCAACTACAATGGTATCCGGGTTAAACAAATTGATAATATTACCAAGTCCCATTCCCAGGTAACCGGCGGCAAAGTTGATAATCTCCTGAGCCACGGAGTCCCCGGCCTGGGCCGCCATAACTATGTCCTTGGCTTCCAGGTTCTCCGGTTTGGAGAGTTCCGTCTTTGTTCCCCGGTCGATGGCCTCCCTGGCCATCCTAATCATGGCTGTGGCCGACGTCAGGGTTTCCAAACAACCCCGTCGGCCACAGCTGCACTGGGGCCCATTAGGGTCTATCACCATATGGCCTACTTCGCCCGCACTCCCGTTTGTCCCACTATACAATGAGCCGTTAAGGATAAGCCCTCCT
>JAJZQD010000080.1 GCA_021847735.1 Bacillota bacterium | reverse complement strand
GCCATCCGAGACTTTAAACCGGACAAGCTCTCATCCTTCCGTGCCTTTGCCGAACTCTGCATTACACGTCAAATCATCACAGCCATTAAGACTGCTACCAGGCAAAAACACATTCCCCTGAACTCCTATGTTTCCCTTAATAAACCAATTTACGATGAGGATTCCGACCGGACTTTGCTGGATGTTATTTCCGGGTCTAAAATTACTGACCCCGAAGAACTGATTATCAGCCGCGAAGAATTTGATGACATCGAAGAAAAGATGGGTGAAATCCTCAGTTCACTTGAGTGGAAAGTGCTGATGTCCTATCTGGAAGGAAAATCTTACCAGGAGATTGCTGTTGACCTGAAGAGGCATGTCAAGTCTATTGACAATGCTCTGCAGCGGGTAAAACGTAAACTGGAAAGGTACCTGGAAAAAAGGGAAAATTAATTAGTAATGGGCCCAGTTTTAACAGAATATAACTGTTGACCTGATTGATGAAACATTGTATAATGGATTTTGTGAGTCGCCGACGTAGCTCAATTGGTAGAGCAGCTGACTTGTAATCAGCAGGTTGCGGGTTCGAGTCCCATCGTCGGCTCCAGACTTTATGGAGGGATTCCCGAGTGGTTAAAGGGAGCAGACTGTAAATCTGCCGGCTCCGCCTTCGAAGGTTCGAATCCTTCTCCCTCCACCATATGCATATACGAGGCTTTGCTTATACTGTAGTTTGACCAATATATACCTTGACTGCAGTGATAAAAAAAGGTTGCATAAAAGAAAAGCCTTCTGTATAATATAGAAGTGTTGACCAACATCGCGGGGTAGAGCAGCTGGTAGCTCGTCGGGCTCATAACCCGAAGGTCGGAGGTTCAAGTCCTTCCCCCGCAACCAATTAAAAAGACGGTAGTTTCACCGGCGGACTAGGTTCGCTTTTTTAGTGGAGCTAACAATAATATATGCCGCTATAGCTCAGTAGGTAGAGCGTATCCTTGGTAAGGATAAGGTCACCGGTTCAATCCCGGTTAGCGGCTCCATGGCGGCGTAGCTCAGTTGGCTAGAGCATGCGGTTCATACCCGCAGTGTCCGGGGTTCGAATCCCTGCGCCGCCACCAATATTACAGACAACCTGGTAACAATAAGTTACCGGGTCTTTTTATGCCCTTTTCGCGGCAAATCGTTATTTTTTTCACAAAAGCCTGGAATATTGAGCCAATTTTCTGATATAATTAGGAAGGAGGTGGGTGAGATGAAAATATCGTGGCGCCGGATTGTTTTTTTCGCATTACTGGTGTTTATTGTCCCCTATATGATTGTCTACTCCGTAACCAAAAATAACAATGGCAAGCGGATACAACCTGCCTTAATGCCGGAGGTCTCCGGGGCAGCAGTGGTTGAACAGGCGTCTCAGCCGGATGCAAAGCCCCAAGATGGTCCCATTACTTACATAACCGGGCATAATAAAGCAGGGTATACCTTATTACTCTATCCGGACCGGAAGCTCCAGACTCTGATTCCGGTGGCAAGAAGAATATCGGGCTATGAAACAGACTTTGAGGAAGCTTTGGCCTCACTCCTGGACGGAGAATATGCGCCGCCGGGATTAAATAAGCCGGCAATCAGACCGGGGACGCAGCTATTAAGTGTAGGCTTGACCGGCAGCACCGCAATTGTAGATTTTAATGGGCAGTTACTGCCTGCGAAGGCGGAAGCGGCTGTTTCGTCGATGATCTTGAACACGGTGACGGAGGTTGCCCGGCAGTTTCCTTATGAAAAACTTGAAATAAGAGTTAATGGCAAGCGTTTAATTACTGGCCCGGATACAGGTTTGGCAGAAAACCCGGTTAACCTTAAATTGAAACATGAAAACAGTTATGTAGTTTATCGTCCCCTGCTGGCAGACGGCCGGGTTTATCTATATCCCTCAAATAAAGCGGGCAAAGCCGCGCCAACTCAGGTAGTTAACGATTTTTTGGGCGGCCTTTCCAAGTACGCATATGATATGTATACCAAGGTATATATTTCTCCGGAAGTCCGGCTGCTGTCAGCTGAAGTTCAGGACGGTCGGGTAACTCTCAACTTCAACCGGGCATTGCAGGAGGATTTTGACGAGTTTGCCAAACAATTTTTGAACCGTCAGATGGCTGAAAACTTTTTCTTTGATGCCCTTGTCTTATCCCTTACCCAAGAACCGGTAATTCGGGAGGTTAGGTTTATGGTGGAGGGAAAACCGATAAACAGTTTAATAAACCCCGGTACAGGTGATTACTCCTTTGCCAGACCCAGGAATATTAACCCGATTAATTAGCTCTTTAAAAACCGGTGGCTCCCCAGCCACCGGTTTTTAGCGCTTTGTGCGGACTGGGCCTGTGAAAAAATTTTGTCCTAATTTGGAAGGATTTTTATTTATGATGTAGAAATATAACAATCTAATAGTCAAAATATTCAACCATTGAAATTTCTTTGATAGGTTGCTTTTACATAAAACGACAAAAATATGGAAATAATTAAACGAGTAAGTCTGAGAAATATACGGCCAATCAGCAATTAGAGCCGGACTTATAAAGAACTTAAGGAGGAAAGATAAAAGATGGGAAAAGCAAAGTTTGAACGGAACAAACCCCACGTAAACGTAGGTACCATCGGTCACGTTGACCATGGTAAAACCACACTGACTGCTGCTATTACAACAGTACTCTCTACTGCTGGCGGCGCTGAAGTTAAGAAGTACGACGAAATCGACAACGCCCCGGAAGAAAGGGAAAGAGGTATTACCATTAATACCGCCCACGTAGAGTATGAGACCACCAACCGTCACTACGCTCACGTAGACTGCCCGGGCCACGCTGACTATGTTAAGAACATGATTACCGGTGCTGCCCAGATGGACGGCGCTATCCTGGTAGTATCTGCCGCAGACGGCCCGATGCCCCAAACCCGGGAGCACATCCTGCTGTCCCGTCAGGTAGGCGTACCTTTCATCATCGTATTTTTAAACAAGGCCGACATGGTAGATGACGCCGAGCTGATGGAACTGGTAGAGATGGAAGTCCGTGAACTGCTCAGCGAGTATGAATTCCCCGGTGACGATATCCCCATCGTAGCAGGTTCAGCCTTAAAGGCTCTGGAATGTGGCTGCGGCAAGCGCGAGTGCGAATGGTGCGGACCGATCTGGAAGCTGATGGATGAAGTGGATGCTTACATCCCGACACCTGAGCGGGACGTAGATAAGCCCTTCCTGATGCCTGTAGAGGACGTATTCTCCATCACCGGACGTGGCACTGTAGCCACCGGTCGGGTAGAGCGGGGCATAGTCAAAGTAGGCGACGAAGTAGAGATTATCGGTATGTCCGCCGAGCGTAAGAAGACCGTAGTAACTGGTGTGGAAATGTTCCGGAAGCTGTTGGATCAGGCTCAGGCCGGAGACAACATCGGCGCCCTGTTACGGGGTGTGGACCGGAAGGATATCGAGCGTGGACAGGTACTGTCCAAGCCGGGTTCCATCCACCCGCACACCAAATTCTTTGCAGAGGTATACATCCTGAATAAAGAAGAAGGCGGACGTCATACTCCCTTCTTCAACGGTTACCGCCCGCAGTTCTATTTCCGGACCACCGACGTGACCGGAGTAACCCAGCTGCCTGACGGTGTAGAGATGGTAATGCCTGGCGACAACATCAAGATGGACATCGAACTGATTACCCCGATCGCTGTCGAAGAAGGTCTGCGTTTCGCTATCCGTGAGGGCGGCCGGACTGTTGGAGCTGGCGTGGTAAGCGCTATCAGAGAGTAGCTGAATAGTAGGAAGTGGGCAACCACTTCCTTTTATATTTGAGAATCTCTTATTAAAAGCATAGAAAAAACTAACAAATCTTAACAATGAAGTTATAAAAAAACAAGAAATAGGTAAACTATGATTATGCATGAACGGGATATCCTTTTTCTGAAACTATTGACAGTCAAAAAAGATTGTGATAAATTGTTAAGGTAACGGTCCTTTTAGGTACATGAATTTCCGCCGTGTCGTATTGGTTGGGTTAGCATTTGCGGAAGATGGCTGACTCGGCGCTTCGCATTAGCGAAGCCTTTTAATAGTATCTTTTTTGAGATAGTTTTGGGAGGTGTCACGAATGAGAGTAGGTATTACACTGGCATGCACCACTTGTAAGAATAGAAATTACCAGACTAACAAGAACAAGAGGAACAACCCCGAAAGAATCGAAGTGAAAAAATACTGTAAGTTTTGTCAGACTCATACGGTTCATAAAGAAACCAAGTAATCACTTTTCGATTGCACCACATAGGGGAAAAAGTTTAAGGATGTGTGGGAGAAAATGGCTGAGACCAATAATGGCTCGGTTTTGGAACAGGAGCCAAAAAAGAAAAAAGAGAATGTGAAAAAGGTCAAAGAAGACAAGCCTACTAAAGATCAAGTAAAGAAAATGCCGGTCAAAAAAGACGCAGCACCTCCGGCCAAGGGCGAAACCGTTAACAAGATTAAGAAATTCTTGCGCGGTGCCTGGGTTGAACTGAAAAAGGTTAACTGGCCAAATCGCCAGCAATTAATTGCCTATACCGTTGTTGTGCTTGTAGCGGTAGTGCTTGTAGGTGCTTTGATTTGGATTGCTGATTCCATATTGAGCACAATACTCTCAAAGATAATCAAATAAGTTGCTTAGGGGGTGAGGGGCCTGGGGTTACTGCGGGGTCCCTTGTATTATGGATAAGAAGTGGTATGTAATACATACTTATTCCGGCTACGAAAATAAGGTTAAGGCTAACCTGGAGAAACGGGTCGAATCGATGAACATGGGTGATAAGATTTTTCGGATTCTTGTACCCATGGAAGATGAAGTGGAAATTAAAGACGGTAAGAAGAAAATTTCCAAACGCAAAGTTTTCCCGGGGTATGTCCTGGTGGAAATGATTATGACCGACGATTCCTGGTACGTAGTCAGAAACACATCCGGGGTTACCGGATTTGTAGGGACAGGTGCCAAACCAATCCCCCTGCACGATTCTGAAGCCAAACACATTTTAAAGCAAATGGGTGTGGATGAACCGAAGACCAGGATTGGCTTTGATTTGGGCCAAAAGGTCCGGGTCACTGGCGGTCCCTTTGAAAATTTGGTTGGGAATATTGAAGAGATTCATCCTGAGAAGGGCAAGCTCAAAGTACTGGTATCTATGTTCGGCCGTGAAACACCGGTGGAACTGGAATTTTTCCAGGTTGAGAAGTTATAGTCTGCCTGTAAGTGGGAGGGCATACGCCCGTCTTACCACATTGATATAAGGAGGTGGAGAATATGGCAAAGAAAGTAGTTGGTATGATTAAGCTGCAGGTTCCTGCAGGCAAAGCCACACCCGCTCCCCCGGTAGGACCGGCTCTCGGTCAGCATGGGGTCAACATTATGCAGTTTTGTAAAGAGTATAATGAGCGGACCGCGGCCCAGGCCGGCCTGATCATTCCTGTCGAGATAACCGTTTATGAGGACAGGTCTTTCACTTTTGTTACCAAGACACCCCCAGCAGCGGTGCTTTTGAAGAAGGCTCTCGGTCTGGAAACTGCATCCGGCGAGCCCAACAAAAAGAAAGTCGGTAAAGTTACCCAGGCTCAGGTAAGGGAAATTGCTGAATTAAAAATGAAAGACTTAAATGCTGCCAGTGTCGAAGCTGCCATGCGGATGATTGAAGGCACTGCCCGCAGCATGGGCATTGAAGTGGAAGCTTAATGCCCGGTGGGAGGATTTTTCCGCTAAAACCACAAAGGAGGTTGTAGATTATGCCATTGCAAGGCAAAAAGTATCAGGAAGCCGCCAAACAGGTTGACCGCAATACAATGTATGATCCTGCGGACGCTATTGATTTGGTAAAAAAGACGGCTTCTGCAAAATTTGATGAAACCGTAGAATTGGCAGTAAGATTAGGTGTAGACCCCCGGCACGCAGACCAACAGGTAAGGGGTGCTGTAGTGCTGCCAAATGGTACCGGCAAAACCGCCAAAGTTTTGGTTTTCGCCAAGGGCGAGAAACATAAGGAAGCTGAAACTGCAGGTGCTGACTATGTTGGCGCTGAAGACATGGTGGAAAAAATTCAGGGTGGCTGGTTTGACTTTGATATGGTTGTGGCTACTCCGGATATGATGGGCACGGTAGGTAAGTTGGGGCGTGTTCTGGGGCCCAAAGGCCTGATGCCGAACCCCAAAACCGGTACGGTAACCTTTGATGTGGAAAGAGCAGTAAAAGACATCAAAGCAGGTAAAATTGAGTACCGTACTGACAAGGCGGGGATTATTCATGCCCCTATCGGTAAAGTATCTTTTGAGAAGGACAAACTGCAGGAGAACTTTGAAACCCTGATGGAGACCCTCCTCAAAGCAAAACCGGCAGCAGCCAAAGGTACCTACATCAAAAGTGTAACTGTCTCTTCGACTATGGGGCCCGGTGTTAAAATTAACCCCTTAAAGGTCGCAAAGTAAAGTTGACAATTGTTAACCTTATGTTTATAATAAATAGGGTTATAAAAATTAATAAACTTGTTGTGAGCTGTAGACAGTTGGTGCCTTGCGCATAATGGGCCATGCCCGCCAACCGAGGCTGGAGATGAACCTGAAGCACAGACCTTTCAGGCTCCGGTATGTCTACCGGAGCTTTTGCTTTTTCCAGGCTCACCGCGGTTTATCAAAGGAGGTGGGAAGATGCCTAATATTCAAGCCAAGGAACCTGTAGTTCAGAAAATTAAAGAGAAGCTGGAGGGTTCCCAAAGTGCGGTATTGACCGACTATCGTGGACTGAATGTGGCCGAGGTCACCGAGCTTCGTAATAAGCTCAGGGAAGCCGAAGTTGAGTTTAAGGTTGTAAAAAACACCCTAACCAGAATCGCGGCCGGTCAAATCGGACTGTCCGGTCTGGATCCATATTTGGAAGGCCCGACTGCCATTGCTTTTAGTAAAAATGATGCTGTGGCTCCGGCCAAGATTCTCTCTGAGTTTGCCAAAACTCATAAAGCTCTGGAGATTAAAGCAGGTATTCTAGAGGGTAAAGTAATTGATAATGATGCCATCAAAGAACTGGCTGACCTGCCGTCGCGGGAG
>JAJZQD010000079.1 GCA_021847735.1 Bacillota bacterium | reverse complement strand
CAGTATCGAAGATCTGCAGGATGAAATCAAAGCCACCGGTCTTGAACTGATTGGAGTTATTCCATATGACGAGCAGGTGGCCCAGTTTGATCTCAAGAGTAAACCGCTTTTCGACCTGCCTGATGACGCCAAAAGCGTTATTGCCGTCAAAGAGATTCTCAAAAAAGCAGGAGTATAAACAGTCAGGCCCGCCGGATTACCGGCGGGCTTTTGAATTGTCCTATTCTCAGTGTCGGTGTGATTTTCCGGCCATTTGCGGGAATAATAAGCTGAGAATAAATTTAAGGAGTGGTATCAGATGGCTGATAATAAGAGGGACAAGGATTACAAGCGACCGGTGCCGGAAAACTTTATTCCTACGGAAATGGGCTCTGCTATCCAGGTTGATGTGAAAGGGCGGCCTGCCGACAAAGAGTATCTAATCGATGATAACGATACAGAAAAGATTACCGGCAGCCCCGGGGAAAGGCAGCCGGAATAAATGCCGGCTAACGGTTTTGTTCCCAGGCGGGTGTTTTTTGAACAGGCAGCGATGGAGTATCCCCTGGGGAAAGCACTGTATGAAAAATTTCGCAGGGATACCGCCGAAGTGAAAATTATCGGTTCCCACAACCGGGTTACCGGCATTCCCGGCAAAACTCCGCTGGCCGGTTATGTTGAGGCCAAACACACTCTGGTAGTAGGGGTGCGGCGGGGACTGAAATTTGAGACCTGTAAACCTTCAGCCCATTTCCAGTTACCGTTGGTCACCAGCTGTCCCGGGATGTGCGAATATTGTTACCTGAACACCAGCCTGGGAAAAAAGCCCTATGTGCGGGTATATGTAAATATTGACGAAATTCTTCAACGCGCCGACTCCTATATCAGCGAACGGGAGCCGGAAATTACGCTTTTTGAAGGGGCAGCCACCTCCGACCCTCTTCCGGTGGAACCATGGACCGGGGCGCTGCGGCAGACTATCGAGTTCTTCGGCCGGGAGGAATACGGCAGATTCCGGTTTGTGACCAAGTTTACCAATGTGGACACATTGCTGGATGCCGTCCACAACGGTCATACCCGTTTCAGGTTTAGTCTGAACAGTGATTACGTGATTTCAAAGTTTGAACGGGGCACGCCGCGTCTGGCCGAAAGGGTGCAGGCGGCGGCCCGGGTGGCCGGGGCAGGATATCCCCTCGGTTTTATAATTGCTCCTGTCATCCTTTATCAAGGCTGGCAGGAGGAGTATACCGGACTCTTCAGGCAGCTGCGGGACAGTTTGAAAACTGTGGAAGCAAAGGATCTGACTTTTGAATTTATCACCCACCGGTTTACAGCCAGGGCAAAAACCAATATTCTGGGGATTTTTCCGGAAACCGCGCTTCCAATGGATGAAGGGGAACGCAGGTACAAATACGGGCAGTTTGGCTACGGTAAATATGTATACCCGCCGGAGGTTTTTGGCGAGGTCAGGGGGTTCATGCAGAGCCTGGCAGAGGAGTGTTTCCCGGGCGCCCGGGTAGAGTATTTTGTGTAAATACCCGGGCGCGCACTTGCATTTTATGCTTTTTTCACCTAGAATGGATGTGGTATTCCTACTTTTCGGCCAGTCTGATAACCGATAGATTGCGGCCTTTGCCGGATTATGCCGGCAGAGAGTCTGCGTTTTTAGTAATTATTAACTCCTGGTTAACGGTTGCGTTGGAATTAATGTCCGTTTATAATTAAATGTAGATTGTGCAAAATACTTTTATTTAGGGAGAAGGTAAATGCCGTTACGGAAAGCTGTTGTTATTTTGCTGATTTTGCTATTTCAGCTGACAATAATTGTCTCACCGGCCATGAGCGCACCGCAGGTGGTGGGCGAGGCAGCAATATTACTGGACAGTAAGACCGGTAAAGTTTTATATGATAAGAATGGCCATGCATCTATGGCCCCGGCCAGTACCACCAAGGTGCTGACTGTAGCGGTTGCTCTGGAAGCGGGTAAACTCGACGATGTTGTTACCATCAGTAAGACCGCGGCAACCCAGGAGGGTTCGTCCATTTACTCCAGGGAGGGAGAAAAATTCACCCTGAAGCAGCTGTTATATGCAGTAATGCTCCAGTCGGCCAATGACGGAGCCATGGCCGTGGCGGAACATATCGGCGGCTCGAAGGAGCAGTTTGACGAGTTGATGAACAAAAAGGCGAGGGAATGGGGGGCCAAAAACTCCCACTTTGCCAATCCCAACGGTCTGCCTAACCCCGATCACTATACCACCGCTTATGACATGGCTATGATAACCAAACATGCCATGACCAACCCCATGTTCAGACAGATTGTCTCCACCGAAGTTATTGACCTGCCAAGAACTGACCCTCAATCCCCCAAAAGATTCTGGAATCACAACAAATTAATCCGCAAGGGTGGTCGCTATTTTTACGAGGGTGCAAACGGCGTTAAAACCGGGTACACCGTGGAAGCCCAGCAGTGCCTGGTATCCTCTGCCAACCGGAAGGATCAGGAGTTTGTAGCTGTAGTCTTCGCCTCCGCGGGGGGCAGTATCTGGACTGATTCCCAGAGCCTTCTGGATTACGGTTTTGCCAATTTTCGCACCGTACAGTTGGTTGCCCCTGGCGTCAGTATCAAAGAAGTGCCGGTAAAAGGCGGCGCAGGAAGGGTCAAACTGGTTACAGAAAGCGGCCTGTACTACACTTTGGGAAATAACGAACAGCTCAATCCTACCAGTAAGATCGAATTGTTTCCGGAGATTTCTGCGCCAATCGAAACAGGTCAGAAGTTAGGTGAGGTCAGGTATTACAGGGAGGGCACCGAAATAGGCGCTGTGAGCCTGGTGGCTGAGGGCAAGGTGGCCAAGAAGGCTTTGGCCAGACCGGCCGTGGTCGGTCCTGTCTTAGGTGGTTCAGCGATAATCGGAGGCGCATTGCTGCTCGGTGCCGCCAAGCGCCGGAGAAGACGCCAGCGGCGTTACAAAACGGCATTAAACCGGAATATTTTCCGGTAGAAAGAGGTGCTGACATGTCCAATTTATTCATGGATGCCCTTCGTGTACAGGCAGGAAAAGTATTTACGGCTTTTTTTACCTGGGGACTGGGTATGGTTTTAATGGCCGGTTACAGTCTCCTGGCTCTTTGGCTGAAGAACACTTTTAATGTTTATGTGATGCTCATCGGCTCTCTCGCATTCCTCACTCTGGCTTACTTTATTATCGACCTCTGGTGGAGTTATAATCACTTAAAACAGCTAAAACGAGTCAAGGGACTGTAAGGATGGCTATAAATTTTTGCAATTGAGGTTATACTAACCTCACAGCGTGGTGAGGTGAATTTGATGACAACAGGGAAAAAACCGTTCCTGCGGTTGGTTCAAAACAAAACAGATTTGGAATACCTGCATGACCGAATTATAAAAGATTTGGAGACCAAAGAGAAAAACGGCATTAAGCAGTTACTTAAAAGAAACAATAACTCTGTCAAACAGATGCTTTGTGCCTATCTGAAATCCTGCGAGGGTGACATTGCCGGACTGTTGGAGGCACTTGATTCCGTACTGGAAGTTCATGCCAGGGAATGCTATGCCATTGGTGCTTTGGATTCCCTGCAGCGAAAGCAGGAAAAGGGGATAAATGAAAAGAACCTGATTAACTAAAGGTTAATCGGGTTTTTTTTATTGCAAAAAGCAGGAATTTCCAATAAAAGTGTCGAAAAATATCGCTATATGTTATAATATTTTTATTTGAGGGGAGCGGTTAGCAGGTGAAACGCACTTTTGGCATGAAGCTGGTTGTAGTATTTGTAATCACCATGTTTGTTGTTTCTACAGGGATTGGCTTGTATGCATTATCAAACATGAATGAGCAGATAGATACTTTGATTGGGAATAAGCTGAAATCAGATGCGGCTTCCGGCCAGGAGTTATTAAACGCAGAATACCCGGGCCCCTGGTTAATAAGGAATGGGCAGTTATACAAGGGTGATTATCAGGTTAATGCAGATTTTGCCTTTGTGGAAAAGTCCGCCAATCTGACAGGTAATGCGGTCAAGCTTTTCTTTGGGCGAGACCGGCTTGCGGCCTGCGAACTGCACCAGGACAATCACAATAATAAAGAAAAGGTTGATGACAAAATCATTGCCCAGATTCAGGATATAAATAAAATGAAAGTAATGCCGGATCCCTGGCAAAATGATGGGGCTTTGACAGCTATTGTGCCGATACGGGACGGAATTGGTCAACTTCTGGGTTTCTGGACTTACAACGTAGGTGACGATACATATAGCAAACTCACGAAGACCGTTCAGGCCAAGATGATGGTTGGTTCATATGTGGCGATGCTGGTCACCAGTGTGATATTTTATTTCCTGACCAAAATCATTTCCAAACCGATTGAGGTAATAGTCAAGGGCATGACCGCTGCGGAGAAAGGCGATTTGACGGTAAACCTGGATATTGACACCGACGACGAATTTTCTATGCTGGGGGAGAAATTTAACAGTATGATCAATAACCTGGCGGAACTGACCAGGAGTATTGTCAGTGTGGCTGACCAGGTAGCCGGTTCGGCTGATCAGTTGAATGCCGGCGCGGGGGAATCCTCGAAAACCACCGAGCAGATTGCCATGACCATCCAGATGGTGGCCACAGGAACCGAGGATCAGGCCAAGAGTATAGAGCAGACTTCTATGACAATAAATGAGATGACCACCGCGCTTCAGGAGGTTGCCGACAATGCCCAGAGTGTATTAAATGCTGCCAAAGAAGCCAATGAATCTGCCGCGGGCGGCGGTCTGGCGGTGGATAAGGCCATCGGGCAGATGCAGTCTATCAACAAAACAGTTAACAGCACAGCTTTGACAGTAAGAGCACTGGGAGAGAGGTCCCAGCAGATTGGGTATATTGTGGATGTTATTACCGGGATTGCCAAGCAGACAAATTTATTAGCGCTCAATGCCGCCATTGAGGCTGCCAGAGCAGGCGAGCAGGGCCGGGGCTTCGCTGTGGTAGCCGAGGAAGTAAGGAAACTGGCTGAACAGTCTCAGGAAGCAGCAAAACAGATTGCCGACCTGATTATGGAGATACAGATTGAGACCGGACAGGCAGTGGAAACCATGGAATCCGGAATTCAGGAGGTTATTCTGGGTACTAAGGCTGTTAATGGTGCCGGTGAAGCCTTTAACGAGATTATTACCACGATAAATAAAGTAACCAAAAAGGTGCAGGAAGTCTCCATCGCCACAGAGGAGATGGCGGCAGGATCAGAACAGGCGGTTGTGGCCATCCAGAATGTGGCCAGTATTTCCGAAGAAACAGCGGCCAGCGCCGAGCAGGTGGCAGCCGCAGCAGAAGAACAGACGGCCTCTATCCAGGAAGTGGCAGCTTCAGCGACCATTCTCGCTCAGGCTGCAGATGAGCTCAGAGATATGGTGCGGCATTTTAAAGTTGAATAAGGTGAAGAGAAAAACCACAGAGTATTGGCTCTGTGGTTTTTTGACTTTTATAGTTTATACCATACCCACCGCGACAGGAAATTGAGGTCAACGTTACTTGAAGGTGAACATGTACCCTAAAAGAAAAGGTCAAACTTTTCCATCAGCTTGGGAATCCCCTGGTTGACATTGTATTCGGCGGTTTGGCCGACTCCGGGATACGGTGACGGGGGTATTTCTTCGTCGGTCAGCAGCTTTACGAGGGTTTTGATAAACTCCGCAATCAGGATACCGTCTCTGCCTTCCTTTACTGCACATTTGTATTGCTGGCAGTTTTCGGGGGTGATGATGGGCAGAGAGGCTTCCCGGCCGTTGGCTGCAAAGGTCATTTTATCCCCTTCTATTGTTGTTTCGACACCCAGCCGGGTACAGACTTTTTGGTAATAACCTGAGCCCAGCAGTATCTTTGGGTTTTTGCGGGCAATGGCAATGATTTTTTCCAGGGCTTCCAGGTGCATCTTTAGTCCCTCCGTATTTTTTCAGTTAAATATATTTTAAAGGATTTCCAGGTTTCCGGCAAATTACTCAAAGTTTGTGATCGGGGACTATTTTGGTTATCAGCCAGGCAAACTGACGGGTAAAGGGCAGGATGACAATGCTGCTGAGAATGTTAAAAAGAGTGTGGGCGTTAGCCACCTGGCGGGTTAGGCCGGGGGCTGTGCCGGCTATGAAGGTGCTGAAGGGGGTGAGGAAGGGCAGAAAGAGGAGCACTCCGATGACATTTAGCATTACGTGGGAGGCGGCAACTCTTTGGGCGTTCACTGAACTGCCGATACTGGCGATAACACCGGTGATGCAGGTGCCTATATTGCTGCCGAAGATAATTGCGATGGCGGCCGGCAGATCAATCATACCCTGATGGGCCAGGGCAATCACTACACCGGTGGTGGTGCTGCTGCTGTGGATTAAGGCGGTGAAAAGAGTGCCGGCCAGTACCCCGAGCAAAACTGAACCGCTCATGGCGGACAGGGTTTTGATAAAGAGAGGCGAGTCCTTCAGTGGTATCAGGGCCTGGGACATGGCCCCGATGCCGACAAAAACCACGCCGAAGCCGACGATGGATTGACCGAGGCACCGCCAGCCCTGACGTCGGGACCAGGTCATAATAATAGCGCCGAGACCGATGGCCGGGAGGGCCAGGTCCTCCAGCCTGAAAGAGATCAGCTGGGCAGTGACGGTGGTGCCAATATTGGTGCCTAAGACTATCCCCACAGCCTGGTAAAAGGTGATAATTCCGGCATTAACCAGGCCGATGGTGATTACCGTGACAGCGGTGCTGCTCTGCACCAGGGCCGTGATCACAGTGCCCGCCAGGGCGCCGGTGTAGGGGTTACGGGTCAGGGCCTGCAGGACCCCACGCATTCGGTGCTGGGCCGCCTTTTCCAGGCCGGCCTTCATGAACTGCATGCCGAAAAGCAGCAGAGCCACACCGGCAGAAAATTTAAACAAAGTAAGCAAAGGGAGAACCTCCTTTCCCTTCTTACTTCTATGGTAATTTATTGCCTAATATGACTAAAGGACTGAAAGATTATGCTGCTAAAATCTACTATTGACTGTAGTAAGTGAAAGTAGTATCATATAAGTAAATTAGCATTACAGTAAGGGGGGAGTACTATGTTTTTTAATGATTTTAAACCCCACAAAAACGGTTTGCGCAAGGTACTTGGTGATCTGGAAGCGGATATTATGCA
>JAJZQD010000078.1 GCA_021847735.1 Bacillota bacterium | reverse complement strand
TTGGGTTATTAGGCGCACAGAATACAAATAGATGAACAAGGAGAGGGCAGGTATGTTCCGCAGAGCGAGGCTGACGCACACTGGAAGTTAGATGTTGGAGGTTGGAGCATACCTGCCTTTTCACGTGAGGTTTATTTTTTTCTTTTATTTTATCTAATGGAGGTTTGCGGAGCAAACCAACCTTTTTTCTTGGCTACAAGGCGCACAGAATACAAATAGATGAACAAGGAGAGGGCAGGTATGTTCCGCAGAGCGGTCTGACGTCGTCGGTTAACCACTCCTATGGAGTGGTTAACCGAACGGCGTTGTTGCCGCTCGGAGGAATATACCTGCCCTTTCCTGGTCATTCATTATTTTTATTTCGTCGCCGCCGCTTCCTGTTCACTTTTGGGAGGGGTGCGGAGTTCCGCCCTGGCATTTTTGACCTGGGACAGAATGTTGCCAAGGGTGTCCTCACTACTTTTCAATAAATCGTCTGCGAACTGGTAAGCGCCAATTTTGATTTCCCGCGAAAAGTTCCGGGCCTGTTCGACAACTTCACCGGCCTGGTGCTGGGCCTGTTTGACCAATTCATTTTCGCCTGTCATCCGGCTCAGTTCGTCTTTAGCGTCAGTCATAATTCTATTGGCCTCTGCTTTGGCTTCCTCAATAATCCTTTCACGCTCAGCCATGATGACCTTGGCCTGCCGCATTTCTTCGGGGAGGGCAGTTCGAATATGGTCAACCATATCAAGAATGAGTTCGTCATCGACCAATATCTTACCTACCAGAGGAACCTTGGTACTTTCTTCTACCAGTTCTTCCAACTCATTTAAGACATCCAGGATATCCATTTCAATTCCTCCCAAAAACAAAGTTTTTATGTGATAACAACGGATGATTATGTAACAAACAGCTTTAAATTACAACCTGGAAAACTTCTCCTTGAGTTTTTTCTCTACCGCTCCCGGGACTAAATCTTCTATGCATCCGCCATATGAGGCAACTTCTTTGACTACACTGGAACTCAAAAACGACCACTGGGCCTGAGCCATCATAAACACTGTTTCAACCCCGGGCCGTAGTTTCTTATTAGTAAGGGCCATCTGAAATTCATTCTCAAAATCAGATATAGCTCTCAGTCCCCGGATAATAACCTGGGCATTTTTATTGGCTGTATATTCGACTGTCAAGCCCTCAAAACTGTCAACTATGACGTTTTTAAAGGGCCTGGTAATTTCGCTGAGAAGTTCGGTGCGCTCTTCCAGGGTAAAAAGCGGCTTTTTTACAGAATTGATAGACACTGCTACAACTACATTGTCAAAAAGGGAAGACGCCCGTTCGATAATATCGATATGTCCATTGGTAACCGGGTCAAAGCTCCCGGGGTAAATCGCAAGCTTCATGTGGCTCCCCTTCCATTACATGACTGTTTCCCGGTAGAATGACAGCACAGTGTCGCCATACCTTTCCTGCCTGAACCTTGCCAATTGACCTACATGTTCCGGCAGTACATCCAACTTGCTGCTTTCCGTGATAATTACCCCTCCCGGAGCAATTATATGATTTTCATCTAATTTTAACAGGGTTTGCTGCACCAGGTCTTTGAGGTAGGGAGGATCCAGAAAGATAATACTAAACTTCCTTTCTCCCTTCGACAGCATTTGAATGGCGCTGCTGACATCCCGGCATGAAACCTCCGCCTGCTCGGCCAGCCCGGTCAATTCAAGGTTTTCCTTAATTATCTTGACTGTGCGCAGGTTGCTTTCCACAAATACGGATTTCCCGGCGCCTCTGCTAATTGCTTCGATACCGATAGCCCCTGTACCTGCATATAAATCAAGAAATATTGCATCTATTATTCGGTCCCCGATGATGTTGAAAAGGGACTCTTTTATCCGGTCTGAAGTTGGACGTGTTTCCATTCCCTTGGGGGCCTTAAGCTTGCGCCCCCTGGCTCTACCGGTAATTACCCGCAACTGTTTCAACTCACCTCAATACCATAGATGGAAATATTAACATAATAGATTATAACATAATTTTTTTCAAAAATCGATTTATGAATAAAGTTTTTTGTCCTCATGGTATAAATTACCAGGAGCTGGTCTGTATATTTTAACCCTGATGGAGCACAATAGTTTAGGAATCAGTGGTCAAACTACATATGTGCGACCATGGAGGTAGAGCCTAGGTTTGAACCCTCCCCCATTTTAACTCTGCCTCCGGTTTCTCCTCTCCCTCCGCCGGTATTGCCGGCGGTAATTTTTTTGCGTAAAAAACCGCACACGAATATTTATCCCAATTCCAAGACTCCACCTTCTAGAAGGTGGAGTTTCCACTTTTCTGCTTCAGTGGGGGTAGAGTCCCCCACTGAAGTTTCGATGTTCAGCTTTAGCTGAACGAGTTCACTTCGTCATGCGGTCAGGCACTACTCCTTGGTTATAAATGTATGGCAGTCCGTGGCCTG
Source organism: Bacillota bacterium (assembly GCA_021847735.1). Lineage (GTDB taxonomy): Bacteria > Bacillota > Thermincolia > Thermincolales > UBA2595 > JAJZQD01. The sequence continues at coordinate 4,723 of JAJZQD010000078.1, read as the reverse complement.
GCACTCCTTGGCACCCCTGCCCGTTACCTGGATAGCTTCGGCATTGCACAGGTTTCCGCCTTCCCAATAGGCACAGCTGTCTACCACACAGGTAACCGTAGGTGTTACCTGATTGCCGCGGAGAAACATACCTACGGCCAAACCGCCCCAGTTAACATTATCCAGGGAACCAAGCATGTTGGCAATACCTCTTCTCTCACTAAAGGTCTTACATTCTGTTTGGGCGGCGGTTTCGGACATTTGACCCACTTCTTCGTTCAAAATGTCAATATTACTGGCGGAACAGTAGCCACCCGGCAACCAATGGGTACAGGTGTTGACTTCACATTTGACATCCGGACTGGGCATAGGTAAACCACTCCTTCGTTTTTTGCTTATTTTGCCCAATCATATTCTTTCATATCCTTTTATAAGGGATTCTAAAAAAGAAAGCCGCAATTCCCAGGTGGAGCGGCTCCCAGCATATTTTTTCTCCATCATTGTATCAAAAGAGGCGGTCTCCCGGCAAAAAAAAGGAAGATGCGGGTGTGTTCCGGAGAGCGGTCTGACGTCGTCGGCTGACCACTCCGCCAGGAGTGGGCAGCCGAACGGCGTTGTTGCCGCTCGGAGGAATATACCCGCATCCTCCTTATTCTTTCTCCATCATTGTATCAAAAGAGGCAGTCTCCCGGCAACAAAAAAGGAAGATGCGGGTGTGTTCCGAGAGCGGTCTGACGTCGTCGGCTGACCACTCCGCCAGGAGTGGGCAGCCGAACGGCGTTGTTGCCGCTCGGAGGAATATACCCGCATCCTCCTTTTTAGCCCAAATCAAAGAGGACTGCCCTTTTTTGGACAGCCCTTCCTTTTACTTGGTAAACCTATCTGCAACTTTAGTGGCCCCGTATGAATAAGGCTTCACCTTGGCCAGGAACCCACTCATATTAATCATATTTACCACCTGCTGGATAAGTTCCCTGGTACGGCCTTTTTCCCCGATATCCACATGTATTTCAACGGTTAGTTCGGTGTTCATGTCTGCAATAAACTGAATCAGGAGACCGGCCATCTCCAAACTGCGGGTAGCCTCTTCAAAGATGCGGTGTCTTAACGCCATAGGGGTCTTATTAAAAGTCCGGCGGTAGTAAAACTTTGCACCTTTTCCCTCCCTGTGAATAATCACTGCGGTGACAAAACAAGTGAGCTTTCCCGGTTGGGAATCGGTTCCTATAATAAGCCGGAAGCTATCTTTGGGGTGCTCGTTAACAAAACCGAGAATATCATCCCACATTTCGTTAGTAGTCATTTTGCCTTTGGTAGGACTCGTAAAATGCATCGTTTCCACTCCCCCGTCTTATATTATAACAAATGTAGACGAATTTGGACACCCGCAAACTCCTTACATATTATGACATACCCCTGGGAAGTTTACCAAACACCGGCGCGATGGTTTATATACCTAACTGTTTTTAATATCCCTCTTTTTGTTTTTTAGATACACCCGGCCCCATTTAGTTTCTTTACTTTTTTTTTGACTTGTAATATTATAGAAAAGGTAGAATTTCAACATGTTCCAAGGAGGTTTGACATTGACCGGCCTGGAAAATGAACATATTATATGTATATCCTCCATTGACTGGGACCCTATTTGGACACGCAAACAGCAGGTGATGTCGCGCCTGCCGAAGTCCAATACCATCCTTTACGTAGAACCTCCGGTGACCCTGTTGTCTCCCTTTAAGGACCCCAAAACCTGGAGCAAGTGGGGTTTGTGGTTCAAGGGAATTCGCCGGCTTAATGAAAACATTTACCTGTATTCCCCACCGGTCACCCTGCCTTTCGGGAACAAATGCCGGCTTATCAACCGTATTAACCAGTGGTGGATTAACCTGTTTCTGAAAAGGGTTGTTTCCCACCTGGGTTTGGATAAGCCCATAGTATGGACTTATATGCCCAATTCCGTAGATATTGTTGATGAAATTGCGGAACGCAAACTTCTCGTGTACGATTGTGTGGATGAACACTCTGAATATACCGGTCTTATTGACAAGGCAGTTGTAACTGAAATGGAAAGAGTGTTAATGGGCTTGTGTGACCTGGTTTTTGTAACTGCCCAGGGGCTTTACGACTCAAAAAAGGAATTTGCCCGTACAATATATTTCTTGCCAAATGCCGCTAATGTTGAGCACTTTATGAAAGCCCAGGACCCAGCTACCAAAGTCCCGGACGAAATCGCTGCCATTTCTCCGCCAATTATTGGCTTTGTGGGAGTCATCCAGGACTGGATTGACCTTGAACTGGTGCGGGATGCGGCTGTCGCTCATCCTGAATGGAGCATTGTGATGATTGGGCCTGTCGGGGCTGGAATTGACATTTCGTTCCTCAAGCCCCTGCCCAATGTCTATTTTTTAGGCAGGAAAGAGGTTAAAGACCTGCCAAATTATATCAAAGCCTTTGACGTTTGTATCAACCCCTTTAAAATTAACCGGCTTACCGATAAGGTCAGCCCACTGAAGTGTTATGAATACCTGGCTTCCGGGAAACCCATAGTTTCTGTTGACATGCCGGGAGTAAACAGTTTCGCTGATGTCTTAGAGATTTCCAACAACCCGGAAGAGTTCGTCCGGGGGATTGAACGGGCCCTTGGGGAAGAGAATGAGGATAAATTAAAGGCAAGGCTCGAAAAAGCCCGGGAAAATTCCTGGGAGAGCAGGGTTGAATTCATGGTTGAAAGAATTCTTGAAAAATTGAACTCATAAAAGGAGGAAACCGTGTTGTCTACTAAACAGGTTAACCCTTCGGAATTCAAAGTCGCTATTTTCGGACTTGGTTTCGTGGGGCTTCCACTGGCTCTTAGTTATGCCCTCAGGGGGTGCGATGTAGTTGGCGTCGATGTTGACCAAAACCTTATCGACCAACTCAACCAGGGTATTACCCACCACCTGGAAAAGTACCACGACACTCCCATCCAGGAAGTCCTCGCCGAACAGCTCAAATCCGGTAGGTTTAAAGCTACCAGCAACGCCAGGGAAGCATTATCCCAGTGCAATTATTTTGTAATGACGGTAGGAATCCCGGTTGTCAACGGCAGCCACGATTTCAGCCACATTGAGTCCTGTGCCCGAACCATCGCTGCCGGTTTAAAGAAGGGTGACCTGGTTCTTGTCCGCAGTACCCTCGTCCCCGGCATGACCCGGGGTTTTGTAAAGCCAATCCTGGAAGAAACGGGTCTTGTGGCAGGCGAACATTTTTACCTGGGCTATTCATCTGAACGAATTGCCGAAGGAAAAGCCTTTGACGAATTTGAAAACATGCCCACCTTGATAAGCGGTATTAACGAGGCCAGCGGTGAAAAAGCCCGCCAGCTGATGTCTGTTGTAACGAAGGCAGACCTGCATGTGGCCAGCGCCATTGAAGTTGTGGAAGCAGCTAAGGTAATGGAAAATATCTCCCGTGATGTCAATATTGCTATGGTAAATGAGTTTGCCCGGTTTTGTGAAGGGTTGGGAATCGACATATTTGAAGTAATAAAAATGGCTAATACCCATAAACGAGTTAAACTTCTCACCCCCGGCCCCGGTGTTGGCGGGTACTGCATCCCCAATGCCCTTCACTACCTTGCCCCGAAGGCCGATGAACTGGGCGTCCCCCTGAGGCTTTTAAGAACTGCCAGGCGGATTAATGAAGACGTCCCCGCCTTCGTTGTCAGCCTGGTAGCCAGAAACCTTCCGGTACCTGCTAAAGATGCCAAGGTTGCTGTTCTCGGTATTGCCATGAAGGACTACTCCAGTGACGACAGGTTAAGCCCTGCCATGGATGTAATAAAACTGATGGAGATGTCGGGAATCAGAGTATCGGCATTCGACCCGGCAGTACCCAGCAATTACGCCTTCAAGGTTGATTCTCTCGATGAGGCCGTACAAGACGCCCATGCTGTCCTGGTCCTGGCTAAACAAAACGGGATCGGGTATACCAACTACAAACTTTTCCACAACCTGATGAGTAAAGCCGGCACGCCGGTAATAGTTGACACAAAAAACCTGTATAACCGGTCAGAAGTAGAAGAACATGGATTTACTTTTGTATCAATATAGCTAAGCACTTTTTCGATAAGTTGGGGGTGTCCCAAAAGGGGCAGTCTCTTTATTTTAGATACGCTGGCAAGGGAAGGGGCAGGCATATTCCTGCGAGCGAGCAACAACTCCATCGGCGAACCACTCCCGCTGCGCGGATCGTGGGCCGATGGACGTCAGCCTCGCTCTCCGGAACACGCCTGCCCCTTCCCCTAATGATTCTGTCAAACTCAAGCTAGACCGCCCCTTTTTGGGACAATATGAGAAAAGCCATTTAAAACATCTTTTTCATAGTTCCTCCTGAATCCATTCTTCTTTTATTTAAATAATTCGACAAAAGAAGCTAAAAAACCTTGCGTATTTCAAGGTTTCATTTTATTTTCAGGAAATCTTTTTTGTTTTGGCCGGGCTCCCTCATCCCGTAAGTAACTGGGGCAGCCACCCGAAGTGAACTCGTTCAGCTAAAGCTGAACATCGAAACTTCAGTGGGGGACTCTACCCCCACTGAAGCAGAAAAGTGGAAACTCCACCTAATAGAAGGTGGAGTCTTGGAATTGGGATAAAGGAATGGCAGATATGTTCTTCCATGACGAGTCTGACGTCCGCTTGTCCAACATGGTAGCTCTTAGCGCTTCAGCGCTTAGAGATAGCGGTACCCTTGGGGTAGAGCGCGT
>JAJZQD010000077.1 GCA_021847735.1 Bacillota bacterium | reverse complement strand
GCGCTTAGAGATAGCGGTACCCTTGGGGTAGAGCGCGTATGCGCGATTGGGTAACAAGCTGAGTTGTTGCCGTCTTGGAGGAATATATCTGCCGATTCCTGGCCTTCATGGACAAAAAAAGAGGTGCTCTAGTTACTTATGGGACACCCCCTTTTTTTTAAAGAATTGGGGAAAGCAGACGGGCTGCCGATTGCCGTATTTTAAGCTGGAGGGGCCTGTGTTCAAAATCCTGTCTGTCTATCTGTATCGATTGAAGCAGGTCCACCGCAAAATCTTCATCAAGCTTGTTTACAAGTTCCCTATCATAAAGCATGGCATTGACCTCAAAATTCAATTGAAAACTCCGCATATCGAGGTTGGCCGAACCGAGGGAGGCTACTTCTCCGTCGACAGATATGATTTTGGCGTGGATAAAACCTGGCCGGTAAAGATAAATCTTGATTCCTGCCTCCATCAGCTCATCAAAGTAACTCTGGGAAGCCCAAAAGACAATTTTTTTGTCAGGTATTCCCGGTAAGATAATTTTAATATCTACACCGCTTAAAGCCGCGGTTTTCAGGGCCAGTAAAATCCCTTCATCAGGAATAAGGTAGGGGGTTGTAATATTGATGTTTTTTTGGGCCGAGTTTATTAGGGCAAAGTACGACTGGCGTACTGTTTCCCAGTCTGAATCCGGGCCGCTGGCAGCAATCTGAATTAATTTTCCGTGATAACTGTCCTCTTCAGGGAAATGGGTATCGTCCGTAATAGTTTCATCACTCACAAATTCCCAGTCCAGCAGGAAAATAACCTGCAGGAAATGAACAGAAGTGCCGATTAACCAGAGGTGGGTGTCACGCCATTTACCGAGCCGGGCATGGTGACCGAGATATTCGTCACCAATATTTAGCCCGCCCATAAAACCAACCCTGCCGTCAATGACGATTATTTTTCGGTGGTTCCGGTAGTTGAGCTTATTGTTAATAAGGGGAAATATTGCCGGCAGAAAGGGCATGATTTGAACGCCGTTTTGCCTCAGTTCATTGATATATTTCTTTGAAAGGGCCCAGCTCCCGACGGCGTCGTAAATCACCCGGACCTTGACGCCGCTTTTGGCTTTCCGGACTAATATTTCTTTCAATCTCTGGCCGGTGTGGTCGTCACGGATAATGTAGTATTCAACGTGAATGTGGTCCTGGGCTTTTTCCATTTCCTCGAAAATATGCTCAAAGGCCTCATATCCGTCAGATAACACCCGGGCCTGGTTGCTTCGGGTAAAGGGTGCATTGGCGTTGTGCAGGAGCAGGCTAATTAACTGCTTTTTTGAAGTTAGCGGTTCAAGGTTGAAGTCCTGATTGCTTTTCAAAGATTCTATCTGACGGTTGACTATTCTGTGCAGGTGGGCCATCTCGTCAATGTACTTAGTCCGGATTAACTTGCGTTTGCGCAGATTTTGGCCAAACACGAGGTAAATTATAAAACCCAGTATCGGAAAAATATTGAGCACCGCTAACCAGGCAATCGTTTTATAGGGATTTCTCTTTTCCAGGAAGATGAGGAAACTGACTACTATTACGAGAATTGTCGTAGATGCGGAATACATCCCTATGATTGTTTTGCCGTATACAGACCAGAACTGTGTTAACATTGCATTTTCCCCCTAAGGAACAATTAGTTATCCCAATTCCAAGACTCCACCTTCTAATAAGGTGGAGTTTCCACTTTTCTGCTTCAGTGGGGGTAGAGTCCCCCACTGAAGTTTCGATGTTCAGCTTTAGCTGAACGAGTTCACTTTCTTTATGTTACCAAAATTCGACACTAAATAAAAGTGAAACGGAAATTAAACTGGTTTTGTCACAGCTTTTCCAGCTTTTCCATAAGGAAAGTCCCTGAAAGGGATGTTATAATGAGCCTAGTAGGTAGAAAGGGGAGGAAAAGCGTTGCAAATCAAAGGTATCAGAATAAATGTCGTTATCGCCGCAATAGTAATCACTCTGGCTGTCCTCCTGACCATTCAGTTTCTTTACCAAAAATACGATGTGGAACAGCCCCTTTTTAAGCTCTATTCTCAAACCAAGCTAGTGGAGAAGGCCCCTAAAATCGAACAAAAGGGTAACCGTGTAAACGTCATTCTAGATGTCAAGAAAACTGAAAACCTAAGGTTAGCTTACCAGGATCTGGAGAACTACACCGAACAGGTCATGGGCAGCACCAAATTCAGCATACAGTTGAAGGATAACAGGACAAATACCCTGGAAAACGCCTATTACCAAAGCCAATTCGTCATTTACGAGGCCTTGGCCAAGGGGAATTTTACTGACATGGCTGAGGTAATTCAGCAAAATGCAGCTAAAATTGACGCGGAATCCCGGGTTTTCATCGACAATGACAACATTTATGTGGAAATCCTCAAAGGTGACAACTACCTTTATGAGATTATCCCAAGAAAACCTGACACCACGCTTCAGGGAAGTTCGGCTGGGATGGGAAGTGAACAAAGATGACGATTAAAACTATTAAGGAAATCGGCCTGGGCTCTGGCATTGCTATCCTCGGCTTTTTGGTTTGGAAGGGCTTTGATGTCCTGCCGCTTATATTTATCGTGGGGTTCTTCGTGGCCATTTATTTTTTTGCTCAGAACAGGGGTCTGGTTAAACCTGTGGGGCTTCATGAAACATCCAGGAGAGATGACGTTACCTTTGATGATATTGGGGGACAGGATGGGGCCATCAAGGAGCTGCAGGAGGCCCTCGACTTCATAAAAAACTTTGATCAGATTAAAAGGCTTGGTATCAGGCCGTTAAAGGGTATTCTCCTCACAGGACCCCCGGGGACCGGTAAAACCCTTTTGGCAAGGGCTGCCGCTGCTTATACCGACGCGGTGTTTATTGCCACCAGCGGCAGTGAATTCATTGAAATGTACGCCGGTGTTGGCGCCCAAAGGGTCAGGAAGGTGTTCAAGACTGCCAGGGAAGCCGCCACAAAACAGGAAAAGAAACACGCTATCGTCTTTATTGACGAAATAGATGTGCTGGGTGGGAAAAGGGGCCAGCACTCAGGGCATATGGAATACGACCAGACTCTGAACCAGTTGCTGGTGGAAATGGACGGAATAAAGACCGATGACTCGATAAAACTCCTCCTTGTTGCAGCCACCAATAGGGCAGATATGCTTGACCCGGCGCTGATGAGGCCTGGGCGTTTCGATAGGCATGTCAAGGTCGACCTGCCGTGTAAGGACGGCAGGGAACAGATTCTGTTAATTCATACCAGAAACAAGCCGGTGGCCCAAGATGTCAATCTGAGGGATATTGCCAGGGAGACTTTCGGGTTCTCGGGGGCCCATTTGGAAAGCCTGGCTAATGAAGCCGCGATTTACGCTTTCAGGGAAGGCTCGGAAGAGATTAAGGCGGGCCATTTCAAGGAAGCTGTCGATAAGGTGATGATGGGAGAAAAGCTCGATAAGAGACCTAACGCCGATGAGCTTAAAAGGGTGTCTGTCCATGAGACCGGGCATGCCCTGATTAGTGAGCTTTTAAGGCCAGGTTCGGTTTCCACCCTTACCATCAGCCCCAGGGGAAATGCCCTGGGGTATATGAGACAAACCCCTGAGGATGACACTTATCTGTATACAATGGAATACCTGGAGAACCAGATATCGATTATGCTGGCCGGGGCCTTGGCGGAAGAACTTATATTTAACAGCCGGAGCACAGGTGCGGCTAACGACTTTGACCAGGCCGTACAGCTGGCCAAAAAGATTGTTACTGCCGGGATGTCATCCCTTGGTGTGGTGACAGAGGAAAGCCTGCCCCATGGGAAAATGCATAATGTCATTACCGGCATCCTGCAAGGGCAGGAGAAAAGGGTCAGGGAGTGCCTTGAACCCTACGGTAAGCATATATTGGAAGTAACTAACATCCTGCTTGAACAGGAACGGTTATCCGGCTCCGATTTCCGCAGTCACGTATTCGGCAGAGAAGTATCAGATCACCCGGAACATGTACAGAATAAGGCTGAAGCGGTGTAATTTCACACCGCTTCTTAATTTTACTTCAATGAAATAGAGGTTTTCCAACTCCGGCCCAAGAATTATTAAACTAGAAATCATATCTGAAAGGTGGCTGGTCCTGTGAGGGCCGAACTAATTTCAACCGGAACTGAACTTTTACTCGGCCAGATTTTGAACACCAATGCCCAGTTTCTCGGTCAAAGGTTGGCCCAATTGGGGTTAGACGTATATTTCCAGACAACTGTCGGCGACAACGGAGCACGGCTGGCAGAAGTCTTTAATGCCGCCCTGAAGCGGGCAGACCTGATAATCGTTACAGGGGGTCTGGGCCCTACGGAGGACGACCTGACCAAGGAAACCATTGCCGAAACCCTGGGGCTTGAGATGTTCCTGGATGAAGAATCCCTGACCCACGTCCAGGAGTTTTTCAAACTGCGGGGCAGAAAGATGCCTGAGACCAATAAAAAGCAGGCCCAGTTCCCTGAAGGCGCGGCAATAATCCCCAATAAAATGGGTACGGCTCCCGGTGTAATTATTGAGGCCGCCGGCAGGATTATCATTATCCTGCCAGGGCCCCCGGTTGAGATGCAGCCGATGTTCAATGAAACTGTAGTGCCTTTTCTGAAAAAGAAGATAGGCAGGAACAACTCAGTTATCCATTCCAAAGTCCTTAAGATCCTTGGAATGGGCGAATCAACAGTAGAAGAACGTATCAAAGACCTGGTTGACGAGCAGACCAACCCTACCATCGCCTTTCTTGCACCAAGGGGAGAGGTGTTTGTCCGCATTACGGCAAAAGCGAAGACCGAGGCTGCAGCGGGCAAAATGATAAATAAGATTGAGAAGGAAATCAGGAAGCGGCTGGGAGACTATATTTACGGGGCAGATGACGATTCACTGGAGAAAGTGGTCGCCGGGCTTCTGAAAAAGCACGACCTTACTATTTCCACGGCTGAATCCTGTACCGGTGGCATGATTGCCCAGAGGCTCACAAATATCCCCGGTGTGTCTGATAATTTCATGTACGGGGTGGTTTCATATTCCAACGAAGCCAAAACCGGACTGCTCGGTGTCCCTCCTGAGATTATTGAGAAACACGGGGCAGTGAGTGAGGAGACAGCCATCGAAATGGTTAAAGGAGTCAGGCAGGCCTGCGGCACGGATTTGGCTGTGTCGGTTACCGGTATCGCCGGGCCCTCTGGGGGGACCCCTGAAAAACCGGTAGGGCTCGTCTATATAGGTTTCTCAGACCGAGACACAACCATTGTCCAGCGGTTCCTTTTTACCGGGGACAGGGAAGTTATCAGGTGGCAGACCGCTAATGCAGCGCTGAATATGTTAAGGAGATACCTAATCAAATATAAAAGATAGCATTTGTTTTAAAATCTGTTATAATATATAGGGAATTTCGTTACGGAGGTTGAGAGGAGATTATAAATTTAATGCACGAAACAAAAAAATTCGGTGACTTGGAATTAAGCAAAAAGGTTTTTAATGCCATCAGTGACATGGGGTTTGAGGAGCCATCGCCGATTCAGACCCAGGCTATACCGCTATTGATGGCGGGGGATGACGTAATAGGACAGGCCCAGACCGGAACCGGGAAAACAGCGGCCTTCGGTATACCTATTATGGAAAAGTTAAACCCGAAGGTTCGTAATGTTCAGGCCATTGTAGTGACCCCCACCCGTGAGCTGGCTATCCAGGTAGCGGAAGAGTTAACGAAGATTGGCAAATACAGAGACGTGAGGTCCCTTGCCATATATGGGGGCACGTCAATAGACAGGCAGATCCTGGCCCTGAAAAGAGGAGTACACATTGTTGTCGGCACTCCGGGGCGCGTCTTGGATCACCTCAGGCGCAAAACTTTGAAACTTGATAACGTGCGATTCGCGGTCCTTGATGAAGCTGACGAAATGCTGGATATGGGTTTTATTGAGGACATTGAAACCATCCTTAAGGAAACCCCGACGGAAAAACAGACCCTTCTTTTTTCGGCCACGATGCCAGAAGAGATTCAGAGGCTGGCACGAAGATACCTCAGAAACCCGAAAATACTCTCCGTCAGCAGGGACGAATTGACTGTACCACAAATTGAGCAGGTTTTTTACGAGGTTAAAGAACACAATAAGCTTGACGGGCTTTGCCGGGTGCTGGATAGCTCTAACGTCAAACTTGCCATTATATTCTGCCGGACCAAACGCGGGGTGGACGAACTCGTCGCAGGGCTGGAAGCCCGGGGCTATGAAGCTGAGGGGCTGCACGGCGACTTGACACAGGCCCAGCGAAACAAAGTTATGAAAAAGTTCCGGGAGGGCCGGGTAGAAATCCTGGTAGCTACAGATGTGGCAGCCAGGGGCCTGGATATAGAAAATGTCAGCCATGTTATTAACTATGATATTCCCCAGGACCCTGAATCTTACGTTCATCGTATCGGCCGGACGGGCCGGGCGGGAAAGTCGGGAATGGCGATATCTTTTATTATACCAAGGGAGTACAGGCAGCTTAGGCTAATAGAAAAAATGCTCAATTCCAGGATTAAAAGGTGCCCACTACCGACCTTTGAAGACGTTTTTGAACGCCAGAGGGAAGTTATTATTGAGCGGTTGGCTGCCACTATCCAAAGCGGCAAACTCGGCAATTACCGGTCAATCATAGAGGAAATGGCAAATGATTATGAAACTGTGGAATTAGCCGCGGCGGCCTTAAAAGTGGCTTTTGACATTCAGGGTTCAGAGGAAAAAAGTGAAGAGGTTGAGACGGAATTCAGCAATACCGGGGCTGAACCTGGAATGGTTCGCCTTTTTATGAACGTCGGCCGGGTGGACGAGGTGAAGCCTCAAGACCTTGTCAGGACCATTGCCGAAGAGGCCGGCATTCCCGGTAAGCTCATCGGGGCCATTAAGATTTATGATAAATTCACATTTGTGGAGGTCCCCAGGGAAGCAGCCGAAAAAGTGCTATACACCATGCACCGCAACACAATCAAAGGAAAACGGGTCCACGTGGAACCGGCTAAAGTAAGGTCAAGATAAAGGGGGAGGCTGTCCCAAAAGGGGCAGTCTTTTTTTTTCGGGTGGGGGGACAGGACAGGACAGGTATATTCCTCCCTCTATTATCTTTTATTTTCTTTAATATACTCTTGTATTCTTAGGTTTTCACATTTTTCAAAACGAGCCGTCTGGACAATATGAACATTTATGCAT
>JAJZQD010000076.1 GCA_021847735.1 Bacillota bacterium | reverse complement strand
CAGTAAAAATTCCGCACGGTAATAACCCATCCCTACGGGATTATCCTGGTTACCGGCCCAACGGGAAGTGGGAAGACAACTACCCTCTATTCGGTTCTCAATGACCTTAATTCTCCCGAAAAAAACATTATTACCCTGGAAGACCCGGTGGAGTACACCCTGGAGGGTGTCAACCAGGTCCAGTTGAATACCAAAGCCGGGTTATCCTTTGCTAACGGCCTGCGCTCCGTCCTCCGCCAGGACCCGGATATTATAATGGTTGGGGAAATCAGGGACGCGGAAACAGCAAAAATCGCCATCCAATCGGCTATGACTGGCCACCTGGTGCTTTCAACACTACATACCAATACTGCGGCTTCAACTCTGACCCGGTTGGTTGAGATGGGGATAGAACCGTTCCTGGTAGCTTCCTCGGTGGTTGGCATTATCGCCCAAAGGCTGGTCCGGCGTTTATGCCCGGACTGCAAAGACCCCTATGAACCACCGGCGGCACTAATTGAAAAACTTGGGATTAGCCCGAGCGAAGACGGGAAGATAGTCTTTTACCAGCCGCAGGGTTGTCCGTCCTGTAACAATACAGGATTTCGGGGCAGGCTGGCCATCCAGGAAGTGATGTTTATAGGCTCGGTAATCAGGGACCTGGTTACCAACAAGGCTACTGCTGACCAGATAGAGTCAGCCGCCACGGAACAAGGTATGGTAGACATCAGGGAAGACGGGTTGCACAAGGTTGTCCTGGGGCTGACAAGTCTCGAGGAAGTCATGAGGACTGTGTTCGCGCGAGAAGAAGCCAATGGAGAGACAACTGCAGAAGTGGCTGAATAAGCTGCCGGACAGGCGCGTTAATAAGCAAATGAGTTAGCAAATGAGGAGCAAATCAGTAAGCAAGGGGTGTAGAAGATAATGGCACAAACCTTTGTTTATAAAGTAAGGGACCAAATGGGCAAGGCGCATTCCGGTCAAATTGAAGGCGACTCCAGGGATGTAGTTATAGACAAACTGAGGCAGGGCGGTTACGTTGTAACCAAAATTGAGGAAAAGGTGCAGTCACCCACCATTGCCGAGACCTTTTCCAAATTGGCCCGTGTCAGCACCAAGGATCTGGCCGTACTCTGCCGCCAGTTTGCCACTATGGTGGGTGCCGGCCTTCCGTTACTGAAGTGCCTGGCGATACTTATTCAACAGACTTCAAAACCAAAATTACGGGGGGCCCTGGAGGAAGTCAGGCGGGAAGTTGAAGGGGGCATCGCCCTTTCCAGCGCACTGAACAAGCATCAGGCCATATTCCCACCCCTTATGGTGGCTATGGTCCGGGCCGGTGAAACCGGGGGAATTCTGGATGAAACCCTAGACAGGCTGGCAGAGCATTTTGAGGATGATTATGAACTCAGGGAGAAAATTAAAAACGCCTCCAGTTATCCCCTGATAGTGTGCGGGATTGCCGTTATCGTAATCATTATAATGATGACCTTTGTCCTGCCGACGTTTCAATCTATGTTGTCTGCCATGGGTGTTGACCTGCCGCTGCCGACCAAGATTCTAATGGCTGCCTCAGGTTTTATGCAAAAGTATATTCTGTTTATTGTTGCCTTTATAGGTTTAGGATTGTTTATAACAGCCCGCTACATCAAGACCTCGGAGGGGAAGCGAAAATACGACAGGTTTATTTTAATGAAAATGCCGGTAATCCGGAATGTGGCCCTCAAAATCGGCACGGCCAGGCTCTGTCGCACTCTTGGTACACTGGTACAGAGCGGTATTCCGATAATTCAGGCCATCGAAGTCTCGGAGGCCACCTCAGGCAACTCGGTAATTATCGAAGGGTTGGCCAAAGCCAAAGACAGCATTCGCGAGGGGGAAGGTATCGCCAAACCCCTTGAGGCAACAGGGATATTTAACCCCATGGTTACCCAGATGATTGCCGTTGGTGAGGAAACAGGCACCCTTGATGTGATGTTAAAGAAAGTGGCTGATTTTTACGAAAGAGAAGTAAAAAATGTCATCGCCAACCTTTCTTCAATGGTTGAACCAATGCTGGTCGTTTTCCTGGGCTTGGTTGTCGGAAGTATGATAATAAGTATCCTGCTGCCATTGTTAAAGATTTATGATACTGTTGGTAAATATTAAGTGTGGGGTGAACGGTTATGATGGCGAAGTTACACAAGTTATGCAAAAGAACCGGTAAGGAAGAATCTGGTTTCACCCTAATCGAACTGATGGTAGTAATTGTAGTCCTGGGTATTCTTGCGGCTTTGGTTTTGCCGAGGGTTATCGGTACTGTCACCCAGGATGCCAGGGAAAATGCCAATAAAGCCAATATCCAGATGCTGCAGAATGCCCTTGACCGGGCCCAGGCTGATACCGGGGTCACCGTTACCCTTGACCAGTTGTATTCAGCTGCCGGGCCTGAAGGGTGGAAAGGCCCGTATATCGGAGCAAAGGTTACACCTCCGCAGGGTTATAGTGAATACAAAGTCGATGACAGCGGCCAGGTTACAGGCGGTAAAACAGGAGGCAGCTCTACCAACAACTCTGATAACAATTCCACCAATAACACCAATTCCACCAATAACAGTACAAATAACAGTACAAACAACAACGGTTCGGGCAACAGCTAATTGAGGCCCTGGCTCCTATCCTGCTGTAGGAAGGAAAATATATGGCTGCAATTATTGTTATCCTGGGGTTGATTATAGGCAGTTTTTTAAATGTATGTATATATCGCATACCGTTGAATAAATCGGTGGTCTATCCGGGTTCGGGCTGCCCACACTGCGGCCGGAAGCTTGCCTGGTTTGAGCTTCTCCCGGTGGTAAGCTGCATATTTATCAGAGGCCGGTGCCGTTATTGTGGTACCACTCTGTCATGGCGGTATCCCTTTGTGGAAATTTCCACCGCGGTAATTTTTACTTATGCGTATATCAAATATGGAATTACTGCGGAATTTGGGGCTGTAGTGACCTTGGCATCACTCATGACAGTGGCGTCATTTATTGACATTGACTATAAAATCATCCCTAACAGGCTTGTGCTGACAGGACTTATCCTGGGTACAGTTATTGGGGCAGCGCGTGCTGATGCCGGTTTAGCGTTTATCGGTTTAGGTTTTGCCGCCGGTTTCGGTTTAATGTTTTTGGTGGCTGTAGTCTCCCGGGGTCAGATGGGCCTGGGGGATGTAAAACTGTCAGCGGTCATGGGAGTCTTTTTGGGATGGAAGGCGGTACTGGTGGCCATTTTTTTTGCCTTTACCGGGGGAGCCTTGTATGGGCTCTTTCTAATGGCTGTCATGGGCCAAAGCAGGAAAACTGCCGTCCCTTTCGGACCGTTTCTGGCCGTTGCCGCGGTTCTGTCTGTTTTGTGGTCTAACGAGATTATTTCATGGTATTTAAACCTTGTTAAATAACTTTCTTTGAAGGTGAAACCTGATGAAGAGATTATGGCGAGATGAATGTGGTCTGACCTTGGTGGAAGTTGTGGTTTCCATGCTTCTGCTCTCTATAGGCATCCTTACTTCCGTGACGATGCTGGCAGCCGGGACAACGGTTAATGACATTAATCGCGACAAGACCTATGCCCTTAACCTGGCGGAAGAAAGGATGGAGTACTGGAAATACCGGGATATTTCGTCTCTGGTTGAAGGTACTGCTTTACAGCCGTCGGATTCCCAACCCAGTTCTTACCGGTGGGGAGGAAAAGATTTTAAGGTTCTGGTTAAGGCTGCTCCCTGCCAATCTTACAGCAGCCTCGTTCAGGTTGAAGTAGTGGTATCCTGGCAGGATGACAACAGAAAAGGCAGGCAAGAGTCTACAGGCCAGGGTGAAGCGGCAGCCCGCACAGGGGTGGAATGCAAAGTCAGGCTGGTTACCCTGAGACCTTTTTAAGGCGTGATAGTGTTGAAGCATAATGCGAAATTCTTAAAAATAAGGACAGATATATCGGGTTTTACGATAGTGGAACTGCTGATTGCATTCAGTGTCTTTGCCGTTCTGGTGGCTGTCATTACCCCTCTCTTTAAGCAGGGCAGCGATTTTTGGCAGGCCACCCGGAGCGAGGTGGAACTGCGCCAAAACCTAAACTCCGCAGTACAGCTTATTGGCGTTGAACTCCGCCAGGCCGACCCGGATTCTATTCAAACAGGAGATGCTGTAAACGGTGAGAAAGTGGTCATTTACAACGTACCCGGGGACTCAACCACACGGGGGTTTTCCCTGGACACTTCATCACCGGGGCGCCTGAGATTTATTAATGGGGATACGGTTGTGCCGGTTACGTCCTCAGTTATTGATGTTACTACCGCTGATGTAGTCTACAGCGACCCCGGATTCAATATCACCGTTTCAGGCAGGTACCTGCGTCCTGGTGCCGTTCACAAGGATATCAAGGATAACGGGGAATTGACCGTGGTGACAACTGTTACCCCGAGGGCGGGAAGGTAGGGCTGAAAAATGTTCGAACAGTATATGCGCAAAATTCAGGCAGACCGGCGGGGTTCGGCCCTGGTGTTCACTTTACTGGTAACCGCCGTCTTAATGGTGCTGGCTGCTGCTATAGTATCGGTTACCGGTACGGATTCCGAAATTGTCATGGCCCGGGAGGAAAAAACGGCTGCCCAGTACATGGCCGAGAGTGCCATGGAGGTTATCAAGCAGAGAATTACTGAAGCCGGGGCGGTGCAGCTTGTTGTTCAGATGAGCGATTGGGAACGCATTCCTACCATCGCAAACGATAATGGGCCAAGTTCTGAAGGAGAATTTAGATACAGCATCACCCAACCTTCGGAGAGCCTTCCCAACCGGTATACTGTTGAAATCGATGTGAGAAAAACCGCTGCCGGCCGGGACACAGTAGTCAAAAACCTGAAAGTGGTCATTGAATTCGTACCGGGCAGAAGAGAATATACAGTTTATCCTGGCGGTAATACCGACTGGACGCCCCCACCCGTTGGAAGCCAATACATTGATACTACCGTTTTTGACTACGCTGTGGTAGGAGGCGGGACACTGCCTTTAACCGACGGCTCTACCGAAATTGACGGACCGGTGTTTTCGAACTCTTCAATACGGTTGAGGCCCGGTGTAATTAAAACCGGTAACTCTGTCAAAGCCGTTGGCGCGATTTCTAGTGGAGACGGTGACTATCGGGGTGTCAGCCTGCTGCCTAATCAACCCCTTCCCCTCACCATGCCTGTGGTGGACTGGGCCTACCTTCGGGATTTGGCCCAAGCCACCCAAAATATTGACGAAAAAGTCACATCCTCTGTTTCATTCACTCAACTTGACGGTTCCAAACTTAATCCCAATGACGTGATTTATGTTGACGGTAACCTTCATATTACCGGAGAAATCCCGTACAATGCCATCATTGCGGCAACCGGCAAAATAATTATTCATGGCGATTTTAAGTTTCCCTTTGCCGGAGCAGTCGGTTTGTTTGCCGGTGATAATATCAATATAATGAGCAACATACATAACCCTGACGATACTGAAATACAGGGCTCAATCCGGGGCCCGCAAATCCGGGGCCTGGTGATAGCAGGCAACGATATAATTGTCCAGGGGGAAGCTAAAATCGAAGGTACCGCCATTGCCGGGAACCAGTTCCAGCCGGAGAAACTGGTGATTAAATATAAGAGCGACCCGGTTATTAAGGAAACCCACGACGGGCAGGAGACCCAGAATACACCGGAACCCGCTATCCCGGCTTATGATGTTTTAAATATGTACGGTACCCGGATCATTGAGAACTATGACCTGCTGCATATAACAACTCCGGTTCCCTGGACCCCGCCGTTAGGTGACCAAACAGTTGTAGTTCCCGGCAAACTGCTGCCCTCTGCAATAAAAATAATCCAATGGGAAGAGTTAAACTAACAATCCCCGCCTATTGATAAGGAGTGGAATATATGGGGCTGTTTTCTAAAAAGGTTTCCTGCATCGGTCTTGACATCGGGGAACATACCATAAAAATTATGGAAGTGAGGCCCACCGGTTCCGGTTATGAGGTCATTAATTTCGGAATTGCGCCTACTCCGACGGAAGGCAGTGCAGTTGAAAATGAGCAAAATATTGTCAGCACACTGCAAAAGCTTATGGAAAAGCTGGCCGGAAACTCCACTGGAGTAGCTATGGCGGTGTCCGGGGAAAATATTATCGTGCGTGACCTGACGGTTCCCCCGATGCCTGACAACGAACTTACCGAGGCTGTAAGGTATGAAGCCGAAGCTTTATTGCCTATTCCTGGGAAAGATGTGACCATCGACTTTGTTAAATCTGATATTATCCTGGACGGTGATATTAAAAAACAGGAGATACTCATCGTGGCTGTAAGAAATGAGACCATTGATAGGTTGACCCGCTTTGCAGAGTCCGTGGGGCTGCACCCCAGGGTGATAGACATCGAACCCCTGACCCTTTTCAGAGCAATGAAAAAACTAAACCCTGGGATGCTCCCTAGTGACGGAAGTTATGCTGTAATCAATATCGGTTCTGCTTCCACCAACATATCGGTGTTCAAAGGCAGCAGGTTATTGTTCACCAGGACCGCAGGCATTGGTGGGCAAAAGTTAAGCGAGATTCTCCCCCCTATGATTGGCGAGTTGGTAACAGAGGTCAGGCGTTCTCTTGAATACTACCTGGCCCAGTACAGGGAACAGAAAATATCTCATATTTTTATGACCGGGGGCGGGACACAGCAAGAAGGTCTGACTTCCTACATTAACAGCGAATTGGGTATTCCTGTTGTGGTGTTCAATCCGGCCCAGTATCTACAGGTATCCCGTAAAATACAACACCTGGAAAAAGCTATTATAGATGCCGGCTCAGCCCTTACCCAGGTTGCCGGACTTGCCTTAAGTGAGGTGGATTGAAATGAAAAACAGGATTAATCTGCTTAACCCCTCTACATCAACGACAGGGAAAAGTACCCCGGAAGGCCCCGGTAGGTTGTTAGTAATCATTTGCATACTTCTTGTGTTAATCACAGTAGGTATTTACGGTACTATCCTGGGGCTTGAACTGCAGGCCCAGAACAAAACGGCCCAGGCCCGCAAAGATTTGACCGGCCGGGAGTCCGCCGAACAGCAGGGTGAAATTAAAGAAAACCTGGTGGCTCAAAGGGACGTGTTATCGGCTGATATTAAAACTATCAAGGCAGGGAAGCCGAAACTTTCCAACTATTTAGATGAATTGAAGGCTGTTACACCTTTGAGCGTGGTTTTAACCAACCTGCAGATTA
>JAJZQD010000075.1 GCA_021847735.1 Bacillota bacterium | reverse complement strand
CGTGTACCAAAGCCGAAAACAAAAACAACACCGGCACCGCCGCAATCCAGATTATCAAAGCCTTAACCACTCCCAAAAGCACCTTAAACACCGCCTTGTTTGACTAATTTTTGGAACACCTTATATATTTTCACCTCTGCCCGGATCAGAAGGTCTGAAGCCACCGGCAATATACCCGCGGCAAGAATAATTACTCCTTTGTTCCTAGTTACCACAAATACTGCTGAGGCAATTGCACTTAAGGATATAATGCGGAAGGCATGATAGTATAAAACAAATTTAACCGGCTTCCAGCAAGTCATAACCATAATTCCCAATATCCCTGTAAGTACAGTGAATCCCAGCCAATGTGCAATAATCACTAAGTTTCCTCCCGGTCAAAAATAACTTTAAGATATAAAAGTAATATTTGACACATATTTCTATTTTCCTGCCCCCATTTCTCCAATACTGACAATTTTTGTCGCAAAATAAAAACCACAGAATATACCAATACTCCTGAGTCTCAAATCTCTGAGTATCGGCCAATCTGTGGTCACTAAATATGAAGTAAAATTAAATTATGCTAAATATTTGATGGCTGCACTAGCTGCAGCTTTGGCCTGTTCCATACTCTGCGGGATATCCTTTGGCGACTGGCAGGTACCGGCAATAAAAACACCGGCCTGTTTAGTGGCAACAGGATTAGCAGCATCTACTTTAAAGAAACCATGCTCATCAAGCTCGATACCCAGTACTGAAGACAACTGAACGGTATCTTCACCGGGGGTGATAGCTGCCTGGAGCACCATTAAATCAAACTTATCCTCCAGAGCTTCCCCAGTTAGGGAGTTAGCATAGCGAACAGTCAGACGGTCATAAGGGAAACCAAAAATCTTGGAAGGTATCCCCCGGATAAATTGAATCTTCTCATCTTCTTTGGCGGTCTTGACAAAGTCATCAAAACCCTTGCCAAAAGTTTGGAAGTCCATATAGAAGATGGTCAATTCGGCATCCGGCAGTTCAGTCCTGATAAGTCTGGCCAGCTTTAAAGCATACATACAGCAAACTTTGGAACAGTAGTTGTTCCCAAGACCCAGGTCGCGGCTGCCAACACACTGAATAAAGCCAATATTCTTGACATCGCCGAAAGCCCTGACCAGTGAGCCCTTTTCATTTAAGGCCTGCTCAAGCTCCAGACCGGTAATAACATTCTTTTCAACGGCATATCCAAATTCGCCCTTGCGCGCGGCATCAAAGGGTTTGAAACCGGTAGCAACAATGATTGCACCCGCTTCCAGATCAGAAACTTCCTGATCCTTTTTGACCTTTACCCGGTAGTCGCCGGACTGACCGGATACCCCAGTGACTTCACTACCACAGAAAACGGTGATCAGGGGATTCTTTTCCACGTGCATTTTAGCCTGTGGTACCAGGCATGCCGAGCACTTGGCGCATTTGTCAGTAGCCTTGCAGCAGTAATTATATGCCCAGCCACCAATTTCGGCGGCTTTTTCCACCAGAGATACTTCCAATCCCTTGGCTGCTGCTTCCAGGGCAGCGGTCATCCCTGCCGCCCCGCCACCTATAACAACAACTTTTTGATTTTGCATTTGTTCCCCTCCACTTAGGCGATCGGTTTAAACTTCCGGCCGCGGGTATAAACCGGCCCGCTTGACAATCTCGGGAACAATCTCTTCCCAAGCAATAGCCATAATATGCACACCGGCAACGCCTTCCATTTTCTTGAGGTATTCAATCTGCTCAATGGCCAGCTGCACACCTTCTGCCTTGATATCTTCAGCCTTTTCCAACCGCTGGATAATATCGTCGGAAACCATCATGCCGGCAACATAATCCCGCATGTATTTAGCGGCTTTTACTGATTTCAGCGGAGTGATACCGGCCAGGATTTTAATCCGCTTATGCAGACCTCGGGCCCGGACCAGTTCCATCCACCGTTCAAATCTCTCCATGTCCAGGAGACACTGAGTCTGGCAGAAGTCAGCACCGGCATCAGCCTTTTTCTCTAACCGGGTAACCCGGAACTCGAAGGGGTCAGCAAAGGGGTTAGCTGCACAACCGATGTAAATCTTTGGCGGTTCACCCTTCATCTGCTCACCGCTTTGGAAATAGCCTTTACGCATACCGTCCAGCATCTGAATCAGCTGTATGGAGTCTACATCATAAACGTTTTTGGAATATGGGTGGTTACCAAACTTCTGGTGGTCACCGGAGAGGGCAAGGATATTCTTAATTCCCAAAGCCGCAGCTCCCAGTACGTCACTCTGCATCGCAATCCGATTGCGATCCCGGCAGACAATCTGGATATTTGGTTCACATTCCGCATCCAACAGCAATTTACCAGCGGCAATACTGGATAACCGGACAATAGCAGTCTGATTATCAGTAAGGTTATAGGATTCGCAATAACCCTTCATCATTTTGGCGTGGTGCTGTACAACCGCACCATCCCAACTTTTAGGCGGTCCAATTTCACCGGTAACGGCAAAATGGCCGGCTTCTAACATCCGCTCAAGATTACTTCCCGCTTTCAAGTGTCAAGTCCTCCCTTACCAGTTTTCTGGGACCGCCATCTCTGCTGTGAGACCAATCCTTAACCGGTAAAATCTCACGCATGGAATCGACCTGACCCAAACGGGTTAGGCGGTCATGGATAAGGGCCCATGCACAGTCGGTATCCGCGGAAACTTCACACTTGCCATGTTGGGAACCGCCGCAGGGACCGTTGAAGATACTCTTGGAACACCGGGCTACAGGGCAAATACCGCCGGTTTTATCCAGAACACACTGTCCGCAAGCCTGACATCTTTCTGCCCAAACACCGACATTCTGATTTACACCCAGGAACTTGGTGTTTACTCCCGGCCAAACAACTTTGTCCGGGAAAGCTTCAGCTACGGTTTGAATACCGATACCACAAGCAAGGGATAAGATAGCATCCACATCTTTGACTTCGTGCCGGATCCCCTCAAAATATTCAAAATCACATTGTCTTTCAATCGTCCGCTGTACAACTTCCAGCGGTCTTCCCTCTTTAGCGCGTGCCATCGCCAATTCAGAACCCAGAATGCCAACTTCCTTTTCGCCGCCGGCCAGACATACAGTTACGCAGCCGCCACAGCCGAGGAGCATAATCTTCTGGTGCTTACTTAAAAAGCCTAAAATTTCATCAATGGGTTTTCTCTCCGCAACGATCATTTTATCACCTTCCCAGGATTTGGTCCTAATTCTCTGACCTTATCATACATGTTCTGGACGATTTCTACGAATTTATTACCCATATTAGCCGCCAGATATTGAATGGTTACCCTGTCTTCCTCGATACCGATTTCTTTTAGCAACCGCTGGGTTTGCAGCACCCTCGACTTTGCCCGTTCATTCCCCTTCAGGAACTTGCAGTTCTCTTTCTGACAGGCCAGAATCATAACCCCATCCACTTTTTCCATTGCCTTCATAAAATAGAGTACATCTATTTTACCGGAACACGGCAGCTTGATCAGCTCAACCTTTTCCGGATAGCCAAGTTCGAGTCTGGCAGCAGCTTCAGCCGCCAACCAACCGGAATTCTCACAACAGAAGGCAACAATTTTGGGTTGAAAATCTTTTCCATTACTCATATTATCCCTCCATTGCTTCCAACTGGGCCAGAATCTGAGCATCTGTATAATCCGGCAGCTGTACCGCCTTACCAGGGCACTCGGCCGCACAAACGCCACAGCGCCGACAGGCCAGAGGATTCATCTGGGCAGCGGATTTATACAGGTTCTTAAATTCTTCCCGGTGTTCGACGGTGATGGCTTGGTGAGGACAGCAGCGGTAGCAGGTAAGGCAGACAACACATTTTGTAGCGTCGACGGTGGGTGAAGTGAGTTCAACGAGGACTTTATCGGCGTAAAGCTTTTTGAGGATTTCTTCGGCAACTGTCTTGGCAGAGATTTCTATATCAGACATCATACATGGGAACTGGCAACCGCCGACAAGGTAGATACCATCCCGTGATGTATATTCGGGAAGTAAATGAGCATTGTCTGCTCCGAAAAAGGACCCCGGACCGAGCTCCAGTTTAAGGATTTTTGCCAATTCTTCGGTCCCTTCAGCAGGTACGATTTCCTCAGGTAAAACAATATAATCGGAGCTAATTTTATGAGTTCCCGGTAACTTACCCTGTAAGAACGGGTCTTCGTAGTTAATTGTAATTTCTCCGTTTTGGGCAGCAATCTCAAAATTATCGACAAACTTAAAGAAATTGACACCGGCAGCTCTTGCTTCGGTATATAATGCCTCCCAGTTATCGCCGCCTACCTTAACATTGGTATAGAAGAAATTAACTGTAGCATTAAATTTTTTCCGAAGCAGCAGAGCGTTTTTCAGACCAACAATAAAGGATAAATTATAATCCTCGGTTGCTTTACCCACTATAAAAGAAATTCTCTTTTGGGTAAAGTCCTTACCGTCAGCAAGCACTCGCTCCAATTTCATCTGACCGATAACATTATCCGCTATCCCGAGACCGTATTTAACCGGACAAAATATTGTCTGTACACCTGTGGCCACTATGATAGCGCCGACTTTAATCTTGACCTCCGTGCCGCCTTTACACAGGTAAGCTGTATAATCACCTATTGCGCCGTCCAAATCAACTAACCGGGAACCGGTGAACACCTCAATATTGGTATTCCCCTCCACAGCTTTGATTTTTTCCTGCAGCAAATCAGCCGGTTTCTTAGCGACACCGAATATAGTATTAACCCTTAACAACCTGCCGCCCAGCTTTTCGTCCTTTTCAAGGAGAACAACTTTAAAACCCCGGTCGGCACATTCCAAGGCAGTTTCCAGGCCGGCAAGACCACCGCCTATAACTAATACACTTCGTTCAACGGCGAATTCACCAAAACCAACTTCGTCCAGCTGAACAGCCCGGGAAATACCCATCATGGTAAGTTCCAGAGCTTTGGCGGTAACAGCGTTACCATTGCCGTGTACAGAACTACATTCTTCAAGTATGGGTACCATGGAAAAATGATGCGGGTTTAACCCGGCTTTTTTCAAAACACCAGTAAAAAATTTTTCCCCTCTCGCCTCAGCACATCCAACTACAACAACCCTGTTTAACTGATGCTTGGTAATTTCTTTTTGTATCAGTTCCCCTTCCAGGTGGGCACACAGGTTCTGACTCTCACGAATATATTCAACTACAGGAAGTTTTTTGACTTCGGAGACAATAAAACCGTAGTCGACTTTTTCAGCTAGCTTACCATTACAGTTACAGAAAAAGACTCCTACACGAACATTATTTTCCATCAGGTCTCCTCCTAAAGAGAGAAGTTAATTGGGGAGAGCCTCCTTTTAAGGAAGCTCTCCTCCCAGGTATCACAAATTATTTGTTTTAAACTAAATTACTTCTGTCTGAAAATTTTCAGATAAGAATCGCAGTAGATGGACTGGTTCAGTATGATACTGGCAGTAGCAGCGGTATCAACAAGTTCATCATCATCTGCGTCCATTACAGCAGAATCAAGCCCGCAAACCATAGCCATAGCCAGGTAAGTCCGGTTGATCAACGGACGGTTCGGAGCCTTTTGGGAAATATTGGATAAACCAACGGTAGTCTTGGGAGCCGGGTTTGCCAGCAGTTTAACCTGCCGTAAGGCTTCCAGAGTTTCCGGACCATGCTCCTGAGCAACGTTACAGGGAAGTACCAGGGGGTCAATGTACAGGTCCTGCATCGGAATACCGTAACCATCAGCATTGGCTACCAATTCCATAGCCAGAGCGATGCGGTCGTCAGCAGTCTTGGGAACACCCTTTTCATTCATGGTCAGAGCTACAACAGCGGCATTGTACTTAGCAGCCAGGGGGAAGATTACATCCATCTTGGCTTGCTCGGCAGTGGTGGAGTTAACCATTGCTTTGCCTTTGTGTACCTTCAGGCCTTCTTCCATTGCAGCAATGTTGGTGGTGTCGATACAACAGGGCAGGTCAACCACTTCTTGTACAGACTTAACCATCCAGGCCATGATTTCAGCTTGTTCTTCCTTACTGGCGATAGGTCCGGTGTTAACGTCCAGCCAGTAAGCGCCCTTTTCAGCCTGTTTTACAGCCCAATCTTGCAGGGGCTTAGGGTCTCTTGCCGCGATAGCTTCGCGAATGTCTTTGAAGAGACCGTTAATTCTCTCACCGATAATCTCAAACATTAATTCTTCAATCCTCCCTTATTCAACAATTAATAAGCGTTGGATACCATCAGTTCATCCACATATGCCTTGAATCTCTTTACAGACTCAGGGTGGCGCATAATCATGATGGAACCACCGGCAGAAGCAAAGCTGGTGGCAGTCATAACTTCCCAGAGAATAGCCCGGTCGGCCTGCGGACCCCACTCAGGAACATCAGGGTCTCTGGCTTCTTTGGATTTCCAGGATTCTGCACCTACAAAGCAGGTAACAGGCACAGCCAGCATCTTGTCACCGGTCAGTGCGCCCATGCGAGCCCGCTCCATGATGGAGTAAGCATACTCAATACCATAACCCAGTGCACTGACAATCGGGTCAATGGAGATACGCTCAACAGGCATCGCCATTTCAGTAATCAGGATGTTTAACTGCTTTGCCAGGTTGATATCCAACGGGGAGGATGCAATGAGACTGTGGCCTCCACCAATGGCAGCAGCGGTAATGGACTTATAGTTGTTAGGTGTAACGCAGCCAATCAGGCAGTTCTTGCCACTTAAGGCGTCACAGATAACCGGCAGAATTACACCGTCTTTTTCTTCCACACCACAGCCGATAACGATGAGCGGTACATTAACAGCTTCGGCAACAGCCTTGGCGGTTTTAGCCACATCATCAGCTGAAGCGTCGCTCCAGTCGGGATGAGCGCTCATTAAACGCAGGGCTACAGCATCAGCGCCGTACTCAACACACTTCTTGGCCCAAGCCACGGGATCATTTAAAACACCGGCCCAAGCCTCTTTAAGCATATCGGGCCAATCTACCGGCTCCTGATCAAAAACTTCCAGAACAGCAAGCGGCTTGTTGGGAATTGCACCTTCAAACTGCAGGAATGGAAGGGTAGTCTCACCCCCAACTTTCAGACTGCCGCCGATGGTCAGTTCAGCAACTTTACTGGTCCATCTTTCCTTTATTAAATTAACAGCCATTTCTTGCGCTCCTTTCATCAATTATCAATTTATCACTGCGGATTTACGCATTCCAGCGCTGCTTGAAGAAGGAAGGTAGACCGGC
>JAJZQD010000074.1 GCA_021847735.1 Bacillota bacterium | reverse complement strand
GCCCTACCAGTTTTATGCATAAATGTTCATATTGTCCAGACGGCTCGTTTTGAAAAATGTGAAAACCTAAGAATACAAGAGTATATTAAAGAAAATAAAAGATAATAGAGGGAGGAATATACCTGCCCTTCCTTGCTTGCGTTCCCAAAATGGAGACCGCCCCTTTTTGGGACAGCCTCATCTCAGTACTATTTTACAATCTGCCACTTTTTGTCTTTGATTTCCACCATCACCAGGTCATCTTTAGACGGGCCGTTGTGGTCTGTAGGCGACATATTAAAGATGCCGGTAACACCTAATAAACGTCTGGTTACCGATACCGTGGCTGTGGATAAGGGGCATCGTCAAACCCGTTTGCCTGTAGTTAGCTGTTAAGCTGGAAGCGGCTGGCGGAATGGCCCAGGCCATCCTGTAGGGACGAGAAGCCATGCTCCACGTGGTACCACCCAAATTTGGTTACAATTGTAACCGTCTCATTCTGCAGGTACGGGCTTTGCTGGACCGTTAAATTACCGGGCGGCCTATGCCAAAGCTGATACCTTCTGCCTGTTAACGGTGGAGTGCCGGCGAAGCCTACCAGAACACCGGAATAGGCAGCCTTTCAGCTTGCAGTTCCGGAGGGAATTTCAAATACCCGTTGCCCAAAAGGCTCTCAATCGCCGGCCCTTTTTCCCTGTAAGGCACTAAGTAGTTTACTTGTCTCCGTCATTACTTTTCATGGGGAGATATTAAATTAACTTAAAATCATGATATTCCGGGCCGGCTATTATAGTTCCGGTTAATGAAAAACTTTGGTTGGTCTGCGGTTGCCGGATACTGAATTAGGCGTGAAGCCTGGCCCCCAGGTATGCTGACTGCACCCTGGCGTCCTGGAGCATATCTCTGGCTTTTCCGGCCAAAGATATAGCCCCCCGTTCGAGGATATATGCCCGGTCGGCCACTTTTAGCGCCGCGCGGGCATTTTGTTCAACCATCAGAATGGTTGTGCCGCGTTTTTTCAGGCTAACCAGGATTTCAAAAATCTCTTTGACAATAAGGGGAGCCAACCCTACTGACGGTTCATCCAGCATAAGCACCTTGGGATTAGCCATCAGTCCGCGTCCAATAGCCAGCATCTGCTGTTCCCCGCCGCTTAGGGTGCCGGCCAGTTGTTGTTCCCTGCCCCTAAGGGCAGAGAACAGAGATAATACGTTTTCTATGTCATTGTCAATGTTATTCCTATCGTTTCTGTAGCGATGATAGGCGCCCAGTTTGAGGTTATCAATTACCGACAGGGAATCAAATACTTCACGGCGTTCGGGCACCAGGCTGATGCCTTCCCTGACTACCTTTTCGGCAGGCAGGCAGCTGGTTTGTTTTGTTCCCAGGTAAATCTGACCGGCTTTAGGCTTGTAAATACCGGCTATTGTGCCAAGCAGGGTGCTTTTACCGGCCCCGTTGGCTCCAATGATAGTCACGATTTCCCCTTTTTCAACATTCAAAGAAATGGTATTCAGCACCCGAATCCTTCCGTGATAGGTATCAAGCTTTACCACCTTTAGCATCCGAGACCCTCCTCCCCAAGATAAGCGGCGATAACTTCCTGGTTGTTTTGAATTTCATAAGGGGTGCCTTCCGCGAGTTTATTGCCGAAGTCCAACACCACCAGCCGATCCGTTATCTCCATAACTGTTTCCATATCGTGTTCCACCAGTAAAATTGTAACACCCCGGTCCCTAAGACCATATATAATTTCAACCAGTTCACGGGTTTCAGTGGAATTAAGCCCCGCAGCCGGTTCATCCAACAGCAGCAGTTCCGGCTCAAGGGCGACAGCCCTTGCTATCTCCAACATTTTTTGCTGCCCGTAGGGAAGGCTGTTGGCTGCTTCCAGGGCCTTATCCGCCAAGCCCACCATGGCTAGATTATCTAAAGACTTTTCTACAATCTCCCGTTCCTCCCGCTGCACCGGCCCCAACGGGAATACAGCGCCCAAAAAGCCTGTTTTACTTTTAGTGTGCCGTCCTACCATAACGTTTTCCAGGACGGTCATATTATTAAATATTTGCAGGTTCTGGAATGTCCGGGCAATACCCAGTTGGGCCACCTGGTAAGCTGTCAGGCGGGTAACATCAGTGTCCTTAAAAACGACACTGCCCTGAGTTGGCTGGTAAATCCCCGTCATCAGGTTAAACAGGGTTGTTTTGCCGGCACCGTTAGGGCCTATGACCGCAACGATTTCACCCTTGTCAACAGAAAAGCTCACATCATTGACCGCCTGAACGCCGCCAAAGCTTTTGGTCAGGTCGTTTATCTCAAGGAATTTCATCAGCCCGCTCCTTTCTGTACCGCCAGCCCTCGTAAAGTTTGAGCAGGCCGGAAGTAAGGCCTTCCGGGAGGAAAATCATAGTTATAACAAGGATAAGTCCGAAAATAACAATTTCATATTCCCCACCTGCCTGGGGTATTAATTGGGGTATAATGGACTTTAATGCCTCTGTAAGGAGGGTAACGGCTGTTACCCCTAAGATAGGACCCCAGATACTGGACAGGCCGCCAACCACTGCCATGACAACGAACTGAATGGATGTCATCAGGCCAAAGGGGCTGGGACTGATGAAGGTGATGTAATGGGCGTACAGGCTGCCGGCTACGCTGGCATAGATAGCGCTCAGTGCAAAAACCTGCAGCTTGAATTTATCGGTGTCAACCCCAAGACTCTTGGCGGCAAATTCGCTGCCGTGAATTGATCTCAAGGCACGCCCGATGCGGGAATGCACCACATTGTTAGCAAGGATGATGGCCGCCAGGGCTATCGCCCACACCAGAAAATAGTATCTGAAATCAGTGTTTAACACCAGCTTGCCGATAGACAGGTAGGGTATCCCTTTACTAAGGCCCGACGGGCCGCCGGTCAATTCAACTTCTTCAACGAAAATCACGTGGATGATAAGTCCTAAACCGAGGGTGGCCAAAGCGAGATAGTGTTCTTTTAGTCTGAAAATAGGAATCCCCATTGTATAGGTTATTAGACCGGTCCCCACCGCCCCGGCCAGAATGGCCAGCCATGGGGAGATGCCGTAAGTTGATGTTAAAATTCCGGAGGCATATGCACCGAGACCGTAAAAAGCTGCGTGGCCCAGAGAAATCTGGCCGGCGTAACCCATTAGCAGGCAAAGGCCAACTACAACGGTTGTGTGAATACCTATAATAACTAAGACACTGAGATAGTAATTATTCGTAATCAAAAAGGGAAGCGAAAAAATAAACAAGGTAAAAAGAACAATAAGAGAGTGTCTTAAACGTTTTCGCCTGGTTAAATCTTTCATTCTGATCCTCCCGAACAGGAATTTCATTGGCCGATGTATTCCGACCGCTGAATTTAGACGCGTTTACTGCCGGATGTACCGAAGACTCCTCCGGGTTTTAAGAATAATACTAACAGGAGGATGATAAAGGCAATTCCATCTTTATATCCTGAAGACACGAGCCCGGCACCAAGGGACTCAATTACCCCCAGAGCAAGGCCGCCAATTACGGCACCCGGAGTGCTGCTAAGGCCACCCAGCACCGCCGCGACAAAGCCCTTGAGGCCAAGCATTAGGCCCATGTCATAAGTTACGTAGGTAATAGGAGCGATGACAATACCTGCCAGCGCACCAAGTGCTGCGCTGAAAACAAAAGCGAATAAAGACATCTTCTGGGGACTGATACCCATCAAGCGGGCGGCAAATTTGTTTACCATGCAGGCCCTGAGGGCTTTGCCAAAATAGGTGTATTCAAAGAGAAAGTAGGTTAACACCAGGACAACCACGGTTGTGCCGATAATCCAAAGACTTTGGGGAATGATAGTTGCCCCACCGATATTAATGGGACCTCCTTTGGTGAAGGGTTCAAGTCTGTAAGGGTTGGTGCCCCACACCAGTAAAGCAATACCTCTTATAGCGGTTGACAAACCAATAGTGATAATAACAAGTGTGACAGGCGAAGCCTTCCTGGCGGAGCGGATTGCCCCAAACTCTATTAATCCTACCACAATCATAACCAGGATTATAGAAATTATCAAAGCTAGAGGGGTAGGGACCTTGAGCCCGACCAAAGTAACCATGAACATGGCCCCCAGCATAACGAATTCTCCCTGGGCAAAATTGATAATCCCTGTAACATTATGTATAATTACAAATCCGAGAGCCACCAGGGCGTAAATTCCTCCCATTGTCAGGCCGCTGAGGATATACTGTAGCAATTCACTGGCTAGGGTCATGGCTTCCTCCTTTGGTTGTTAGCCGTTCTTAGGAGGCCCCGGAGGGACCTCCCAGAACAGTTGCTGCCTAAAAATTATTTGGCGAGAACCCATTTGCCGTTAACGATTTCCACCATAACCATGCTGTCTAGAGACAGGCCGTTGTGGTCGGTGGGTGACATGTTAAATACTCCGGAAATTCCGGTGAAATTTTGGGTTTTCTCAATTTCATCCCTGATTTTCGCTTTGTCGGGCCCTGCCTTTTTGACTGCATCGATAACTATCTGGATAGCGTCATAGGCATGGCCGCCAAAGGTATTCCGGGTGCCGAACTTATTGGCTTCGAACTTGGTGGCATAATCAACGAGTACGGCTTTTTGCGGGTCGGTGTCAGGCAGGCCTTCCGCAACCAGCAGTTTACCTACCGGGAATACTACTCCATTGGCAGCGTCACCGGCCAGTTCAATGAACTTTTTGTTTCCGATACCATGGCTGTGGATAAGCGGCATGGTAAGGCCTAGTTGACGGAAGTTGGCGGTGAAACTGGAAGCGGATGGCGGGATAGCCCAGGCTACAACTGCCTGAGGCGCCGCTTTCTTAATGTTGGTAAGCTGGGATGTCATTATGGTGTCGGTGGCCTCAAATTTTTCTTTAACCAAAATGGTAATGCCTTCTTGAGCTGCAGCCTTCTCAAATTGGGCCCGCCCGCTGTCACCAAAGGCATTGTTCATGCTGGCAAAGGCAATTTTTGTCAGGCCTTTTGATTTAAGGTAGGTAGCAATCTTGGCAGCTACCAGGCTGTCACTCTGGGCGGTTTTAAACACCCATTTGCGGTCCTTTACCGGATCAACTATACGAATGCTGGCCGCTGCGGAAACCAACGGGGTTTCACCTTTCTGGGCTGCTTCTATTATGGCCATTGTCGTTCCGCTGGCACTGGGACCTACAATAGCCAGAACACCCTGTTGAATCAGGCTTTTCGCAGCCAGTGCAGACTCGGTTTCATTACTTTTGTTGTCAAGCATGATCAAATCGATAGGATGGCCGTTGATGCCTCCGGATTTGTTGACTTCGTCGACAATCATCTGGACAGTATCTCTTTCGGGAATGCCCAGAGAGGAAGACGTCCCGGAGAT
This sequence comes from Bacillota bacterium, assembly GCA_021847735.1. Lineage (GTDB taxonomy): Bacteria > Bacillota > Thermincolia > Thermincolales > UBA2595 > JAJZQD01. The sequence goes on along the minus strand of JAJZQD010000074.1, from coordinate 2,091 downwards.
ATCAAAAATCGCTCCGATTTTGTATGGTTCCTTTGTTTCAGTGGTAGCACTTTTTTCTGTGTTTGCATTTCCGCCGCCACAACCGGTTAACAACAGACCCAGTATAAGGGCAATTGCCAGAATGGCGGACATTCTCCTAAACCGTAACACCATCTCACACTCCTCAAAATTGTTTAATTATAGTCAAGCACCTTGCAAGGAGTATGATTTAAGTCAGGCTTTTAAGCCGTATCCATACTGCCATTCTCCTAAAAGGTGGCGGGTTTTCCATCCTGCCGTGGCCTCATAAAGATAGGCCTTAACCGTTCTAACAAACCCGTTCGAAACCATGACAAATAAAAAACTTCTCATCCATACAGGGACGAGAAGTTATACTTCACGCGGTACCACCCACATTGGTTACAGCTGTAACCCTCTCATTGTGCAGGTACGAGCCAGTTAGGCTGATACCCTCTACCTGTTAACGGTGGAGTGCCGGCACGGCCTACAGAGTAATCCTGCAATGGATAACCCTTCAGCCTGCAGTTCAAGAGGGAATTTCGGTTGGTCGGATAAGGGAAAGGCTTTCAGTCTCTGGCCTTTCCTCCCTGGGCAAACCAAGGCAACTTACTTGTCTCCGTCATCACTTTTGCTTGAGTAATGTTAGGAAAATCATAGCATAAAGTTTCTTCCCTGTAAATAAATATTTTGTTGTTTCTTGCCTCAATCAGAGGCAAGATTCCGTTTATTAATACACCCGGTTATTGGGCTAATGCCCATTTCCCATCCTTAACTGTCACCATTTTGAGGCAGTCTTTCGTTAAACCGCTGTGGTCCTGGGGGGTAAAGTTAAACACTGCAGTAACTCCGGTAAAGCTGGTTGTTTCGATTTCATCCCTTATTCTAGAGGGATCGGAGCCTACTTTGCCCATTGCCTGGGCAATTATTTTTACAGCATCCCAGGCATGGCCGCCGAAGGTGCTTCTGGGGCCAAATATGTGCTCATATTGGTCGGCATATTTAGTGGTAACCGCTTTCTGCGGGTCGGTATCAGGAAGCTGTTCTGCCACTAACAGGCGTCCCACGGGAAAAACCACGCCTTCAGCAGCGCTGCCTGATAATTCAATAAAGGTTTTATTGCCTACACCCGAACTATGCAGCAGAGGGGCTTTAATGCCCATCTGGCGGTAGTTGGCCGTAAAACTGGAGGCTGCCGGGGGAATAGCCCAGGCAATAACGGCATCGGGGGTAAGTTTCTTGATATTAGTCAGTTGGGGGGTCATATCAGTCGCATCCTGCTCAAACTTCTGTTCAGTTAGAATGGTGATTCCTCCGGCTTTGGCGGCTTTTTCAAATTCAGTCCGGCCGCTGTCACCGTACGCATTATTAGCTGTTGCCAGGGCCACTTTAGTTAACCCTTTGGATTTTATGTATTCAACAATATTTTGGGCCACAAAGCTGTCACTTTGGGCTACTTTAAACACCCATTTGCGTTCTGCCACAGGTTCAACAATCCGCACACTGGCAGCACAGGAAATGAGGGGAATGTTGGCATTTTGGACGATATCAACCATAGCCATGGTTGTACCACTGGTGCTGGCGCCTATAATAGCTGAAACACCTTGCTGGACCAGCTTTTTCGCTGCCAGTGCGGCTTCAGTTTCATTGCTTTTACTGTCTAGTACTGTCATCTCGATTTGGTGGCCGTTAATTCCACCGTTTTTATTGATTTCGGCTACAACCATTTCGGCCGTGTCTCTTTCAGGAATTCCCAGTGAGGAAGACTTCCCCGAAATATCAAAAACGGCGCCAATCTTATAAGGTTCGTTTGAGTCCTTAGATTCTTTGGTGGTGGAGGCGGATTGCCCACAACCGGCCAGTACCAACCCTATAATCAGCAGTCCGGTCAAGACTGCCATCAGTTTTTTGCTTTTAAAGCACAAATCCTTCACATCCTTTCAATTTTTTTTATGTAAAAATAAAACACCCCCGGAAAGGAGTGTTAAAATACAGACGTATTCATCCCGTCCTGCCATACTACCGTCATATATAAAACCGTCCTGCTAATACTACCGTACTGCCATAGTTATACGGAAATTCTTTGGCACAAAG
>JAJZQD010000073.1 GCA_021847735.1 Bacillota bacterium | reverse complement strand
CGTCAGGCCGGCCTCCAGCTTCAGCAAACACAAGGAGCCTCGCAAATGTCCTCGGATAGACAGACTGGTCGTTCAATCAACACTAACTTTGCTCCGACCTATCTGGATTTATTCAGTGAAACCACCCTGGAAGATATCGAAAACATCACCGGGCATTAATGGGGTTACTCAGGTGCCCGTCCTTTCACCACTACCCTGGGGCAGGGGCGGTAGGAGCTGACCCCCAGGTCTTTCACGGTTTCTTTACCGTTTTTGTCCGTAACGGTAATCCAGGAGTGAACCGCGATGCCGTCTGACCCCTGAACCTCCACCTTCTCCATGCCTTCAGACATTTTACTATCATAGGTATACTCGGTCCAGGTTTTGGATTTACTAAGGGTCTTGTGAGTCCACCTGACCCGGGGCCCTGCCTTTGACCCGTAAAAAGCCATATACAGGGTTCCACCCGTGTTCCTGGCCCAAATCAGGATAGGTTCGCCAGTGGTATTCCTAAACTTAAAATCTTTGGTTCCATATGATATGGTGGCATCCTGGCCAGGCGGCACATAGGGAACTGTCATGGAATGGGGATGCCGTTCAACAATCTCCTGGTTGGCTAAAATGGCTACATTATAGATGACAGAAGCGATTTTGCATACTCCCCCGCCCACAGTGGATACTATCCTGCCCGCTTGGTACATGGGGCCCGGCCGAAAGCCCCGGCCCGCGGAGCGCCATCCGAGCCGGGCATTAAGGGAGAAAACCTGTCCAGGTTTGACAACTGCACCGCGCAGAATATCGGCAGCCAGGGAAATATTATGACGTTCCCCGAGAATCGGGTCAGGCAGAGTGGCACTATAGCTGGCTATTAGTACCGGTGTCCTGTTCTCCTGTTTGGCCTTGATAAAAGCCGGGTCGTTTTCCCAGGGCAGGCGCATCTTGCTCTGTTCATCGCCGGCAGTGTTTTTGCGGTTATCTGTAATTTTCCCCGGCTGTGGTGCCGGTTTCTTGGCCGGATTTTGTACAGAGCATCCCGAAACAGAACTCGTTAACAATAAAATTGCTAAAATCCAGGTCAGCAAAATATCAAACCTCCCAATATACCACTCTACACCAGCCTATATTCCCATCTTAGTGAGAAAACAGCTCAAAAAACCCGCAGTCACTCTCTGGGCCCTGGTTAGCAGAAGCTGAGTAGCTTGGTGATAGTCCTGCCTTCCAGATGACGCCCCCACCAAATCATAGTGTTTTAATGCAAAGCAAGAATTAGCCCTAATCCAATCCCCCGGCGACTCACCCAGGCCATAAATCCCCTGGTCTGCGACTCTGTAGTTATACCGGTTTTCTTCGACCCAGGCTTCATACTCCTGATGCCCGTCAAAAAGTACGCCCATGGCATGATGCGGCACACAGATATCCTGGACCAGGTGTACGGCGGCACCCAAATAATAAAAGGACTTTTCGTAATTTCTGTCCTGCCAGTTGTGTAGGGCTTTGTTCCAGAACAGGCTGCACTCCCTTACGGCATCAGTCCAGCCGTAGATACCCTTATTGTTCCCGGGATTCATGAAATGAGACATATTTTTAAACCCCTGGTCAGCCCAAGACACTCCCTTATCAAGGTCTGCTGAAAACTCCCCGGCAATTTCGGCCTGCTTCTGATAGTTATCATTTCCGAGAATTTTTAACGCCTGGCGGTTGCACATAAAATGAGTCAGAGCCGGTCCCTGGACTAATCGCTGGGCAGGGCCGGTAGCCGCTAAAAGTATCTTTGCAGCTGCAACATATGCCGGAGCCCTCTCCACGTAAACATACACCCTCTGATCACTCTCTTTCTATTTTCCAGTTTGCAATGGCAAAGTAAAAGCAGATTAACTAAATGCCCTCTATAGAAATTTCTCCAGTTGAAGTTGAAGTTATTCTTTAAACAGTAAAAAGAAAAAAGCTTGCATCTTTCGATGCAGGCTTTTCCCAGTTTATTAGCGGTCACCTATGCCATATTTTTCAATCCTGTATATCAGGGCAGACCTTGTTATTCCCAGAAGCCTCGCGGCCTTGGTCTGGTTACCCCTGCTCCTTTCAAGGGCCATTAAGATGAGCTCCCGTTCCACCGTTTCCAGGGAGATGCCCTGGGGAGGCAGGGTCATTGTAAATTCATGGGATGTCTCAATTTGATCTGCCATTTCCATGGGCAGGTAGGCAGGTGTAATATAATCCTGGTTGCATAGAATTACTGCTCTTTCGATAGCGTTTTCCAATTCCCGGATGTTACCCGGCCAGTCATACCCCTGCAGTTTCTCAAAAGCTTCGGCAGTCAAGCCCTTGATTCTGCCGCGGTAATCGTATTTTCGCAAAAAACAGTTAACCAAATCAGGGATGTCTTCTTTTCGTTCCCGCAAAGCAGGCATGTTAATGGGAATCACCTGCAGGCGGTAATACAAATCTTCCCTAAAAGTACCTTCCCGCACACATTTTTTAAGGTTACGGTTAGTAGCAGCGATGACTCTTGCCTCCATCTTCAGCTGTTCATTGCCGCCCACCCGTTCAAACACCTTTTCCTGCAGAACCCGCAGCAGCTTGGCCTGGATATGCAGGGATATCTCACCTATTTCATCTAAAAATATCGTGCCACTGGAGGCAATTTCAAATTTACCTTTTTTTCTGGTATCAGCCCCGGTAAAAGCGCCTCTCTCATAACCGAATAACTCACTTTCCAGCAAGGTTTCCGGAATTGCCGCACAGTTTAGAGCCACAAATGGCTTCTTAGCCCTACTCCCGCCGGTATGCAGCAGTCGGGCTACTACTTCTTTACCTGTGCCGCTTTCTCCTTCGATCAGCACCGTCGCCGGTGTATCAGCCACCTTGGCGATTAATTCCTGCAATTCGCTGATAACTCTGCTTCGGCCAATCAGAGAAGTGTTAAGCTTATCCTCCAGCTCATCTCTAAGGTAATCCACCTCTGTAGCCAGCTCAACAACCTCCAGGCAGCGGTGGATAATGATTTTGAGTTCTTCAATGTCAAAAGGCTTGGAAATATAGTCAGAAGCCCCTATCTTCATCGCTTCGATAGCACTTTCCACAGTCCCGTGGGCTGTGATCATAATCACCGGAACCCGGGGCTGTTCCTGTTTCATCGAACGTAGGACCTCAATACCATTCATATCCGGCAGTTTCAAGTCAAGCAGCACAAGATCCGGACCGGTACTCTGCAGTTTGGCTAACCCTTCCGCACCTGTGGCGGCAGAATCAGTTTTATAACCCTCTTTGGCCAGCGTTTTTTCAATAATCCAGCGCATATGCTGTTCATCGTCAACAATCAGAATAGTTGCTTCCATACTGGTCTCACGCCTCCCCCTGCTCTACAGGCAGAATGATCCGAAAAACAGAACCTTCACCCGGTTTACTCTGCACTTCAATTTTCCCATCATGAAGCTCGATAATACTGTGTACCATGGCAAGTCCGAGACCGGTTCCTGTGTTTTTGGTCGTAAAGAACGGGTCAAACAGCCTGGCAATGTCACCTTCCGGAATCCCCCGCCCATTATCAATAAACTCCACTACGGTAGAATCATCCTTAGAGGTTGTCCGCACAGTGAGCTGTCCTCTCTGAGGCATGGCTTCTACCGCATTAAACATCAGATTGAGAAAAGCCTGTTTGAGTTTTTCAACATCAGCACTGACCGGAGGTAAATCATCAGCCGGTTCAAAATGAGCCTCAACCTGCTGCTGCTGAAAATACGACTTGGAGAAACCAAACAGTGATTTGACTATATCATTTACATTGACTGTCTGGAATATGGGGGGCACCGGTTTTGCATAGTCAAGCAATTCCCGGATAATCTTATTCTGCCGATCTATCTGTTCGTTTAATACCATCAGATATTCCTGATGTTGCTCTTGCCCCGCAAATTCATCCTGCATCACCTGGACAGTGGCCTTCATAATTCCCAGCGGATTTCTGATCTCATGAGCCACTCCGGCAACTAGCCTGCCCAGAGATGCCAGATGTGAAGACCTCTCGAGCTGTTCTTCCAAAATAGCTTTTTGTTCAACAACGTCAGCCATTTTATTAATAGCAAGGGAAATCTCCCCCAGTTCACCAGATACCGGAGGTATAAGCCTGAAGCTCGCATCTTTTTCCATGGCTGCGACACCGGATGTAATCTGCCTGACACCTCGTTTAAGCCTGGCCAACAGAAAAGCCATGGATAATATACCCCCGATTAGGGCCAGGGGGACCAAAAAGAATACTACCCTAGTAACAGTCCTGAAAATTGTAAGCCCGGGCTGTACCTGTTCAGCTGTTAAAACCGCTCCATATAACCTGCCTTCAACCACAACGGGTTCCGCCCGACCCAGCAGGGGGCCGCCAGGGCGGCGATCATCGATAAAATTCCGGGAGGCTCTGATTGCTGAGACCTTGGTATTAAAAAACTCGTCATCTTCTCTAAGCTCAGGACGCTTCTGAAACAAAATAATCCGGCTTCCCCTCGTCATTTCGCCGTAAAAATGGTGAATCCCCATCTTTGGCAAATACAAGCCCACGATAATCCTGGGATTTGTGCTGACCATTCCTTCGGCCTGATTTTCAAAATAGTTCCTGATGGCCTCCGGGCTTTCTCCATTACCGATAAACACCGCAATCCCCCGGCTCATGCCTTGGGTGATAACACCCAGCTTCTCCTGTTTGTCAGCCAGCACTTCCCGGTCATATTTGACAGAAACCATATGCATGGAGATAAAGGCCATCAATAAGATGGCCAGTATTAGAGAAACAATTGCACCTATTTGAAAACGCAGGGTTTTTCTCAGGCTTTTCCACATTTGTACCACATCCCAGCTCTACAGCATTGGCCTATTTGCATTTTATGAATAGGCTTTTTGCAGTAACACCGTTAATAAATCATCATACGCCCCGATACCGGACCTGCCGAAGAACTCGCCGCCTTGCCCGGGACGGCGCACCCAATTCTTTCTGTCTTTATCCTGACGGCCTTTGTCACTGTTATGACTGTTGTCACGTTTGAATTGAGACTTACTCTTATTAATTTCTACAAAAGAATTTTTTCGCCTGCCCGGCATAATGGAGTAGTTGAGGAAATCCTTCTGGTCGGAGTTTAAAACATCGAGCAAAGCCTGGTTCTTAGCCGTATCGTTCCCGATATTCAAAGGATTGACGGCTAACTCCCTGACAACCGGCAGCAGCTTTAAAGCCTGTTCCCTAGTCAGGGCAGCTTTCGGATATCTTTCCATGTCCATAAGTTTGACAGCAGTTTGGTAGGTTTTACTTTGCAAGACAGGCTGGATTGATTTATAGCGGTAATATTTTATCCCCCCGACCGTTGCCACCACTGCGAAAACAATCAGCAATACTGCTACAACAACTTTCCTAAACCGACTTTCAGCTATTTTCTCAAACATACATACACCTCCCCAATCTTTTATTCAAATCTCAGGGCCTCAATGGGATTCAACTTCGCAGCTTTGTTGGCGGGATATAATCCGAATAGGATTCCCACCAACACGGAGAAACCAAAAGATAGCGCGACTATTTGCGGCGAAACTGAAGTATCCATGGACATCAGTGAGCCCACGGCCGTTGATAACAGAAAACCGCACAATATCCCGATTATTCCACCGGAACCGCTAACCACCACAGCTTCAATCAGAAACTGGCGCAGAATGTCGCCTCTTTTAGCACCGATAGCTTTACGTACACCAATTTCTCTGGTTCTTTCAGTTACTGTCACCAGCATAATATTCATAATCCCGATTCCCCCTACCAATAGAGAGATTCCGGCAATACCGCCAAGCATCATAGTTAATGCGCCGGTAACCTGATTTACAGTAGAAAGCATGTCGGCTTGGTTATTAACCCGGTAAGCATCAGAATTGTTATTAAATTTCCTATATAAATAATTATCTAGTTGAGCCACCACACTGGTTACGCTGTCAGGAGAATCAGCCTGCACATACACTTGCCTTACACCTCTGCCGCCTGTCAGCACCTGCGCGGTAGTGAAGGGAATAATGATCCTGTCATCATTAGAGCCAAAGGAAGCCGCTCCCTTCTCCTCCAGCAGCCCGACTACCTTAAAATTGGCACCATTGACTTTAATGGTTTGGCCGATGGGATTTGCCTGCCCGAACAGTTCGTCGGCAACTGTAGTTCCCACCAAAACCACTTTCTGGCGGAAGGTCAAATCAATGGGTAAGATAAACCGTCCGGCTTGCACTTTTGTGTTGCGGACCTGTTCGTATTCGGCATTGGTGCCTTCCATACTGGTATCGTATTTTTTGTTACCATATTTCAGACTCACATTGCCGGTAACATCAGGTGAGACACCGGCTACCCCTTCCCGGTCCTGCCAGGCCATGACGTCTTCATAGCTGATACTCTCATTGGCTCGATTGCTCCGGATGGATATGGTAATCAGATTAGAGCCCAAACCCTGTATCCCTTCGGTGACAGACTTTGTGGCACCCTGCCCAATGGATACCAGAACAATTACCGCCGCCACACCGATAATTACCCCGAGCATAGTCAGGATAGAACGCATCTTATTAGCCCGGATTCCGGCTATGGCAAGTTTTACTACCTGCAATAAATTCATCAGGCTACCCCCTCATCATTGACTATGCATCCATCCTGCATCTTAATTACCCGTTCGGCTTGATCGGCTACCTTTAAATCATGGGTGATGATAATAACCGTTTTCCCATTATTATGTAACTCTTTGAGGATCTCCATAACCTCTTTTCCAGACTTGGAATCCAGGTTTCCGGTAGGCTCGTCAGCCAGAATTACCGGGGGATCGCCTGCTAACGCCCTGGCGATGGCAACCCGTTGCTGCTGGCCTCCGGAAAGCTCAGTAGGCGTGTGATGAACACGATCCTGCAGGCCAACCATACTCAGAGCCTTGATCGCCTGTTCCCGCCGTTCTGTAGCCCCAACGCCCCGATAAATCAATGGTAATTCGACATTCTCCAGAGCAGTTAACCGTGACAGCAAATTGAAATTCTGAAAAATAAACCCTAGCTTTTTGTTACGAATTTCAGCCAGTTCGTCTTCATCAAATTTACTGATTTCCTTGCCATCAAGATAATATTCCCCACTGGTAGGCACATCCAAACAGCCCAGCATGTTCATCATCGTAGATTTGCCTGAGCCCGACGGTCCGATGATTGCTAACAGTTCACCGGCTTCAACAGAAACATTAACTCCATCCAGGGCTTTTACTGTTATCGAACCGGTTTGATAGTACTTGCGGATTTCGACTAACCTAATCATTGCTGATTCAATTTCACTTTTAATGGTCATTATTACCACCGCCGCCCTGAGTTCTCATAACTGCGCCGCCCGTTCTACCGCCGCCCATTCCGCCGGCAAAGGGACTTCTGTTGTTGTTGCTGCTGCCGCTGCTTGCGGCGACAGAGGGCAGTACTACCTTGTCACCCTCTTTTACACCATTGGTGATCTCTATTAAAGTTTCATTATACAGACCTGTTTCAACCGGAGTCATCCTGCCGCCAATGGCATTGCCTGCCGCCCGGGCATTGCCTGCCTGGGGACGATTACCTGAACCTCTAGCTGAACCATTACCTGAACCACCAGGTGAACCTAATCCCGAGC
>JAJZQD010000014.1 GCA_021847735.1 Bacillota bacterium | reverse complement strand
CGATCTTCCACCGATAATGCTCAAAAATACGTATGTACCGGTTGATGAGGCCAGCCACGCAAACCTGTGTCTGACCATGATAATGTAAAACGGCAGGGCCAGGGCATCGGCACTAATTAGAATCTGTACAACAAGCATCAGGATAAACTCTTTGTTTTTAAAACAGTTTACTGCTGATATCCTCCAGTTTGGGCGGAATGAAATTTCCGGTAATACCGGGTCTTCGGCTATTTTGAATAAATACAGGGACGGCAGGATGATAACTGAACCCAAGCCGAATATTAAAACAAAATTAACCGGAAAGGGGTAACCGGTGTTTTCTATGTACTTAGAAATTACATACCCCGAACCTAAAGCGGCCAAACCGGACAAGACCTGAACAGCGCCGTAAAACCTACCCCTGGTATTTGGTTGAACTGTCCTGCCCAAAAGGTCCATCCAGGGGAGGAGGGTCAGACCTTCACCGAAGTTTAAAACCGCAAAGGAAATTATAAATGCAATAACCATCGGCTTACCCGGTTTCAGCAAGAGTAAAAGTATTAAAAAGGCTACGAGTTGGGGCCTGTTAACAAACAGCACTTTTCTTATGAAGCGCACAAGGCTGCCAATTTTATATATATGCGGCAGTAATACCAGTTGGGGTATGATGAAACCTAGCTGTTTGATTGAATTGGCCAGCCCGATTGTCCAGGAAGGACTCCCCAGTTTATCCAGGAATACCGGAATAACGGTATTGACATCCCATAGTGTAAAGAAAACATAAAAAGCGATAACGTCAACTAACAATATGTAAAAATTTTTACGGTTATGTCGAAACATAAAGGAGAATCTCCTATCGGGAAGAATTTATCATAATTATACATTCCTAGAGGCAAAGTTCCAAGGGGTGAAAAAAATAATGGGGGTCTTTAGCGAGCTGCCATTTAGTCAACTAAATAGTCTTATTGAAACCATGTATAATGCGCCCAACCTCAGAAAGCTCCAGCAGGTGGGTTTAAGTGGGTTGAGAAAGATTGTCCCCATCGAAAGTGGGGTATTTTTTCTAACCCGGGGGACAAATTTTGTTGATTCCTACAGCGAGGATTTGAGCGAGGGGCTTTTTGAACAGTACAAATCCCACTACGAACCACTTGACGCATACAAAAAAGCTGTTTTTGAAGGACAGACAATTCCTGCGGTGGACCGGAGTTCCGATTACCTGGATTACACCCAATGGGAAAAGAACGAACACAGGGCGGATTTTCTCCTAAAAAACGGTATGTATTATATAGCATGTGTGCAGGTATTCGATGAGAACAAACTGGTGGGGGAAATATCGCTTCACCGCAACAAGCGGCAGCGCGATTTTCAAGACTGGGAGATGAAAGCCCTGCAGCTTGCGGGCCGCCACCTAAGTACCGCTTTTAGAAATTTAAGGCTGGTACAGGAGAACGAAATTTTAAAGACGGGGTTAAGCCAGGTTTTTGAATTCTTTGATGAAGCGTTTTTCATCTTCAATTTCCAGTATGACTTGCTATATATCAATGACATTGCCAAAAACCTGATTAATAATTCTAACAGTTACACAGCCGAAAGTGAACTGTTAGAACAGTTAAAGGTATGCTGTCGAAAAGTTGGCACTGCCGAATGTGACAGTGACCACACTGCTCCATGGGCATATTCTTTAAATCTGAACACTCCCGTGGGGAAACGGTTGTTTCATGTTTTTGCCCGCAAAGATGCCATAGACGGATCCCCTATCTTTATAGTGGTAAGCCCGCCCAGTACCCCTAATATGCAAAGACTAAATGTGTCCCTGTTAGACAGGTTGAGTAAAAGGGAAAAGGATATTGCCAGGCTGCTGGCTGACGGCAAGTCTAACGAGGAGATGGCCACCAAGTTGTTCTTGAGTGTTAATACTATAAAAACCCACGTCCACAACATATTCTTAAAAACCGGCGTCCAGTCCAGAACAGAATTGATTTCAAAGATGTTTTCGCTTTAAATTGAATAAACCCGTTTCTTAAGAACCGCCAATTTTGGCGGTTCTTTGTATTTGTAGACTGAAACAACTTGTCGAAAAATCATTCTTTTAGGTGATATTTTTTGGGGTAGGTGGAATGTTACAATTTTCTTATGGTTATGTAAATTACAGCCTTAACTGAGATTAGGGTACAGTTGTATAATTTGGGGGGTGGCTTTTTAACATTCTTGTACCGAATACTCGTTGAAAGGGGAAAAACAAATGACTATTACCAGAGACGGAAGAAAGAAGTGGACAAGTATAGCTTTATCGCTGATTCTGATACTGACACAGTTCGCTTTTGCAGTACCTGCCGGGGCAGTGGCGCCGCCAACTTTTGCCTATATAGCCAACAATGACGGTACTGTATCAAAAATCAATATCTCAACCAACACTGTAGTTGAAACCATTCCGGTGGGAAGTGCCCCCAAAGGGGTAGGGATTACCCCTGACGGGAGAAAAGTATATGTCGCTAATTTCAGTGACGGCACCGTGTCTGTGGTCGATTCCGCAAGTAATACCGTTTCCACTACCATAGACTTAATTACAGGCTCTAACCCCGGACCTTATGCAGTTGCCTGCAACCCTGTCTCACCTTGGGCATATGTGCCAAGCTGTTATAGCGACTCGGTTTTTGTGATAAACACTGTCGATGATACCGTATATGCGTCAGTAAATACGGGAGCCGGGGCTAGCCCGAGGGGTGTCGCGGTGAGCCCTGACGGCACCAAGATTTACGTTACAAACTATAGCAACAATAACGTATCTGTTATAGATGCGGCAACAAATACTGTATCAAAAACAATAAATGTTGGGACAAGCCCTTACGACGTGTGCTTTAGCCCTGATGGGACCAAAGCATATGTGACAAACAGGGATAACTCTCCTGGTATCGTCTCAGTTATTAACACAGCTACGGATGAGGTTATTTCATCAATAGCAACGGTCGGCGATTATCCGCTTGGAGTGACAGTTAGCCCCGACGGAAGCTATGTATATGTGGCTAATGGGGCAAATCCTCCTTCTGTTTCGGTTATAGACGCTGATACAAATACCGTCTTTGACACAATATACATGCCAGACCCGGCAGACAGCCCCTGTGGGATATCCATCGACCCAACCGGTGCCAGCATCTATGTTACCAATACTAAGGGCGAAGTTAACGGTTCGGTTTTTGTCATTGATGCTGCTTCCAGAACTATTACTGTAAATTCAATTGCAGTTGGATATGTTCCGGAAAGTCGAGGACAGTTCATTGGGACACTTCCCCTGCTCCCCGGACACTTGCAGTTCGGTGCGCCCACTTACCCTGTGGCCGAAAACGACGGCTTTGCCGAAGTCACTGTTACCCGCACCGGCGGCAGCGACGGGGTGGTTAGTGTTGTCTATGCCACCGGTGACGGCGGCGATACAGCAGTACCCGGAAGGGATTATACTCATACAACGGGAACGGTGTTCTTCGATAACCTCGATACAGACCCCAAAACGATTTCCATACCGATCATACCCGATGATTTAATTGAAGGTAACCTGACTGTTACTTTGGCTCTCAGTGACCCCACGGGCGGCGCCGGCCTCGGTGACCGGAGCACCGCGGTTTTGACCATTAATGACGATGAGATTGCTCAGCCAGGCCGGCTGCAGTTTAGCGCAGCCATTTACAGTGTAGCGGAGAACGCCGGTGTGGCAACTGTTACAGTCACCCGCACCGGCGGCAGCGACGGGGTGGTCAGCGCGGTTTATAGCACCGGTGACGGCACGGCCACGGCAGGGCTGGACTATATAACCACTGTCGGGACGGTTTATTTTGCTGACGGTGACGCGAATCCGAAAATCTTTACCGTTCCTGTTGTGACCGACGCACTGACCGAGGGCAGCGAGACAGTTAATCTGACCCTCAGTAACCCATCCGGCGGAGTCGAAATCGGCGACCAGAGCACCGCAGTGCTGACGATTCAGGACTTTGCTCCGGGAGCGCCAACCATTACCTTCACAGATAGTGACACAGACCATGTTTACTTTGACGGAGACTCCCTGGGGGTATCGCTTTCCGGACTCAGCATACCGGACGGTCAAGTCAGGGTAGCATTGGGAGTCATGGGCCCAAACGGGTTTGAGCCTGCAAAACCGGTAGTAAACGACATGACTTATTCAGGGCCTTACTATTACGTACTGGATACCATTACCGGGGGTACCCTGAATATTTCGGAAACAGTATATAACCCCGATAACACCACCCTGCCGACCGGGACTCTTGCAGTTAAACTCTATTCGGAAGACGGCAGCACGGATTATACTGCGTCAACAGGACCAATGGCATTCCAAAACGCGGCAGGCAAAATGGCTATTGTCAGCATATACATTCCGCTGGCTGATGTGACATCTACTCCTGATTTGAGCGAGTTTAATGACCTGTACGAAACTGAACAAGCCATTACATTCACCCGTAGTGAATATGGAAGTATTGAATTTAATCCCGGCTTAAACTTTATGGAAGATACCAATGACCTGGCTGCCCTGGATATCAACATAGTCAGTGGCGAAAACAGCCAGTATTATGTTGAAGTAAATGCCGAAACAGCCACGTTCCTGGCTGAAAAAGGCGCCTCAGTCACGATGCTGAATGTTCCTTTTCAAGCTGTCAATATTAGTAGCAGTTCCTATACTGGGGTAGCCAGCGACGTATACTTGGATGTAGGCGCCAAAACACTGACCTTTGATGTTAACCACTTTAGCCGGTATACAGTGACCCAACGCCAGACGGAAGGGAGTTCGGGGAGTTCATCATCGAATACGAACCCGGTTACTCCTGTAGCAACCAAGCCTGCAGATAATAAAGTATCTCTACCTACCGATGCAACGAGAACTTCATTGGGAACAGATAACAACCGTTCGACGGCAACTGTTACCCTAAATTCTTCCACGGTAATAAATACTATCAGCCAGAGTGTGGTTGGCAGCATCGTGGTGATTCCTGTGAATGCCGCCGCCAATGTAGTAAAGGCCGAAATTCCAGGTGATATCGTGACAGCCCTTGTCAACAAGGATGCTTCTATGGAAATTGAGGCTTCTAACGGTTCGTATACCCTGCCGGGCCAGGAAATCAATATAGCAAATATCGCCCAACAACTGGGAGTCCCGGCCAGAGATGTCACACTAAACATTGTCATTGCACAAGCTACCGCAGGGCAAACTGCCACAATTCAGCGGTATGCCAGCCAGAATGGTTTGACCCAGTTGGTAACTCCTGTTGATTTTAAGGTGGAAGGCACAGCAGCGGGCAAAACTATAGAAATCAATGGTTTTAACAGCTATGTGAACAGAAGTATTATTCTTCCGTCACCGGTTAACGCCAACCTGGCGGTGGGAGCAGTACTCAACGCAGACGGCACCCTGTCGCCGGTGCCTACCCAGTTTACGGTGGAAAACGGCAAAAATGTGGCTGTCATCAAACGGAAAACCAACAGTACCTATACTGTGGTGCAGCACAGCAAGAGTTTTGCCGATGTCAGCACCCATTGGGCTAAAGACGACATAAATTCGCTGGCTTCCAAAATGATTATCACAGGCATCACCAACAGCACTTATGCCCCTGAAAACAAAATAACCAGGGCGCAGTTCGCCACCCTGATTGTCAGGGCATTGGGTATAGAGTCCAATGCGTCCAAAGCGGTATTCAGTGATGTCAAAGCCGGTGACTGGTTCGCGGGGGCCGTAGGCGCGGCAGTTGATGCAGGTGTTATCAAGGGTTATACCGACGGGACCTTCAAGCCCAACGCCTTTGTAACCAGGGAAGAAGTAGCGGCTATGGTAGTACAAGCCCTGAAGGTTGCCGGGCAGGATACATCTGTTACGGCAGAGGAAACCGGCCAGTACATAGCCCAGTTCAAAGACGGGGCGAAAATCGATTCCTGGGCCAGGACAGTGGTCGCCGCTGCCGCCAAAAACGGCATCATCAAAGGAAACACCAATGGCGCCTTCACACCGGCCGGTAACAGCACCAGGGCCGAATCGGCGGTAATGATCAAGAATATGCTTGCTAAGGCCAAGTTCATCTAAACTTCATAGTATACGAGACAAAAAGCGGCCCACACTAGTTAGTGTGGGCCTGTCTTTTTTTCGTATTCTATCTAGTTTGCGATTTAGGGAGTTTGGACAACATTGGTTTAGACTGGAAGGAATTCACCGGCTTTTGTGGAATAGTTTTGTTAGATTGAAATGTTGGGAGGAATTAAACATGGGTTTCTTTGATAAGCTAAAAGACGGCTTGGAACAGGGTGTCAGTACTATTGGCGCCAAATCCAAAGAGATGATTGACACCACAAAGGTGAAGCTGGAAATTGACTCGCTGCAAAAAAAGAAAAGAAGCGCCTTTGAGGATATCGGTATTCTCGTGTATACAATGCTGACAGATGGCAGCATCGACGAGGCCAAGATTAAGGAGAAGTGTGAGGCAGTAACCAATATCGAAAACCAGATTAAAGAAAAAGAAAAGGAATTGGAGCAAATTCACCAGTAAATAGGTTTTCTTGACACTAATCGGGAAAGTGAATATAATTGTTTTTAGCGACAAAATTATACAGCTGTACCTTCAGGGATAGGTGAAATTCCTTACCGGCGGTAATTCTTTTTTAGATAAGCCCGCGAGCCTGGAATTGGTTGATCCGGTGCGATTCCGGAGCCGACAGTAGAGTCTGGATGGGAGAAGGAGCGTTTTTGCGCCTATCTTTGTCATGCTGCCCTGGAGTGTATAGCTTCAGGGCTATTTTATTACCGTGAAAGGAACACTTCAGCCATGCACGAAAAGTACATGAGGCTGGCCCTGGAACTGGCCGAACAGGCCAGGGGCCGGACAAGCCCTAACCCGATGGTAGGGGCAGTAATTGTTAAAGACGGGGAAATCGTTGGTAAGGGATACCACCAAAAAGCCGGGACCCCCCACGCCGAGGTTCATGCCATGAATGAAGCGGGTGAACATGCCAAAGGGGCGACATTGTATGTTACCCTTGAGCCGTGTTCGCACTATGGGCGGACCCCACCCTGCAGCGAAGCGGTGATTGCTGCCGGTATCGCTGACGTCTATGTGGCTTTAAAAGACCCCAACCCGCTGGTGTCGGGCAGGGGCATAAAACGGATGACAGAAGCCGGCCTGGAGGTTCACGTGGGGCTTTTGGAGGACGAAGCCCGGCGTATGAACGAGATATTTATAAAATATATAACCACCAGAAAGCCCTTTGTCCTGTTGAAGACTGCAATGACCCTGGATGGCAAGACAGCGACCAGTGTCGGCCACGCCAGATGGGTTACAGGGCCCGCTGCCCGGGAACGGGTTCACCAACTAAGAGACTTGTATGACGCTATACTGGTAGGGGTCAACACCGTGTTAGCTGATAACCCCTCCCTTACCTGCAGGCTGCCTGGCGGCGGGCGTGACCCGATCAGGATAATTCTTGACAGCCAGGCCAGGACACCGGCAGAGGCCAAGGTAATCACCCAGGAGTCGGAGGCTTCAACTTGTCTCGTGATGACCGATAAAGCTCCTCTGGACAGGATTAAATTGCTTTCCTCCGGCAAAGCTAAGATAATGAGAACATCTTTGGACCTGCACGGCAGGGTTGATTTGCGGGAACTGATGAGCAAGCTGGGAGAAATGGAGATTACCAGCCTGCTGGTGGAAGGCGGGGCAGAAGTCGCCGCCTCATTTCTGGAGGCCGGGCTTGTTGATAAAATACTGACCTTTATTGCCCCCAAAATTATCGGAGGGAGCCAGGCGCCAGGCCCGGTGGGCGGGTTAGGCAAGGCCCTGATGGACCAGGCCGTCCGGCTGACGGAAATTAACTGGGGCCAAATAGGAGATGATTTCTTTATTGAGGGATACCCGGAATACACCGGGAGCTGATAGGTATTAAGAATGGGCGGGTGTTGACCTTGTTCACGGGGATAATAGAAGAAATGGGAAAAGTCAAAAAGATACAGCTGGGTTCTGACTCGGCCAGGCTGACTATCGAGGGAGATGTAGTTTTAAAAGACGTTAAACTCGGCGACAGCATTGCCGTAAACGGTATTTGCCTGACGGTAGTAAGCCATAATGTACGGTTTTTTGATGTTGATGTGATGGCAGAGACCTTGCGGAAAACCAACCTCGAAGAACTTAAGCCTGGGGACCGGGTTAACCTCGAACGGGCGTTGCGGGTTGGGGACAGGCTTGGCGGGCATATCGTCAGCGGGCACATCGACGGGGTTGGGACCATTGTCCGCCAGCGGAGAGAAGATATTGCGGTCCTTACCGAAATCAGAGGCCCGGCTGAAGTGATGAAATATGTTGTGAAAAAGGGCTCCATTGCCATTGACGGCACTAGCCTGACGGTGGTGGACTGCAATGATGACACTTTTCAAGTATCCCTGATTCCCCACACCGCAAAACTGACTACCCTGGGATATAAAACAGCCGGAGAAAGGGTAAATCTTGAATCGGATATTATCGGCAAGTATGTAGAGCGGCTCATGGGAGCAAAGGGAGATGACAATACCGACGGCCAGACCGGCTCACTGAGCCTCGAATACTTGGCCCGCAACGGTTTTTTATAGAAACAGTATCACCAGGAAGGGGAAGTTTATCATGAAATTCAATACTCTTGAAGAAGCCATTGAAGAAATAAGACAGGGCAGAATGGTCGTGGTTGTTGACGATGAGGACAGGGAAAACGAAGGTGACCTTGTTATGGCAGCTGAAAAAGTTACGCCGGAGGCCGTCAACTTCATGGCCACCCACGGGCGGGGCCTGATTTGCACACCATTGACTGCCGACAGATGCAGAGAACTTGACCTTCCGGCCATGGTTAACAATAATACAGATTCCCAGGAGACAGCCTTTACCGTTTCGGTAGATGCCAAAGGGAAAACCACCACCGGGATTTCCGCCCACGAACGGGCTGTTACCGTCCTGACCCTGTTGGACCCGCAAACCAAACCCTTTGATTTGGCCAGGCCCGGTCATATCTTTCCCCTCAGGGCTAAAGAAGGCGGCGTGTTGCGCAGGGCCGGACATACGGAAGCGGCCATTGATTTTGCCACACTGGCCGGACTTTACCCGGCAGGTGTAATCTGTGAAATTATGAAAGAAGACGGAACGATGGCCCGTGTCCCCGAACTCCTGGATTTTGCCGGAAAGCACGGGTTGAAGATAGTAACTATAGCCGACCTGATTAATTACCGCAGGCGCACGGAAAAGCTCGTAATGCGGGTTGGTGAGGCCAGGCTGCCCACCAGGTATGGGGAGTTCACCGCGGTGGCATACCAGAGCCAGCTTGATGGGAAGGAACACCTGGCCCTTGTTAAAGGAGATGTGGCCACAGATGAATCGGTTTTGGTCAGGGTTCATTCAGAATGCCTGACGGGAGATGTTTTCGGTTCTGCCAGGTGTGACTGCGGGGACCAACTGGCCCACGCCATGAAATTGATTGAGCGGGAGGGCCGCGGGGTTCTCCTTTATATGCGGCAGGAAGGCAGGGGGATAGGTCTCGCCAACAAAATCAAGGCTTACCACCTCCAGGATATGGGTAAAGACACTGTGGAGGCCAATGAGCTTTTAGGTTTCCCGGCAGACCTCAGGGACTATGGAATTGGGGCCCAGATACTGGCCGACCTGGGATTGAAAAAAATCAGGCTGCTGACCAACAACCCGAGAAAAATAGCGGGGTTGGAAGGCTATGGTCTTGAGGTGGTTGAGAGGGTCCCGGTAGAGATCCAGCCAGGAGAGGACAATGAGTTCTACCTGAGTACCAAAAGAGCCAAACTGGGGCACATGCTGTCCATAAACAATAATTAAAGGAGGGGAAGTTAACGTGAGCAGCAAAGTTTATGAAGGAAAACTGATAGCCAAGGGCTACAAATTCGGTATTGTAGTAGGAAGGTTCAATGAGTTTATTACCAACAAGCTTCTTGGAGGGGCTTTGGATGCCTTGAAACGCCACGGCGCAGACGATGAAAACATTGAGGTTGCCTGGGTGCCCGGGGCCTTTGAAATTCCCCTGGTAGCCCAGACCATGGCTAAGTCGGGCAGGTTCAATGCTGTTATCTGCCTGGGGGCTGTGATCAGGGGGGGGACCCCTCACTTTGATTATGTTTGTG
Organism: Bacillota bacterium; assembly: GCA_021847735.1. Classification (GTDB taxonomy): domain Bacteria; phylum Bacillota; class Thermincolia; order Thermincolales; family UBA2595; genus JAJZQD01. Next base: position 29,883 of record JAJZQD010000014.1, on the reverse strand, counting down.
CTGAGGTATCCAAGGGAATTGCCAAGGTCTCTATGGATTCCGGGCTGCCGACGATATTTGGCATTATCACCGCAGACACTATTGAGCAGGCCATTGAGCGTGCGGGGGCTAAAGCCGGCAACAAGGGATGGGATGCGGCCGTTACAGGTATTGAAATGGCTAACCTGTTGAGCGGGCTGGCGGAATGAAAATACTTCGATTCTCTACAGCCGGGTCTGCCAAATATGGGGTTTTGGAGGAGCGGGACCGGATTCGGGAAATATCTGGGTCAATTTATGAACATTTCCGTTTTAGCGGTAATACTTATAACTTGGGGGAAGTTAATTTACTGGCTCCTTGTGAACCGTCAAAAATTGTCTGTGTGGGACTGAATTACAGGGCTCATATAGACGAATTCAAAAGGGATATCAGCGGGGTGCCCGAGGAGCCGGTTTTGTTTTTAAAACCTTCTACTGCAGTAGTCGGTCCGGAAGCTGGTATTGTATACCCGAAGAGAATTTCCCGGTTGGATTACGAAGGAGAACTGGCTGTCGTAATAGGGAAAAAAGCGAGAGATATCAACCCCGATCAGGCGTGCGGCATTATCCTCGGTTATACGTGTGCCAATGACGTAACAGCAAGGGATTTACAGAAAAAGGACGGGCAGTGGACTAGGGCCAAAAGTTTTGATACTTTTCTACCCCTTGGTCCCTGGATTGAAACCGAGCTTGACCCCGGCAACCTTAGAATCCAACTTTTGCTTAACAATGTAGTCAAGCAGGATTCGAATACCCATAACATGATATTTCCTGTCCCTGTGCTGGTCAGCTTTATCACTGGGATTATGACCCTGCTGCCGGGCGACATTATTTTAACAGGAACCCCGGAGGGTGTGGGACCGATGAACGTGGGGGATACAGTAAAGGTGGTGGTGGAAGGCCTTGGCGGTTTGCAAAACCACGTCCTCTAAAAAACCGGTTAAACCTTATCGGTAGAGGGTTTACGGCGTGGATATACTCAGGGAATATTTATATTGACAAACCGTTCAAATGTGCTAAAATTGAATTTGATTGGAATTTAGATTCCTCGCAAATTTTTTATTTGTAGGGTTTAAATTCCAAAACTCTTTGAAAAGGGGGCAGAGACCAAAGATGACAATAAGCGCTTTGGGAAGGCATGTTCTGGCTGAAATTTATGGATGTAGCTTCGAAGTTCTTAACAACATCAACAAAGTTGAAGAAATCATGGTAAATGCTGCGCTGCAAGCTGGTGCCGAAGTACGTGAGGTAGTATTCCATAAGTTTAGCCCCCAGGGTGTTAGTGGAGTAGTGGTAATTTCCGAATCTCATCTAGCAATTCATACCTGGCCTGAGCTGGGATATGCGGCAGTTGATGTATTCACCTGCGGTGACAAGGTTAACCCGTGGGATGCCTGCAACTTCCTGGCTGAAAATTTTGGGGCGGAATCAGTCGACGCCAAAGAAACGCAACGGGGTATACTTTATAAAATTCCTGAGAAAGAGGCTGTAAATCTTTAGGAGGGATATTTATTTGTACTGAGACGTATGTCAAAGGCTAGCGGAAACCTTACTTGCCGAGAGGTAAAGTAGGGTTTTCGCGTTTTATGGGTGAAGCGTTGACCTGATTGACGGGAAGATTTTGTGTTGATTTTTGCCATATATTAAGCTAATTGCAGATTTTTGTTTTTCAAAAAGAGGAATTATTCTGAAAACGTAGAATAGTTTTTAAATATGAATTTAGATAAGCGAGGGGTTAGGGATGAGAGAGATTAACGTTACGCAGACATTAGACAAGAACAAAGATTTTCTGCGGAAACTGCAAGAAGAAAGCGGCCAAAATCCCGGTCAGTGTTTTCAATGCATGAAATGTACCGGCGGGTGCCCGATGCAGTTTACGATGGACTACCCACCCAGCCAGATTATGCGGATGCTTCAGGACGGGTTGATTGACGAGGTACTTAACAGCTTTACTATTCAGACCTGCGCTACCTGTGCCACATGTACAACCCGCTGCCCGAGGGATATCGATATAGCCAAACTGATGGATACCCTTAGGGTCATGGCGTATCACAAGGGCATTGTTGGTAAGGGTAAGAACATGCATGTATTCCATACGACCTTTATGAATTCTATTAAAAACCATGGAAGGCTATATGAAGTTGGCCTGGCCCTCGGTCTTAACCTGGGGACGGGCAACCTGCTGCAGGACACCGATATTGGCTTACCCATGTTCCTTAAGGGCAAGCTTAACCTCCTTCCACATAACGTAAAGGGCCTGAATGAGATAAAGAAACTCTATGATTATGCCAAGAAGATTGGAGAGTGATTTGAGTGAAGCTATCTTACTATCCGGGCTGCGGTCTAAGCGGTTCGTCAAAGGAATTAGATACATCAATCAAGGCTATTAGCGGTCCCCTGGGGATTGACATTGTTGAGGTGCCGGACTGGAACTGCTGTGGGGGGACCTCCGCCCATAGTACCGGGCATTTTCTCTCTTTTGCCCTGCCGGCCAGGAACGTATTGAAGGCCGAAGGCAGCGGCTGCGATGAGTTTACCGCCCCGTGCCCGGCGTGCTATGTCAGGCACTATCTGGCCCAGAAAGACTTCAATGAAAACCCCAAGATGAGACAGCATATAGAGAACGCCCTGGGGCAGAAATTTGAAGACAGTGACATGAAAATAAAGAACCTCATTGAAGTGTTTTTTGATAGGGTTGATTCTTCGATTGTCAAGAAGCCGCTAAAGGGCTTGAAAGTAGTAAACTATTATGGATGTGCCCTGGTTAAGCCTCCGAAAACTTTTGGTTTCTTTGATGACCCCGAAAACCCCACATCCCTTGAAAAGATAATGGGTACCCTTGGCGTGGAGTCCATTGACTGGCCCTATAAAACCGAGTGCTGCGGCGCTTCCCTTTGTTTCACCAACCAGGATGCAGTGTGGAAGGCTGGCCGTGATATTCTCCAAGTGGCCAAGGATTCCGGGGCCAAAGCCATTGTGGTAGCATGTACTATGTGCCAAATGAACCTTGATATGCGCCAGTCACAAATCAACAAGAAATATAAAACTAATTTCAATATCCCTGTTATATACTTTACCCAGTTAATTGGTCTTGCCATGGGGATTCCCCTAGATAAACTTGGTTTTGACAAGCTTTATGTTGACGCTAAGCCGCTGCTCCAGTCGTTAAACCTGATTTAATAAACGGTTAAAAAATGGGGGGCTGTCTTAAAAGAGGCAGCCTCTTTCCTTTTTTGCGAAAACCAAAGAGGATTCCTTTTGATAAATGATAGAAAAAATATGGAGACTTTTATAGGACAGCCCCTTTGGTTTTAAGGGAAAAAACATTGAAGTTTTAGCTTAACTAGTATTTTCTAGCATTTATTGTGATAATTAGCAGGAAAAACCTCTGTGTTTGTCAAACTATTGAGTGTAAGTCTGTTTAAGAAAGGGGTAGTGGCTTTGTTTTCATTACCTATCGATCAGGTGCTAAGCGGGATGAAGCTTGCTAAGCCAGTGCTAAATATGCAGGGAACCCTATTATTGGATAAGGACAATGTCCTTGACGAAAAATCCATTACGGCCCTAAGGAATGCGGGGGCCAAGAGGTTATGGGTGACTGATGAAGGCAGCCAGTTTTTAAAGGAACAGGGGCCCCAAAAGGTTTTTCAGGAAATTGTCAGGCAATTGGAAACTGTCAAGGAAAAAACTATTTTGGGTAAGTCTTTTGATGTTAATCTTGTCAACGAAGTGGCCCAGGAACTGGTTGAACAGATTGTTGTCAATGAGACACCTTTTGCTGAAATGGTTAGGATGAAAGCGGCCGAGAATTCCATTTTGGAACATATGGTGGATGTTTCTATCCTGTCCATTATCATTGCCAAATCTCTCGGTATGGATAAACTTGATATGAGGTTCCTTTGTTTTGGCACCCTGGTTCATGATATAGGTCAATTCCTTATCCCCAGGGAAATTTTGAACAAACCTACTCAACTTAATGACTCCGAATTAAAACTTATCAGGAAACACCCGCAGTTTGGTTATGACATTTTGAAAAACATTGACGGGGTGAACAAGCATGCCCTTAATATAACTTTGCAGCACCATGAAAGGCTTGATGGCAGTGGTTATCCAAATGGTATCAAGGTTAACAGCATTGCCCATTTCAGCCGGATTGTGGCTATCGCTGATATTTATACAGCAATTATCCGTGAAAAGGGTTACCGCCGCAGGCTGCCAATATATGAGGCCGGTGAACTGCTGTGGGCCCAGGCCGGCATCACCCTTGACAGGAGTTTAACGTCGGCGTTTTTGAATAGTGTAGTCGCGTTTCCCATTAGGTCTACAGTCAAGCTAAACAATGGTGTGGTGGCAAAAGTCATCGCCCAAAACGCCGACTTTCCCATGAGGCCTGTAGTGTACGCTGACGGTGAGATGGTGGATTTGTCGGAAAACCCCACTGTGTTCATTACCGAGGTCATTGCTTACGAATCAGACTGAGACGAGTGATTAGTGGTCAGGGTCAGCAAACCAACCTTAATTCTGCCCGCATTTCGGCGGGCAGAATTTGTTTTGTTCGTTAGCCAACTTTACCTCAGAACACGTGGAGCCGCAGGGCGGAGCAAATCGCATTTTCTCGAATATTCTGACCTATTTTTGTGAAATCTGTATTCGAGGGGAGGATTTATTTTTGGTGCAACGAATATATATTAAGTTAAAATTTCTTAGGGGGTACATTGATGGCTGCGGGATTCCTGGAATTGATCCGATTGGATTTAAACTCCGTGGACCAGAAAATAGAAAAGGCTTTAAAAATTAAACCCGGGCACCTGAGCAAGTTCGCCCATTTCGATCTTGAGTCACTGCAGAAATACTTGCATCCGGCCCTGGTTTTGTTTTCTGGAAGACTTTTTAAATACAGCGGGGAAAAACTCATCTATCTGGCAAGTGTTATTCAGCTTATCTACCAGGCTTCCAGCATTCATTTGAGGATTCCCGATGAAAGGGTTCAGCCAGTGGCAGGTTTAGATCCGAGAGATGGGGCGCAATTCCCGGTGTTGGTCGGGGATTACCTGTACGGCTGGTATTTTACCGGGCTTTGTGAAGGACAGATTCTGGAGTTTCTAAGCCCCCTTTCAAACATCATTGCTGAAATTAATCATGGTGCGCTGCTAAGGAAAAAGAACGCTAATCGCCTAATGGCTGATGTGAATCTGGCCATGACAGTAATAGAAAAGGAAACCGCCCTGCTTACCGAGGGTTCGGCCAGGATAGCCGGCATGCTTGCCGGGGCACCGCAGGTTGAAGTGACCAGACTGGCGGATTTTGGCCGCAATTTTGGCATGGCTTATGGGATCCTTGAACGCAGCCTGGACCCTGTAATGGCCGGCCCGTATTTCGACAAGGCCCGCAAGGCCCTGGAGGAATTGCCTGAAGGGGAAGGGAGAGACGGGCTGGAAGAGTTGCTGGTAATAATACAAAATGGGGAACTGCCTGTGCCCGCAAAAAAAATCGGACGAAGCCAAGACCCTGACCAGAGGCAGATTGGGGATATGATTGTTCCCGTAGAATATAAAGATAAGGAAGAGTATGTACATTCCATTTTTTCGGCTATCGCTAAAAAATATGATACTCTTAATACAGTCCTTAGTTTGAACCAGGACAAGTATTGGAGAAAGTTTACAGTAGAACAGACAGGGCTTGAGACCGGCGGTACTGTTCTTGATGTATGCTGCGGGACAGGAATGATAACGAGGGAACTGGCAAAAAAGGTCGGGCCTACAGGCAAGGTCGTAGGTCTTGATTTCTGCCAGGAAATGCTGGATATCGCGAAAGAGGCTCTAAAAGGCGCATCATATGAAAATAATGTTGAATATGTCCAGGGAAATGCTATGGAGCTTCCCTTCCCTGATAATACCTTTGATTCAGCCACAATTGGATTCGGTCTTCGGAATGTCCCGGACATGCCAAAGACTGTCCGGGAGATGGCCCGGGTCGTAAAGCCGGGGGGGCGGGTTGTCTGCCTCGAGTTTAGCAAGCCTACGGTTCCGGTGTTTAAGCAGGTTTATAACTTTTATTTTAATAAGTGGGTTCCCTTCCTTGGAAAACTTGGTGTGGGGACCGAGGGGCCGTACAGGTATTTGCACAACTCGTGGAAGGCTTTTCCCCACCAAAAGGAATTGCGTGACGAGTTTACCCGTCAGGGGCTGCAGGAAGCCACCTTTTACGAACTTACCGGCGGCGTGGTTTCCGTACACCTGGGAGTAAAGCCTTTGGCAGCCCCCGTTTCTTCGGTGGCGGCAACCAAGGAGTAAGAGAGAGGCGGTATGGGATGGATATGGTATTTAAAAGGGTCCGGCACTTTTCAGAAATGATTAAATTTGAACATACGATTTTTGCCTTGCCCTTTGCATATTTAGGAGCCTTTTTGGCGAGCAAGGGTATCCCTTCGGGATATCAACTACTTTGGATTACTTTGGCCATGGTAGGCGCCAGAACGGCCGCCATGGCCTTAAATCGTTTGATAGACAGGCATATAGATGCCCGCAACCCCCGTACAGCCAACCGGGCTATACCATTGGGGCTGCTGTCAGTTCCTGAGGTCTGGCTGTACGTTGCCGCTTCATGGGCTTTACTGTTGGTTTCGGCATGGCAGTTAAATCCACTGCACCAGAGTGTTCCTTTGACTGTCAAACTCATGCCTATTGCAGTTTTGGTTCTGACGGTTTATCCTTATACTAAGAGGTTTACATGGACATGTCACCTGGTGCTGGGACTGGCGGACGGACTAGCCCCGGCAGGAGCCTGGGTAGGGGTGACGGGGCGGTTTGAGTTTCCGGCTGTCCTGCTTGGACTTGCCGTATTAACCTGGGTGGCGGGGTTTGACCTGATTTACGCCTGCCAGGATTATGAATTTGACTATGCTCAGGGAATGTATTCTATTCCGGCTAAATTTGGTTTAAAAACGGCTTTGACGGGGTCATCCATATTGCATACACTCACCGTACTTTTCCTCGGTTGGGCCGGTTTGACCCTGCACCTGGGCTATTTTTACTGGGTTGGCGTAATTATCGCTGCGGGTATTTTCATTTACGAACATTCATTGGTTTCGCCAACCGATTTGTGCAAAATTAATGCCGCCTTTTTTAATATGAACGGTATCCTCAGTGTTTTAATGTTTGTTTTTACCCTTGCCGATATCATGTTTGGGGCCAGGATTTCCATTTAGGCGGGTGATGTGAGAATGGCTGCTTTTATTGTAGCGGTTACAGGAGCAAGTGGAGCTATATATGCTCGCAATATGCTTCTGGCACTGCTGGACCTGAATCATGATATACTGCTCACCGTAACAGAACCTGGTCTTAGGGTGCTCCGGGAGGAATTGTTATGGGACTTACCGCCCCTCGACGACCCGGACTTTGTGCGGGATGTACTGGCCTGCCTGAACCGGCGTGGACCGGCAAAGATTAAGTATTTCAATTATCGAGATATCGGAGCATGTATAGCCAGTGGTTCTAACAAAACGGACGGGATGATTGTTATTCCCTGTACAATGTCCACCCTGTCCGGTATTGCTGCCGGGGCGTCCGGGAATCTGGTGGAAAGAGCCGCCGACGTGATGCTCAAAGAACGCCGCCCGTTGGTTGTCGTACCGAGGGAAACACCTTTTAATGCGATACACCTGAAGAATATGCTGGATTTAGCCCGGACAGGGGTTCACATTGTCCCGGCTGCCCCGGCTTTTTACCAGAAACCGCAAACAATTGATGACCTTGCTAATTTTGTTGTAGGCAAAGTGTTTGATTTACTTAATGTGGAACATAACCTTTTTAAGAGGTGGGAAGGTTAGAGTAAGAGTCAGGAGGATTAGGATGAACAAGCTGCTTACAGACAGCAAACTTTTGGATATAGTAGAAAAAGTTGAAAAAGGGGACAGGCTCAGCAGGGAAGACGGTATTAGGCTTATGGAATCCAGCGAATTATTGACGATTGGCTATATGGCCGATTTAATACGCCGGAGAAAAAACGGGGACTATGCCTATTTTATTGTTAACCGGCACATTAACCATACAAATATCTGTGCCAATCTCTGCAAGCTATGTGCCTTTGGCAAGAAAGCCGATGACCCGGAAGCCTACACCATGACCCTAGAAGAGGTAGAGGCTAAGTCCCTGGAATGCAGGGGCCAAGGGATTTCTGAGGTGCACATTGTCGGAGGTCTGAACCCAGACCTAAAGCTGGAGTACTTCGAGGAAATGCTCAGGAGAGTCCGGCGGGCCTTGCCCAAGGTGGTGATTCAGGCTTTTACCGCTGTGGAAATTGATTATTTTGCCCAGACTGAGGAAATTTCCTTCGAGGAAGTACTGCGGCGGCTCATGGCAGCGGGTTTGGACTCCCTGCCCGGCGGCGGCGCGGAGGTTTTCTCCCAACGGGTAAGAGACCGGATTTGTGAGAAGAAAATCAGCGGCGACAGGTGGCTGGAGGTTCACGAAACTGCACACCGGCTTGGCATGAGGACAAACGCCACTATGTTGTACGGGCATATTGAAACTGTGGAAGAACGGGTTGACCATTTCATCAGGTTAAGGGAACTACAGGACAGGACAGGGGGTTTCCTTGCTTTCATCCCCCTGGCATTCCACCCTAAAAATACCGGGCTGGAGGACCAGGGATTAAGCCGTAGTACCGGATACGAAGATTTAAAGGTATTGGCTGTGGCCAGATTGATGCTTGACAACTTTGACCACATCAAGGCTTTCTGGATTATGATAGGCCCGAAGCTGGCCCAGGTATCACTGGCCTTTGGGGTCGATGACATCGACGGTACCGTAGTTGAAGAAAAAATAACCCATGCCGCTGGGGCTGACACGGGTCAGTCGCTGACAAAACTGCAGATGGTGAGAATGGTTAAAGCTGCAGGGCGCATCCCGGCGGAAAGGGATACCCTTTATAATATCCTGGAGGAGGGTTTTTAGAGTGAAAAAAATCCGGCTCGGCCAGGTTGACTATATCAACTGTTTACCTGTTTACTATGCCATTGAAAACGGGCACGTGCCTCTTGAGGCAAAAATGGTGAAAGGCCCTCCTACCAAACTCAATGAAATGTTCATTGACGGAAAACTGGATATCACACCTATATCATCTATTGAGTATGCCCGGCATAGCGATATTGCCACGATTCTGCCTAACCTTTCTATCAGTGCAGACTGTAACGTGGAAAGTATTCTGCTTTTTAGCAAAGTTCCGGTAACCGAGCTTGACGGACTTGAGGTTTGCCTGCCAAGTTCTTCGGCGACTTCCGTTGCCCTGCTGAAAATATTGTTTGAGCATTATTACCAGATTCAGGTTCAATATTCTGTGCAAAAACCCGGCTTACATCAGATGCTCAAGAAAGCTGACGCGGCCCTGCTTATTGGCGACGACGCCCTGATAACCAGGGCAGGGGACCTTAATTGGGGCCGCAAATCACTTTTTGTAACGGACCTGGGCCGGGCCTGGCATGAATTTACGGGTCAGAAAATGATTTATGCCCTTTGGGTAATCCACAGGAAGTTTGTTGAAGAACACCCGGAAGACATCAAGTTTATCAGCCAGGCTTTTGTTGAAGCCAAGAATTACGGTTTCGCCAACATTCCGGCCCTCATTGAAAAAGCTAAAACCAAAACGGCTTTACCCCAAAAGGTTTTGGAGGAGTATTTTCAAACTATCCAGTACGAATTTGGTGAAACAGAACAGAAAGCCATCCTCACTTTTTACGACTATGCTTATAAAAGCGGGTTGATAAAGGAGCGGGTTAAGCTAAATATCTGGGGTGAAAAAATTGGCTGATTTAGTTTTAAAAATCCTGGAGAAGGCTGTTGCCGGTGAACGAATTGGCCTTGAAGACGGGGTTGCCTTGTTAAAATCAGATCAGTTAGTCTTAATGGGTCTAGCGGCAAACTCCGTGAAGAAACGAATACATCCTGAACCAGTTGTTACGTTTGTCATTGACCGTAATATTAATTACACAAATGTCTGCCAGACTAAGTGCAGGTTCTGTGCCTTCTATCGGTCGGCAGACGACCCGGATGCCTACGTTTTGAAAAATGAGGAGATATTTGCTAAAATCAGGGAAACACAGGAGTGTGGGGGAACTCAGATTCTAATGCAGGGGGGACTTCATCCCAACCTGCCTCTCTCATTCTACGTGGACATGCTTAAAGCAATCAAAGAGCGTTTCGATATTCATGTTCACTCCTTTTCCCCGCCGGAGATTGCGCATTTTTCCCGCCTTTCCGGATTACCGGTGCGCGAAGTAATCCAAACATTACAGGCGGCCGGTCTGGATTCCATTCCCGGAGGCGGTGCGGAAATCCTGGACAATAGAGTCAGGAAGTACATCAGCCCGCACAAGATTACCTGGGAAGAATGGATGGAAGTCATGACCACCGCCCACGAACTGGGTATGAAGACTACGGCCACCATGATGTTTGGCAGTGTGGAGACCCTCGAGGAAAGGGTCATGCACCTTATTAGGGTCAGGGATGCCCAAGACCGGACTGGGGGCTTCAGGGCTTTTATTCCCTGGAGTTACCAACCGTCCAATACTGACCTCGGCGGGGAAACAGCGACCGGTATTGACTACCTAAAAACTCTGGCCGTGTCCAGATTGCTTCTTGATAACGTACCTAACATCCAGGCCTCGTGGGTGACCCAGGGGGCAAAGATGGCCCAGGTATCCCTAAGCTTTGGTGCCAACGACTTCGGCGGCACAATGCTGGAAGAGAATGTAGTCAGGGCGGCCGGAGTTAGTTACAGGGTTCCCATAGATGAAATAATTAGTAGTATCTTCGACGCAGGTTACAAGCCGGCTCAGCGGAATACTAAATATGAAATAATGAAATATTATTAGCCTAATGAAATATTATTAGCCAGAATGCTCCATAAAAGCTATAAGGAGGTATATGACATGTATTTTGGAGTTTTCAACCTTGGCCCGATGGAATTAATTGTATTACTGGTGATTGTACTGATTATTTTCGGCCCTAAAAAATTACCTGATATCGGGCGAGCCTTCGGTGAAATGCTGTCAAATTTCAGAAGCGGTACCAAAAGTTCTGAATCCGATTCCGGCAGCGATGAAACAAAAGGTGACGAAAAAGATAATAATAAATCCGGCCAGAGGTGAATCAAATGGCAGACAAACCCATGTCAATTCTGGACCACCTGGAAGCTCTGCGCCGTGTCCTGATAATCAGCCTGATTTCCATCATACCGGGTTCAATTGCCGGTTGGTTCATCAGGGAAGACATCATGCGAATACTGATTAAACCTGTTAGCGATTTACATTACAAGCTTGTGTATATTGGCGCAACTGAGGCCTTGACAGCGGAAATTAAAATAGCTTTTTTCGCTGGGTTGGTCTTAGCACTGCCTGTTATCGCCTACCAGATATGGAAGTTTGTTTTGCCTGCCCTGCATGCCACCGAAAAACGGTATATTAGGATTTTTGTACCGCTTTCCGTAATACTGTTTATAGGTGGGATAGTATTTGGGTACTATACCGTTTTTATATACGGGGTGCAGTTTCTTTTGAGTTTTGGCGGTGAGGGGTTAACCCCGATGTTATCTCTGGGTAAATACCTGTCATTTGCCCTCTGGTTTTTGATTCCCTTCGGGATTATGTTTGAACTGCCGTTAGTCATATTGCTCCTTGTCCGTATAGGTTTGATGAGCCCTAAGTATCTTGCATCCAAGAGGAAGTGGGTCCTCCTGGCGGCCTTTGTGATTGCAGCCGTGGCTACACCTACCACTGATATGTTCAGCCAGTCTGTGATGGCTCTGGCTATATACTTGCTTTACGAAATAAGTATCTGGGTATCTTACCTTGTCCGACCCAAAAAGGTTAAGCTGCCGGAGGGCAACCAAAATGCCGTGGAACTCATAGAGAGTAGTAACAGAAATGCTGCAGGGAAGTCTTCGGAAATTGCTGTGGAAGATGACCGGGGTAGCACTGTGGTAGACGCGGGAGAGAGTGTTGCTGTGACTCTGAATGTAAATCCGGAGGCCGAAGCGCAGGCCGAAACACACACCGAAGCGCAGACCGAAGCGCAGACCGAAACACACACCGAAGCGCAGACCGAAGCGCAGACCGAAGCGAAAGACAAAAGCCTTGAAGATATATACCGGAATATAGTGGAACGTGGTAATAAGAACGACGAATAGACGCTGTTTGCGGAGGCCGTTTGATGAAACATTTCATTATAGGGACCGCCGGTCACGTTGACCACGGTAAAACCGTGCTAGTCAAAGCGCTCACCGGAAAGGACACCGACAGTCTGAAAGAGGAAAAAGAGAGGGGTATCTCTATTGAACTCGGGTTTGCCCCTTTTAGGCTGCCCGGCGGGGTGATGGCCGGTGTAGTGGATGTTCCGGGTCATGAAAGGTTTATCAAAAACATGCTGGCCGGAGTTGGTGGCATAGATATGGTCCTGTTGGTTGTGGCGGCCGACGAAGGTATTATGCCACAAACCAGGGAGCATTTGGGGATTATTGACCTCCTCCAGATTCCTGAGGGTATCATCGTAATTACCAAGGTTGATGTGGTGGAGGAGGATTGGGTTGAGTTAATCAGGGAGGAAGCCAGGGAACTGGTACAGGGGACTGTGCTGGAAAATGCTCCGGTGGCAGAGGTTTCCGCATTAACAGGCAGGGGCATCAGGGAACTTACCGAGTTGATTGACCGGGTAGCCGGCAATTTACAAGAGCGGCCGGTTACGGGTCAGGCCCGGATGTCTGTGGACAGGGTGTTTTCTGTAACGGGTTTCGGAACTGTGGTGACCGGGACTTTAGTGGAAGGAAGGCTGCGTGTCGGGGATACGGTTGAAATCATGCCCGAGGAATTTGAGGCTCGTGTCAGAGGATTGCAGGTCCACAGCCAGAAGGTAGAGACCGCGGAAGCCGGGCAGCGAGTAGCGGTAAACCTTGCCGGTATTGAGTGTGAGGAAATTGCGAGGGGCAGTGTTTTAGCGACGCCTGGCCTGCTTAAACCGACACACCGCCTGGACATTCGCCTCAAACTACTGTCAACCGAGGAAAAACCGCTGGTTAACAGGGCAAGGGTAAGGATTCACATTGGTACGGCGGAAATTCTGGCCAGAGTCATCCTTTTGGAGACTGAAGAACTGTCTCCGGGAGAGACCGGGCTTGCCCAGCTTGAATGTGAACTGCCAACAGTTGCAGCCAGGGGTGATAGGCTGGTCATCAGGTCTTATTCCCCTATGCGCACTATCGGCGGGGGAAAGGTGATTGACCCGCTTCCTCCTAAGAGGAAGCGTTTTAACCAGGCAGTAAATGAAAACCTAAGGACAAAGGAAAAAGGTGATCCCGAAGATCTGGTTCAGCAAATAATGGCCACTTCGCGGCAAACGGTCTTTACTTACGAAGACATTGTGCGCGGTCTGAGTTTAGATAAAGGGATTACCAGAACTACCGTCGGAAAGCTGGTATCTGGCGGTCTGATCAGAGAATTGTTCGTTGACAGCAAGCCGAATTATATTCTTAATGCCGTATATGACCAGAAATCGGTGGAACTTAGCGGCACCCTCGAAAAGCATCACAGGGCATTCCCGCTGCGGACCGGTATGTCAAAAGAAGAAATCAGAAGCAAGCATTTTCCCGGCCTGAATAATAAATTATTTAATGCCCTGATGGAGATGTACGGGGCAGACGGCGTTATCAGGGTAGTGGGAGAAAATATAGCGATATATGGGTTTGAACCCGGTCCTTTGCCCAATCAGAGGCAGATGTTTCAAAAAATAGAAGAAACCTTCCTCTTAAGCGGCCTTCAGACACCCGGGTGGGAGGAAATAAACTCGGAATATAAGCTTAACCAGGCTAACTCTGAAGAGATTCTTAATTATTTCATCAATGGACAGATTCTGGTAAAGCTTGAGGACAGTATACTGATACACCGGAAAAATCTCGACAAGGCCAGGGATTCCGTAGTCCGGTTTCTGGCGGAGAACGGCCAGATAAGCCTCGGGGAGGCCCGGGACCTTTTGCAGACTTCCCGGAAATTCGCCCTCCCTATTATGAATTACTTTGACAAAGAAAAGGTAACCAGGCGCACAGACGATAAAAGAGTCTTATATTAAGGAGAGGTGTTTATGGAATCTCAAATCATTGATGCCAGGGGCTTGTCCTGCCCAATACCGGTGGTCAATACCAAAAAAGTGCTGGAGGCAATTACCAAAGGGTCGGTGACAACAATTGTCGACAACGATGCGGCAAAGGACAACCTGTTGACGTTGGCCAGGGGTTTGGGCTGCGAGGCAGATGTGCAGCAAAAAGGGAACGAATATTACATTCAGATCACTAAAAAGGAGACATCTTTACATACGGAAGAGCACGAGACCGGGAATACTGCAATTTTTGTTTCCTCATCGGAAATGGGGCATGGCAGCAAAGAATTAGGGGAAATTTTGATGAAAAGTTTTATGTTTGCCCTTGTCGAAAGTGATGGCCTTCCCCAAAGCATGTTGTTTGTTAACAGCGGTGTTTACCTGACATGTGAGAATTCACCGGTCCTGGAGCATCTAATGAACCTGGAGAAGCGGGGTGTGGAAATACTGTCATGCGGAACCTGCCTTGACTACTTCAAAATCAAGGCCAAACTATGTGTGGGCCAGATGACTAACATGTATACTATCCTAGAGACAATGAGTAATGCGAATAAGGTTATTTCATTGTAAAAACGGCCCTTTGGGATTTAGGCAGGCTGATTTTGTGCGGCCTGTTTTTTTGCTTTCAAGTGGAAACTCATAACAATTTCCATTGTTTAGCAGGAAAAGGAAGATTACCGGCGAAATAGTAAGATAATTTGGATTTAGCTGGGGGTTGTGCTAATGACAGCATTTGGTCCTTCTGACACCAGTAAAAAAATTATGGTTATTGAAGATAACTGTCTAACTCTTAACCAGCTTCAGGACTACCTTTATGATAACGGGTACGGGGTTATTCCGTGCAAGCATTCTGCCGAGGCCAAAATGCTTCTTAATGAAGTTACACCGGACTTAATTATTCTGGACATTATTATGCCAGATTTAGACGGGTACGAGTTTTGCAAATGGATTAAATCCCACGGCCGGCTTAAACAGGTTCCCATAATCTTTTTGACTGCCAGGGCCAATATTGAAGACAAGATAGCCGGTCTGAAGATTGGCGGGGATGACTATATTACAAAGCCCTTCGCCATGCAGGAACTACTGGCCAGGGTAGAAGTTATTATTCAAAGGATGGCCAGCTTTCACGAACTTTCCATGCGGGACGAACTGACCAATGCTTTTAACCGCAGGTATTTTAACGAACGCCTGGAGGAGGAGATTCACCGGGTTAAAAGGACGGGCCGGCCTTTTACGCTGGCGCTGTTAGACGTTGACTTCTTTAAGAGGGTGAATGACAATTACGGCCATAGCGCCGGTGACTATGTACTGGTTCAGTTTGTTCGTTTTCTGCAAAACCGGCTCAGAAAAACAGACTTGGTGGCCCGGGTGGGCGGTGAGGAGTTTGTGCTGTTACTTTCAGATACTAATTCCGGAAAAGCATTTCTATTGGTTGAGCGTTTAAGGAAGACCCTGGAGGAAACAAAATTTCCGACCAGCGAGGATGATGGGGCAGAATATATCAGTGTAACAGTCAGTGTGGGTATCGCCTGTTGCCCGGAACACGCTGAATCGGCGAAAACCCTTATTGAGCTGGCGGATAAAGCTATGTATAATGTGAAGCGTTCGGGTAGAAATGCCGTGAAAATTACCCAGGGGGTTTAGGATAAAAAATTTAGGCCGGAATCCGGAAGCCGCTAAAGCGTCAACGGCCCCGTCCTTTGCCCGTTTCACCGATGTCCTCGACGTACAAGTCGGTACGCCTCCGGTCTCGGTCAAACGGGCTTCGTGCTTTTATTATCATATCGCGATTTAGTCCTAATAAGAGAGATGGATTTAAAGGAATTGGAAACTGGCAATAGAAATAGTATATTTATCTATAGTTTTTCTTCATGGTGGTGTTTGTGTGGTTGGTCAGAGAATGTCCGAAAAAACCTTAAAGAAAATCGTGGCTTTTAGCGAAACCAACATGAGTGTAAGTGTTGGTATTAAAATTCTTGTGCCGTTTTTTGTTGTGATGCTAATTGTTGTGGCCTCATTGTCCTATTTTGTGATTAACAAAATAAGTGAAAAGATCGAGCAGATGGAGGTACGCAGGGCAGTTGCGGTTCTGAACTCCACTATCCAGAGTGTGGAAGAGGAAAGAGAGACACTCGTAACTTACGCCAGTTTGCTTGGGGATTCTGTGGAAATTGAGCAGGCTCTGAAAAATGGCGATAAACGGAAGCTCTATGAAATTCTGGTTGATTCCAAACAGGTTTCCAGGCAGCAAAAAATTATTATATTTGACAGAAACGGGCAGATTTTGGTCCAGGTTGCCAATTCCCCAAAGATTCATGAGGATGCTGCCCCGTTGATAAAAAAGGGTTTGGCAGGTATTACAACGTCAACCCTGGCAGTCTCTGAAAATGGGCTGGAGATATATGCCATTACACCGGTGCACTCCAGTTCAGGGGTGAACTATAGGGGCCCGGTGCTGTTGCTGGACAGGCATATTGGTGAAAAAGAACTGGATATCATCAAAAAAAGAGAGGGCGTGGAGATTACCCTTATCTTAGACAGGACTGTAGTGGCTTCAACCCTGGAACCTGCTCTGGCCTTCCAGGTTCTTCGGGATATCACTGTCAGCTCTCAAGGTAATAAACTGGTGCCTACCCGTATTGTCTGGAACGACATGGACTATATAAATGTCTGGCGCACAATTGGAAGCAGGGGCCTGATTTCGATAATGGTCCCCAACGATGATTTAATTGCCATTAAGCAAGGCATATCCATGGATATTGTGCGTACCACTTTGCTGGCGATGCTTCTGGTCTTCCTTTGTGCTACCTTAATTGCCAAGGTACTTGTACGGCCGCTGCAAACCATGATGCGGATTACCAAGGCCATAACGCAGGGGGACTTTACCCAAAAAATTGAGGTTATTACAAGGGACGAATTCGGCGAACTGGGTAACGGTATTAACTTTATGGCCGAACGTATCAAAGAAAGGCTGGATCAGGCCGAACACCTGGCTACTGTCGACGGGTTAACCGGTTTATATAACCACAGGTTCTTTCAGCAAAGGATAGCCCAGGAAATCCAGCGGGCGGAACGCACCGGTTCTGCGCTTTCCCTGATTATCCTGGACATAGATTATTTTAAGCATTATAATGACAATCTTGGTCATCCGGCCGGTGACAAAGTTTTGCAGGTAATCGCGAAACTCCTGGCCGGCAGCATAAGGTCTGTGGACATTGCTGCCAGATACGGCGGGGAAGAGTTTGCCGTAATTCTGGTGAACACCGGCGCCTTAGACGCTTATGACGTAGGCGAGAGAATCAGGCTTGCCGTGGAGGGATATCCCTTTGTAGGGAGAGAGGGGCAGCCTAACGGCAAGGTTACTGTATCTCTTGGTATAGCTTCTTACCCGGACAATGCCAGTAATAAGGATGATTTAATCAAACTGGCGGACGATGCTCTTTATAAGGCGAAATATATCAGTAAAAACAAGGTTGTACTCTATTATGCGGATTTTGAAGATTGCTGATAGTTTTGACACCATGACTTCTTACCGGCCTTACCGGTCGACAAGAACCTTTGCTGAGGCCAGGGAAGAGATTATCCGGGGTAAAGGTACCGACTTCGATCCCCAGATTGTTGACGTGTTTTTAAACGCAGTAGACGAGGACAGCCTTACCTGACACTTTCCGCAAGTAAACATCAATTACCCGGAACGGAGGAGTGAAGCATGTTTTCCAGGCTAGTTGCATCCTTAACCCTGATTGCACTGGTGTTTTCTGCTGGCTGCGGCAGCCACCAGCAGGCCGGTACCCTTACCGTGCCCAGGAAGGAAAAGTTGACTATTGGCGGCACTGGGGCCAATATCCCGCTGCTTGGGAAACTGGCGGATGTATATATGGAAAAGCATAAAGATGTAGCTATCGAGATACCCGCATCTTTAGATACAGAAGATACCATAAGAAACACCCTGGAAGGCAATCTCGATATTGGCCTGGACTCTCTCCCGATTAACAAAACCCAAGGTGAGGCCGGGTTGCAGCAGACTTTATATGCCAAAACAATTGTTGTTTTTGCCGTCAACCCGTCGACACCAATCTCTGGCCTTAGCAGTCAGCAGGTGAGGGGAATATTTTCCGGTCGGATTACCAACTGGAGTTCGGTGGGTGGACCTGACAGGAAAATTGTTGTCCTGATTGGGGAGCGGGGACAGGCCACAAGGGTGGTGGTGGATAAGTATATTAAAGGGTTTTCAAATCTTGGTATTCCTCCCGAGGCAGTTATTCTCAAGAACTTTCTGGCCATGAACGAGGGAATTACCTCTATCAGGGATTCCATAGGGTGGACTGACATGGGGGCAATCAAAGCCGACGACCAGAAGATTAAACCACTGTCCCTTGACGGTAGGCTGCCGACTGTGGAAAACTACCAAAATGGGAAATATCCCCTGATTAAAAATCTATATTTGCTTACAAAGGGTGAGCCCCAGGGCGCGGCCAAGGAATTTGTGGATTTTGCCCTGGGCTGGGAAGGGAAGAAAGTTATTCTCGATAATGGTTACCTTGTGGCCGATAAGTAGCGCGGAGGTTTGCATATATGTTTATTTAGTGGCAAAACTAATGGTAAGTCAGTTGTAAGGAGGCAGAACATGGGTGTACGGCTTACCAGATTTCAGGGTTATTTTGAACAGGTCAAGCCCTTGGCCGTCTCAGGCCATATGGGTAGCGAACTGTCCAGTTCTTTCAGTATGATTGTAAATGATGCCCGCCAGGTTAGTGCTGACAGGTTAATCCTGACGTCAGGCACGGGGGAACTGCTGCTCCAGGAAGAAGAGATTTACAGGGTCGGCCCGGTCAACAGCGACCAAACCCTTCTCCTGATTATGGATGGGGGAATTGAACTTAAATTCTCTCCGCTGGTTAAATCCAGCCAGCAGCCTTTGCTTTGACGGGGGGGAAGAAGTTGGCTGTGGATATCTGCCTGCGATACGGAAACGAAGATATCTGGGCCAATATTCCCCAGTGCCGGTTTTTAGGGGAGGTAAGGCCCAATTCTCAAACCCCTGTGGATGACTTGAACAAAGAGATAATTGGTTCCCTGAGGTGCCCGGTTAATTCCGAGCCTCTGAGGGTTTTGGCCCGAGGGGTCCGAAAGGCTGTCGTGGTGATTAGCGACCGTACCCGGCCGCTCCCGTCTCACCTGATACTGCCGGTCCTGTTTGGCGAGTTGGAAGAGGCCGGAATTTCAAAGGATTCTGTTACCGTTATAATTGGGATTGGTAACCACCGCCCTGTTACCGAACAGGAAAAAGCGGCTTTGCTAGGGCCGCTTTATGGGCAGGTAAGGTGTTTTCACAGCAGGGAAACGGGGTATACGCTGTTAGGGATTACTAAAAGGGGAACCCCTGTTGAGGTATCAGTGCCGCTAGCCCAGGCAGACCTGGTTGTGGCCCTCGGCAATATTGAGATTCATCAGCTGGCGGGGTATACAGGAGGAGTCAAGGCTGTTGCTGTGGGAGCGGCAAGTCATTCCGCCCTTGAACATAATCACCGGCTTAGCACCCTTGGGGAAAGCGGTCCTGGGCTGCTGGAAGAAAATATTGTCCGCCATGATATGGAAGAGTTTGCCCGGATTGCCAATCTGGGCTTTATCCTTAATGTGGTGATAAACGAGACCGGCCAGGTAGTGCACCTGGTGGCTGGCGACCCTATAGATGCCCACAGGGTAGGTTGTATTGCAGCCGAAAAGATGTACCGGGTAAGAATAACGGAAGCCGCGGACATCGTAATAGTTTCTCCGGGCGGGGAGCCAAAAGACAACACGGTATACCAGGCCCAAAAAACCGTGCAAAACGCCTTGAAGGCCGTTAAGGACGGAGGTATTATAATTGTAGCGGCCAAATGCCCCGAGGGACTCGGGGATCCTGTGTTTGAAGAGTGGATGAACCAGGCATCAAGTCCCGGAGACATAGAGGGAAGAAGCCGGCGGGAATTTGTCCTGGGGGGGCATAAAGCGGCCTTCCTAGCAGGGGCGGTCAAAAAGGCCCGTATTTTCTGGGTTTCCGGTTTGCTTCCAGCGACGGTGCGCAAACTCTTTTTTGAACCTTACGAATCTTTGCAGGCGGCCGTTAACACGGCGTGTGAAATAAAAGGCAGCGAAGCCAGGGTGCTGGTTATACCCTGGGGTGGGATAACAGTACCTCAACCGGGGGAGGGTTAAATATGGTCCGGCATTACCGGGGCGACGGGTGTGTAAGCAGGTTCCTGGCGGATTTGGTTGACCCGTCAACCTGCATCAGGGTGCAAATGGAAGCGCACCAGGTCCATTTCTTTACAAAAATTATGGAGGCGTACTGCCACCTGGTTTTTATTTCACCAATCAACGCCAGGGAGGGCGTGGTGGCTTTATACGCAACTCCTCACAACATGCCCGAAGTAAGAAAAATAGTCAATAATTTTCCGCATCAGGTGAAGATACTAGAATGAAAAAGATAACAACAGAGGCGGAGAGACACTATGTAAATCTGGATGCGAAAGCATCCCTATTTTTTATTAAGCAAATATATATTAAAAAAGGTCACAGAACGTGAAACTTATGGTATCGATCTGAATATAGTTTAATAATGTTAGTTATAAACAAGTTAAGGGGGCAATAAAATTGCTTGAAGGACAGTTGGGCAAACTCCTGCAGCAGGCCCAGAAAATGCAAAACGATATGGCGCAAGCCCAGGAAGAACTAAAAAATATGCGTGTCGAAGAGGTAGTTGACGCCGGGTCGGTAAAGGTTGTGGCCAACGGCAGGCAGGAAATCATCGATATTGTCCTTGATCCGGGAATTATACACCCGGCCAATTCAAGAGTTATACAGGAACTTTTGGTAACTGCGGTCAACAAGGCTCTGGAAAAATCAAAAAACCTGGCTAACCAGGAAATGAACAAAGTTACGGGGGGGCTGAACATTCCCAATATGCCGGGATTATTTTAAACAGCAGCCAAAGCAAACAAAATATTAAGGAGGTGGCGGATTGGACGACTTATCGGATCTGCTTGGGCCCCAGGATAAAGGCAAGCATCTGGTAGATAAACTCATGGTACTGTTAGACAGGCAGACAGATCATAAATTAACCCCGAATCTAATGCTGGGCTTTCTCGGCTTGTTTAATGTGCTCAGTATTATGAGTGTTGTTCACGGCAGCCCGGAGAACGGCTTCAAAGAAATCACCGGTTCAACGGAGGGGAACAGTGGGGCGGCGGGGCAGCAGTCCCTGGTCGACACCTTGTCCGGACTGCTAAAGAACCAGGGTTCAGGCCAGCCGGACTTGATGGGTCTGTTAGGCGGCCTTGCAGCCAAAAAGAAAATTAATCCGAACCTATTGTTATCACTCTTTAGTATGTTAAACAGCCAGGCCGGAGCTTCCCCGCAAGGGCAAGGTAATCCGCCGGTGGAGGCCGCAGGGGGTGAAAGCACCGAAGTACCTGAAGACGAACAGGAAAAAAAAACTTCCAATGAAAAACAGGGCCCGGAACTTAGATACGACCGAAAAAGGGGAGCAGGTGAACGCGGCTAAACTCCTGCTGCCTATCATATTAATAATTTCTTGCCTAAAATAGAATTCTATAGAGAATTCTATTTTTTTCCGGGAGGAAAACATCATTATTTGGCGAATTACATCAGTAGTATTCAAAGGCAGGGGTTCCTGCCTTTTGTTGTATTACAGGAAATAATAAAACCTGGCCAAATTGTTGGCAAAGGCCAAGGTATGTAGTACAGCAGCGCGCGCTCATAGCGGGATACGGCATGAAAGTCGGGGTGTTTACTGATGGGTGTAGTGGTTACAATCCAGGAAAAGTGCCAGACCTGTTATTCCTGTATCCGCAATTGTCCGGCCAAAGCCATCAAGGTTGAAGACGGCCAGGCCGTAATTGTGGATGACCGGTGTATCAGTTGTGGCAACTGCGTGAGGGTCTGTGCCCAAAAGGCTAAAAAAATTGATAATCGCGATATGGATTCGGTCAGGGTTTACTTAAAGACCCAGACAACAGTGGCCATGCTGGCCCCTTCATTTCCTGCCGCCTTCCCCGGGATAGAGGCCGGGGAAATGGTTTCCGCCCTAATCAAACTCGGTTTTAGTTCCGTGGAAGAGGTTGCCATAGGGGTCAAACTCACGGTACCAGAGTATAAAGACTATCTAAGCAAACACCCCGGTACGGTGATTTCTTCGTACTGTCCGGCCGTAGTCGGCCTGATCGAACGTCACTACCCCAACCTTATCCCGATGCTGGCGCCCATCGATTCAGCTGTAATGGCAACAGCCAAATATGTACGCAGGAAGAATAAATATGCCCAGGTAGTTTTTATTGGTCCCTGTGTGGCCAAAAAAGAGGAGTCCCGCAGTGATAAACGCAATTTGGTTAATGCAGTCCTGACCTTCAGAGAGTTAAAATGCATGTTCGAGGAACACGACATTAAACTGGAACCGAAGAAAGATGTTGTAAAGGAAGCCGGACAGGTTTTGCCGAGGATTTTTCCGGTTTCCGGCGGGTTATTAAAGAACCTGGGGCTGGAAGGGGAAATTATTCCGGAACTGTCTATCATTGAAGGTAAAGACGACTGTGTTGAGGTAATTCAGAACCTCAGCCAGGGTAAAATTGCGCCCGGGTTTCTGGACATCCTTTTTTGCAAAGGCTGTGTTGACGGTCCCGAAATTGATACCGACATTGATTTGTTTTCCCGTAAAGAGCTGGTACTGCAGTATTCCCATAAATTACGTCCCAAACTCAGCGAAAAACTGCCAAGCCTGGACCTGAGCCGGGAATTTATTGACCGCTCAGTTATATTGCCTTTTCCGACGGAAAAGGAGATTAAGGAAATCCTGAAACATACCTACAAGACCACACCCGAAGATGAACTGAACTGCGGGTCGTGCGGTTATGAAACGTGCCGGGAAAAGGCGATTGCGGTGTACCAGGGTCTGGCCGAAACGGACATGTGTCTGCCGTATTTGTTGGCCAAGTCCCGCGGAGAAATTGAATACTACCGCGACCGGCTTAATCTCCCAAAGGCAAGCAGGTACATTCTGGATACCATTATAGGAGAAAGCCCCATTATTGTTAATCTCAAAAAGGTTACAGAAAAAGCGGCTGTCGGCAATTCCACAGTTCTGCTCCAGGGAGAAAGCGGGGTCGGCAAGGAAATTGTAGCCCAGGCCATCCATAATATCAGTTCCCGCAGTAAAAAACCCTTTGTAGCGATAAACTGTGCAGCATTACCTGAACTGCTGCTGGAATCGGAGCTCTTCGGATATGAAGAAGGCGCCTTTACCGGCGCCCGTAAGGGTGGAAAACCGGGGAAATTTGAACTGGCCAACGGGGGCACCCTGCTGCTTGACGAAATCGGGGACCTCCCCCTAACCATGCAGGCCAAACTCCTACGAGTTCTCCAGGAAAGGGAGTTTGAACGGGTGGGCGGGACCAGGGTCATCAAATTTGATGTCAGGGTAATCGCGGCAACCAATAAGGACCTCCGCAGACTAATCTCCGAAGGAAAGTTCAGGATTGACCTGTTTTACCGTCTCAATGTTTTACCATTGTATGTTCCGCCCCTTAGGGAGCGTAATCAGGATATCCCGCTGCTGATAGGGTACTTCGTTGAAAAAATATCCAGAGAAAAGAACGTTTCCCCGAAGGTCTTCTCCGAAGAGACGATGGAATTGCTGTTAAAGTACTCCTGGCCGGGTAACGTGCGGGAACTGGAGAACATTATTGAGCGGGCGCAATTCCTGGCTGAAGGCAATGTTGTCCGCCCAGATACCCTCCCTCCCCATATTCAAGCCCTCGGGCGCGACCCCTCGGCCATTGAACTCAAGCCCATGAAGGACACCGTCAGAGAGGTGGAACGCCAGTTAATCGTAGAGGCTATTCAGAGGACAAAAAACAACAAAGTCATGGCTGCCAAGCTATTGGGAATTACGAGGGTAACGTTGTACCAAAAACTTAAGAAGTACGGTCTTGCCCAGTCAGAATAATAAACTACAAGTGTAGTATAAAACTTACATGTAAAGAAAGTATACATTTCAAACAGACTTAAGCCAATACTCAAGGCTCAGGGTATTCACTGTATATTTAATATACAACACAACCGTGGAAACCCCCGGTATTCGCATGGCATGGATTTTGCATAGATAATAGTTTAGATTATTATTAGGCAGTGAACTCGTTCAGCTAAAGCTGAACATCGAAACTTCAGTGGGGGACTCTACCCCCACTGAAGCAGAAAAGTGGAAACTCCACCTTCTAGAAGGTGGAGTCTTGGAATTGGGATAAACCTAAAAGGCCGAAATTCCGGGGAGAACATTGTTGTTAGAGCCCGACTGCTAATGGGTTACCTTGTTACTCCGGGAATTTAGTGCCTGAAAGGCGGTGGCATAACAAGTCAGTTAACCCGTTTTTATTTTAATGATGAAAAAAAAGCAGGGAGGTGTCTATGATTTCATGTTTGAACTGGAAAAGATGTTTAAGAAAGAATTCAGCAGAAGGGATTTTATAAAGTACAGTTCCAGCATTGCAGTACTGCTAGGGCTCTCAGAGATGTATGTACCTCAAATCGCCAGCGCCCTGGAACAGGTGGCCTCAAAAAAGCTGCCCGTGATTTGGCTGCATGGGGCGGAATGCACCGGATGCACTGTCTCCTTTGCCAACTCCAACTACCCGTCAGTGGCCGAACTGGTGTTGGACAGGCTTTCTGTCAAGTACCATGAGACACTGATGGCCGCCAGCGGCGAAGTGGCCGAACAGGGTCTGGACGATGCCATCAAGCAATTTAAGGGCAAATATGTAATGGTTGTGGAAGGGGCTATTCCCACTAAGGATGACGGTATTTACTGCAAGATTGGTGGGAAAACCTTCCTGAGTATGGTTCAAAAAGTGGCCGAAGGTGCGGCTTACAAAGTGGCCTTGGGAACCTGCGCTTCCTTTGGAGGAGTTCCCGCTGCCGGGCCCAACCCCACCGGCTGTAAAGGTTTGAAAGACGTTATCGGGGGTACTGTAGTTAATATTCCCGGCTGCCCGGCCCATCCGGACTGGCTGGTTGGTACAGTAGTCAATATTTTACTGTTTGGACAGGTTCCGGCCTTAGACCAGTATAACAGGCCTAAACTGTTCTACGGCAGACTGATTCACGAAAACTGCCCACGGCGGGGAGGATATGAGCAAGGCCAATTTATTAAAAACCTGGGTGAAGAACTTCCGGATATTGAAGGCTGTATGGGCGCCAAAGGCTGCCGGGGGCCGATAACTTCGGCGGACTGCCCGCACCGTTTATGGAACAGCGGGGTCAACTTCTGTATTTCCGCCGGCTCCCCGTGTGCAGGCTGTGTGGAGCCTACCTTTCCCCAAACACCCCTTTATGAAGCGATACCCGAGGTGGCCAAAACGATTAAGGCGGCGGAAACAGACAAGCGCACAGGCGCTATCGGCACCTTCGGGGCCAGCCTTGGCGGTGCTGTAGCCGGGGCTGCCGCAGCTGCCGGAGGGATTTACCTGGCCAACGAAAAAACTAAAGATAAAGCCAAAGACAAATCTCAAAACAAGGGGGTGTAACAGTTGGCACAAAAGATTGTCATAGACCCTATCACCAGGATTGAGGGTCACTTAAGAATTGAAGTGGAAGTAGACGGTGGAAAAGTCGTCGATGCTAGAGCTGCAGGAACTCTTTGGCGTGGGTTTGAGGTGATTTTAGAGGGCAGAGACCCCCGTGATGCCGGGGTTATTACTCAGCGTATTTGCGGAGTCTGCCCGGCTGAACACGCCCATGCTTCAGTTCAGAACCTTGACATGGCCTTTGGCGCAGAAGTGCCTGATAACGGGCGGATTATCCGGAACCTGGTGGCAGGTAGTAACTTTGTAGCTTCTCATATTCTACATTTCTATCATCTGGCCGCCCTCGATTATCTGGATATAATGGCAATAGCCGGGTACAAGGGAAGCAGCCCGGAACTACTTAAGGTTAAGGATAAGATAGTGGGATTGGTCAAAACGGGTGACACTTCACCGTTAACCCCGCGGTACAACCCGGACCAGTTTTGCGTCAACGACCCTGAAATAGTCACAACAGCCGTATACCATTATATTCAGGCTCTGGAGATGCGGAAAAAGGGACAGGAAATGCTGGCCATTTTCGGCGGCAAAATGCCCCACCATACCACCTTTGTCGCCGGCGGAGTTACGATTCAACCGACGCCGGACCGGATTGCTGCATTCCGCAGCCGTCTCCTGGAATTGATCGATTTTGTCAATAATGTTTACTTGAAGGATGTTCTACTCTTTGGCACCGGGCCACTTAAGCCGATTCATGATGCCAAAATTGGTTTCGGATGCGGTAATTTCCTCGCTTACGGGAACTTCGACCAGGGGAAATCCGGCGATTACACCAACCGCTTCCTGAAATCAGGGACTATTTTCGGCGGGAATATTGGCCAGGTAAACCCCCTCGACCCGAATAAGATTGCAGAATATGTTAAATATTCATGGTACAAGGACAGTGGGACAGGGAAACACCCATCAGAGGGTGAGACAAACCCGGAACCAACCAAAGAAGGTGCCTATTCATGGCTTAAGGCTCCCAGATATGACAATCAACCTATGGAAGTCGGTCCTCTGGCCAGGATGCTGGTAACCCAGGACAAAGGGTTCATGGACCTGGTGACCAAGGTCGGAGCGTGGCCTTCGGCAGTAGCCCGTCATGCAGCCAGGGCTTATGAATGCAAAATGGTGGCTGAGGGAATGTTGAACTGGCTGGGTGAATTAAAGCCAGGCAAGCCGGTATGTAACGAAAAAGCAGTACCTCAGTCCGGTAAGGGCATGGGCCTTGTTGAGGCTGCCAGAGGCGCGCTGGGACACTTTGTGGAAATCGAAAACGGAAAGAGTAAACGCTACCAGTGTGTTGTCCCGACCACGTGGAATTGTTCGCCCAGGGACGACAAAGGAGTAAAGGGACCTGTTGAGCAGGCTTTGATTGGGGCGCCTGTACCTGACCCCAAGAATCCCCTCAATGTTGTGCGGATTGTCCGTTCCTTCGATCCCTGTATTGCCTGCGCTGTCCATTTGATTCATCCGGAAACCAACGAAATATTAAAATTCAGGGTAATCTAGTCAACGATAACGGGGACTATGGAGAAAAACATGAACAGGATATTAATTCTCGGCGTTGGTAATGTTTTACTAAAGGATGAGGGTATAGGTGTACATGTAATCGGAGCAATGGAACGAATGCTTCTGCCGAACAATGTTAAGCTGGTCAACGGAGGCGTTTCCGGCATCGATTTGCTGGAAGTTATTGAAGAAGCCGACAAGCTTATCATCGTAGATGCTATTGATGCCGGGGATCGGCCGGGCACAGTATTTCGCTTTAATGCCGATGAAGTAAAGGGTCAGTTGAGGGAACACAAAACCTCCTTACATCAGGTAGACCTCTTTGACACCCTGAAAATTGCCAGGTTTTTAGACCGCTGTCCGGAAACGGTCATTATCGGAATTCAACCAAAAGACATTTCATGGGGGATGGAACTGACCCCCGACCTGGCATCCCTGGTACCCCGGATAATTGATCTTGTTATTTGTGAAATACACGATTCGGCTAGTTTAAACTAGTTGTGAAGGGAGTGAGAAATATGGGTATAAACCGGAGAACATTTCTAAAGTTATCCGGTTTAGTGGCTGCCGGTTCATTGGTAGGCGGGATAAGCCCCGGCGCGGCCGCTCAAAATGCCCCGGCAGGAATTCCGGCCTTGGGGGCAAAGGCGATGCTGAATGACTCGTCGAAGTGTATCGGTTGTTTGAGCTGTGCCATTGCCTGTAAGAAGGCCAACGGTTTGCCGGATACCTACCAGTACTCGCCGGTAACAAATGGCAGTACCTGGACCACGGTTAAATTCGGGCAGCCAACAGACAAATCCCTGAAGAACAACACGAAAATTCAGTGTATGCACTGCAACCAGGCCAGTTGTGTAGCCGTGTGCCCTACGGGGGCTGCCCGTAAAAGGGATGACGGAATTGTCCTGATTGATCAGGAAACCTGTATTGGGTGCGGGTATTGTGTACTGGCGTGTCCTTTTAAAGTTCCAGGCAAGAGCGAAGAAACAGGGACAGCCAGAAAATGCACCTTCTGTGAGAAACGCTTGGGGGAAGGCAAAATTACGGCTTGCGCGGAGGCTTGTCCTGCAGGGGCAATAGAATTTGGCAACTACGACGACTTGATGGCCAAAGCCCAAAAACGGGTTGAACTGCTTAAAACAAACGGCGCTCCCAATGCGGTCGTTTACGGGCAAAAGGAATTGGGTGGTCTGAAAGTGATTTATGTAATGCCAGAGGAACCAGGTGCCAACGGTATTCCAGGTAAGCCAAAACCTGCCACAGGTGACTCACTGCTAAAGTGGTTTAGCGGTTTGGCAATGGCCGGCTTCCTTGTTTCATCGCCGTTGCGTAATATCTTTAAGGCCGATGAAGAGGCCGTCGCCGGTTCAAAAGGGGTGAATAAAGATGACTAATGAGCTAAACTGGGGTTTTTCCATCGCCTTGTATTTATTTCTGGGTGGTATGAGCGCAGCCGCTTACTACATAGCGGTAATCGCAGATATCGTCGGTAAAGGTAAGTACAGGCATGTTGCGGAAATAGGCTCTTACGTGGTGCTGGGTCCCATCTGCCTAGGGATGTTAATGCTGCTTCTGGATCTCGGCAAACCATTGAAGTTTTGGCACCTAATGTTTCAGAACGGTCCGCTGAACAAGGGCCTTATTTTTCAGCCCGGTTCGGCAATGTCCCTAGGTGTCTGGCTGCTGGTCGGTTTTATCCTAATTTGCGGCATTGCCTACCCGCTGATGTGGTTATCTAAATCCGGGAATGATAATCTCCGCCGAAAAATAGGGATTGTCGGAATGCCTTTCGCGTTGTTGATAGCTGTTTACACCGGGGTGCTATTGGCAGCTACTTCCGAACCTGTATGGGCAGATACCCCGCTGCTGCCGGTGCTTTTCGTCTTGTCGGCTACGTCCACCGGGATAGCGGCAATCATGGTCATCATAGCCTTTAGCAGCACTGTAGATAGCAAAGTCATTGCCCGCCTGGAAAAGGGAGACAATCTGTTAATCAAAATTGAATTAGCAGTGGTGGCTCTGTTGTTTGCCGCTTTGCTCTTTTCTTCAGGAGCAGCAGGGTTAGTGAAGAACCTGATGTTTGGCAGTTATGCGGTGTTTTTCTGGGTAGGCTTCATCCTGGTAGGCCTGTTACTGCCGTTGAGCATTCAAAGGTACAACTTACAGCGCCATAACGAGGCAACCGGTAAGCTGGCCCTGATTTCTGCATTGTTGGTGCTGTTTGGCGGGTTTTTCCTCAGATACGTAGTTTTGCTGGCGGCTTAATAGCATTTCGTTTTCCGAATTTATTAAGTAAGGGGGGAATTAATATGATGGGTTTGGGAATTCCTGAAATTATTCTAATTCTGGTGATAGCGTTAATAATCTTTGGCCCCGGTAAACTGCCCGATATTGGCAAATCCTTAGGCAAAAGTATTAATGAATTTAAGAAGGCTGCCACTGAAATAAGCAAGGATTTAAAAGAGGAAGCCTCCGGAGAGAAGTGAACTCGTTCAGCTAAAGCTGAACATCGAAACTTCAGTGGGGGACTCTACCCCCACTGAAGCAGAAAAGTGGAAACTCCACCTTCTAGAAGGTGGAGTCTTGGAATTGGGATAA
>JAJZQD010000072.1 GCA_021847735.1 Bacillota bacterium | reverse complement strand
CACGCTCCTCATCCAGAATAGCATTCAACAGTGATGACTTGCCTACACTGTCGCGGCCGATAACCGCAACTTTAATAATATCCGCCTCCCCATCCTCTTCACTTTCCTGTTTGGGAAAATGCTCAATTACCATATCCAGCAGGTCACCGATGTTGCGTCCATGGCTTGCCGATGCCATCACCGGTTCACCCAGTCCAAGTTTGTAGAAATCATATATATCCATAACACCGCTGAAATCTTCAACTTTATTGGCCACCAGAATCACCGGCCGGCTGGTTTTACGCAGCACTTTGGCCACCTCCTGGTCAGTTGGTGACAAGCCTTCCCTGGCGTCAACCACAAAAAGAATCACGTCCGACTCTTCAATGGCAAGCTTGGCCTGGTAATAGATTTGATCGGCAATGGTATCCGGTATGTTTTTGAATTCAATACCTCCGGTGTCCACCACCGTGAATTCCTGACCCAGCCATTCGGCATCTTTATATATCCGGTCCCGGGTGACTCCCGGTTTATCTTCGACAATAGCAACTCTTCCTCCCGCTATGCGGTTGAATAATGTTGACTTGCCAACATTAGGACGACCAACAATTGCCACAATAGGTTTAGCCATATGATTTCCCCCTTGTATCCTTTCTAACTTAGCAGTTTATCAATCAGGTCCCGGGCTCCCTGCTCCAGGTCCACTACTTCCACTCTGGTTCCCAGTTCCCGCGCCAGTATTTCCGGTGTCAGCCCATCAAGAAAAACAGCTTCATCCCGTTTGCACATCACCGATGGCACAAGCACAAGTTCCCCTAAATCCTTCCCTTTCAGTTCAGTTACCACGTCTTGCCCGGTGAGCAATCCGGCAACGGTAACCGTTTCTCCGAAAAGTCTGTTAGGTATAGCTTTTACCGCTATTGACAGGTTATGCACCTGTTCCAGGCGTTCGGCCACCGGCACCAAAACCCTGGCCCCGGAAGTCCCTGTAATAAGTGAAACCTTTTTGTGGGCAGAGAGTTTTTCCGGCAGACGACCGGCTTCCCGGGCAAAACTGTCATAAAATACCCTAGTCAGACCAACACCGTTTTCCAGTTGGGGGAAATCGGCATAAAGCTCCGCAGGCGGGATTTCTGCCCCGGCCAACAGATATATCTCATCTGCCAGGTATACTAAAGCCTCGCCGTGCAGATTTTGAAAACGTTCCTGAAAAGGTCTGACCTGTTCAATAATGCCGCCGGCCTCGTCCGGGGTTAGCATGCTTAATAAGGGCAAGTCCGCCCTCTGTTTGGTCAGTCCTAAAGGCACTACGGCAATGGATAAGATTGATGGCCATAATCCGCTCAACTCACTAAGGGTCCGGGTCAGTTCAGGTCCGTCATTGTATCCCGGACACAGGACAATCTGGGTATGGAAGTCGACTCCACCGTCAGCAAGCCTGGATAACACTTCCAGGATTTTACCGGCATTCCTGTTGCCCAGCATCCGCTGCCGCAGTTCAGGATTAGTGGTGTGTACTGATATATATAGCGGCGACAGTCTCATCTGTAATATTCTGGTTAAATCCGCCTCGTTCAGGTTGGTCAGGGTGATGAAATTACCCTGCAGGAATGACAGGCGATAATCATCGTCCCTTATATAAAGAGTCTCCCGCATACCCTGAGGCATCTGATCAACAAAACAAAAAACACATTTATTGGCACATGCTCTTATATGGTCAAAGGCAGCCTCGCTAAAGGATAACCCCAGGTCCTCATCAATTTCCTTTTCAATCTCAACTGTCCAGAGTTCGCCATCACCTTTTGTCAGGTCAATTTCAATATTTTCATCAGCGCAATAATAACGGAAATCAATTAAATCTTGTAAAGGCCTGCCATTTACAGCAGTTATCACATCACCGGGTTCAATGCCGACTTCGTCAGCAATTCCCCCTTTATCCACCTTTTCCACCCTGGCCCCTTTGACAACCATAATTACCACTCCGTTCCATCCTACTCTAAACATTATGTACTAATAGCAGCGGCAAGTCAAGTTCAGCCTGGATCAGGACCTTTTGGGAACCCAGGTTTTGCAGAAAAAAACACCGGCTACAGTTTTGTACCGGTGAATTGGAATAAAGCTATTTTAATGCTTACTACCCGCAATCATTTCACTCACTGTAATAAATTTATATCCTTTGGACTTTAAATCGTTGATAATTGGCTGCAGCGCCTGTACCGTCTGAGTACGGTTGCCCCCCTGATCATGAAATACAACAATATTGCCGCTGGCCGCATCTTTTAATACTCGTCTGATAATTGTCTGGGTTCCCGGATTGGCCCAGTCCTTAGGCTGCTGCTCCCATGACCAGATTACTACTTTATAGCCAAACTCTTTACTGACCCTGACAATCTTTTCATTATAATATCCCCCGGGAGGTCTGAATAATTTTGGTTTTACCCCGGCCACCTGCCTAATGGTAATATCTGCCAAAGACAGTTCTTCCCTAAGTTCATTTTCAGTTATCCGGTTTAAATAACGGTGATTATAAGTATGGCTGGCAATTTCGTGACCTTCATATACTATCCGATGAACGATATCCTGGTAGATTTCCGCTCTCCTGGCAATAACAAAAAAAGTGGCTTTAGCATTATTCTTCTTAAGAATATCCAGTATCATCGGTGTGAAGGTTGTTGATGGTCCATCATCAAAGGTCAGGGCGATGACTTTCTCCCTGGTATCAACATGCCAGACAATATCGGTGGAACCCTCCCAATATTCCCGGGATTCAGGTGAAACCGTTTTTGATACCATGGCCGCAGGAATTCCTATCATGACCGCTAGCACCAACAAAAATAAAAAAATAATGACCGCAACCTTTCTGATAAAAAAAACCCGCATTTCTAATACCCCCTAATCAAGCACCTAAGTAATAATACTTTCTATAGGGGCGGGAAATGCGTATTTATACATTGTTTCTTGATGGTATTATTTTCATGTCGATCTGAGATTGAAAGGTTTCACTTTTCACCTGCTCAACAATATTTATTATATCAGGATAATACTTTCTGATTCCATAGGCACACAGGGTTTCACCAAAAACTGACATCTTTATCCGCATAGAAAAAAAGCTGCCTGTATTAATCCAGCCATTAGCGAGGCCAGCGGTATCTACAACCAGATACTCCTCCTCACTTACCCCGTATACTTTTTTAAAGACATCGGTCACTACTTTTTTCATAATTTCATGAACCCTGCCAACGCCCACCGTAAATACTTCGTTCCCTGCTCTGTCGATGCCTATTGATACCGGTTTGCCAAGCTTATAATCCAGCCTGCGATACTCCTTAATCATTTTATGTAAGTCTTTTCTTACCGGTGGACGGTCTGCCTGCAGCCAGCCAACATGTAAACCGGCAGCTACCAAAGCAGTGTGCAGCCCTGTGGGACAAAGATAAAATATTTTCACTTGCCTGCTCCATCCTTTAACGTCTCTGAACCAACTGTCATTTTAACCCGGTGTACCAGACTGACGATTTTCAGGTAATTATGCCTTATCCCGGTGGCAACAATCGGCCTGCCGAGCTTAATCATACCGAGGCGTCGGGAAGTATATCCACCACAAACCATTTTCCAGTTTACGTAAGGCATTACGTTGACCAGATGAATCTGATCCCGGGGCATTTTTAATATATCGGTAACTCCCAGGACAATATTCTCTAAAACTAGAGCGGCATTACGTCGGCCTGTCACGTAAATTTCGTATTGGTTTTCATCAAGTCCCAATAGACGAATATGACCGTGATCCTTATTCGTTTGCTGGTCAAAAAGAGGCAGCGCTTCAAGCATCTTATCCGTAGGGATACGGTCGGTAGGCAACCAGCCAAGGTGAATAGCTGCGGCCGTAACTGACGAATGTGCTCCGCCGTAACAGTGATATATAATCTTCATAGCTTCTCCTCAATGTTTTACTATTACATACACCCCGTTCCCCAGGTCATGAACCATCGCCTGCATTATTTTTGCCAAAGTCTGGGCAACTCTGGCCTGTTCTTCTTCGGTTTTGGCAAAAAAAATCGGGATGTCTCCCTTTATATAGGTATCATCTATTGTTACAACAGCGATTAATTCTTCTCCACGCACAACTACTCATCCCCCTAGTCTGATGCAATGCGACCAGCCTTTGACTTTAGCGGCGCTCTTCCGGCACTTTCCAGCACCGGCACCCGTTCTACAGCTGCGATAAGGGATTCGATATCCTTCTCGGCAGGCACGATAAACAGGGCAATCTGCCCGTTATCTACATCTTTACGCACCAAAGGGGTAAATTCAGGTGTATCGACATCTTTCTTAGACCCCAGGATAGTTGCCGCCACATGGGCTATCGCCTGCCGTTGACCCATATTGTGTATGGTGGCGCGGGCATTATCGTTTTTGGGCTTGACAATTATGCCCAAGCCATCCTGCAATATTTTTTCTCTCATCACAGGCAGACCTACATTCATAATATCAATTTGTTCTACCATCAACAGCGGACCTTTGAAATGTAACCTGCCGGCGTCCACATCACAGATATGACCGATTACCCGACCTCTCATCAGTCTTTCAGAGAGCAGGATAAAGAATATACCTACAATTAGCGAAAGTAGGGGCATTCCGAAAAAAAACATAGTAGCGCTGGTAGCCAGTGAAGTCAGCATTACAAGAAAGTTGCGGGCTTCGAAGACTCTGGCTATGCCTTCTATATAGTCATGTCCTCTTTTAATTAGTTCTGCTTCTTCCAGTGCAGCCAGACTTTTTCGTTCCATTTCCCTGATGTCCCGGAACTGCTGGGCAGCCAAAGCCAAAAAAGTTACTGCGGCAAATTGTTTTTCGACGATGGCCGGTATTGCCACCGCTCCCAGGGCAGAAGCTATGAAGCCAAGGGAAACATGGGTTACAAAACCATGGGGATAGCCAGGGTATTGGCGATAATCCGAGCGGAGCATATATAGCCTGTCTAAAGTGCCCAATAAGATCCCCAGACTAATAGTCAGCCCGTATTTTTCCACCGTCAACACCCCTCTTTATATCTTATTCTTCTTCTTTTTTCTTCTTGCGTGCCGGTTTCTTTAGTCCAAAAAAGTTGGCAAACTCGGTTTTTCTTAATTCACCCAATTTACTGGACATTCCCTTGATGCTGCCTGTACTAATCAGCAGGAAGGCTGCTCCTCCGATCAATACAATTCCAACCAGCCAGGCCATTGTAGTCCATGCGGAACTGTTCTCCCGCGGTGTCACCCGGGACGCTTCCGTTTTGCCAGGGCCTGGCCCCGGCGCTGCCTGAGACTTAATTCCCAATACCGCCGGCAGTGCCCCGGCCAGTACACTGGCGCCACTCTCTGCCGCATAACGGGTGTTGGTATGGGTACCTACCTCAAGCAACATCGCCTTGGGTCCTAAATCCTGATTATAGTTCCCGTGGCCGATAAAAATTTCCTTGATTAGCCCCGGTTTCTTACGATCCATAAAAGCCTTTACCTTTTTTGCAAAATCCAGGTTGGTGGCCATGTTCGGGTTCTGGCGACCCACAACCAAACGTACTTTGGTTATATTTTTGTTGTCAACTTTGCCTTTGTAAAAGTCTGGATCAGGTATACCGTCCCGGTGGACATCGATTAACGCCACCGGCTGCTTTTTCAGAAGATTTACGGCTGTCCTGCGGGACCTGTAATAAGCGTTAGCATCATGGGGTTCATGAGGTGTTTTATCATCAACCACATTAAATCCCCCGGCCCTTAAACCACCAGCCAGTGATTGGCCTACCTTAAAGATACCGCCTTTGGCCGGAATATTTGCCTCACCGTCTGTGGGAACGTATGATTCATCACTGTGAGTATGGTAAATAGCCACCTGAGTACGGCCTGCATTCCCCTGCACAGGCATTTCTTTTGCCTGGACAGAGGCAGCTTTCAGATATTCATCCCATTCCGGCTGCCAAACAATATCCTTAGCCCGGCCCAGATTTTTAGCGGTGGCTTCACGACCTGAAACTTTGACGATTCTGTACTGATCGTTGTTTTCAGTTATAATTTCATCACCGACAAAAACCTTGTGGGATGTTTTATCTATTACCGCTTTTGTTTTCTCATCAAAAACGGTAAAATATTCACCGGCTTTTAATTCTTCCTCGTAACCCCCGGCAAACTTCACCCGATCAAGGATAGAAGCCGATACGGCGGTTTTTAATTTAGGCACAACTTGGGCAACCGCAAGACTTACAAGTACCACGCCGGTGATTAACCATACAACCCCAACTATCTTTAACAGGCGTTTACTCATAGTTCTTCACCTGCCTTCTTTTCGTTTTGAGTGTCTTCAACCTGACCGGCCATTTCATCCACTCCCAGGGAAGTTGCATATTCCGTGTTTTCCAGGTTCCTGAGGAGTTCTTTGGGCCTTCCTTTAGTGGCAGGACCGCCCTGCAAACGCTCCCTGGTTTCGCCGATGATTTCTGCCAATAATACAGCTAATAATCCTGATAGAATAATTGTATCGAAGGCGCCGGCCCCGCCGACATGTACCCTGCCCGGAATACCGGCGGTAACCAGGTAAATATAGTTAAATACATCAATTAACAATACACCCAAGGTAGCAGCTATAAATGCTGAACGCCTGGAACGACCGGCAATATAGGCCACCAAACCGCCAACAATGGGGTATACATAAATAGGATCCAAAAACTGAAATCTGCCGCCGGGATCCGAGCTCATAACATAGCTGTTGATAAAATACACAACGCCTGCTGTTACACCGGTGGCCACCAGTGCCCTGACCCACTCTTTGGTAGTACCCGATTTTGTTAGTAAATAAACGGCCAGTCCGACAGGGATAATCCCGCCGCCTACATTGATCGCCGCACTGACCCGACCAAAGGAGATAGGTATATCAATAAAACTCCCTATAATCATTGCCACTATCACGGCCAGAGCCGTCTTGTCGGAAATTCTCATCCTGAACAAAAACAGATCGGAAAGGCAGAAATATGACATAACAGAAATAGTAATAAGTGCGATAACCGCAATTTGAAACCTCATAATATCTGCTCCTTTCTTTATTTTGCTTTATGTAGGTTTCCCTTTGCTCCGGGCAAATATACAATGTTCCAAACTGCATTTTAACCGAAAAAACCCACCTGATATAAATCAGATGGGTTCTGTTTAAAGCCTCTATGGTATTACTTAGGCCTACTCTTTATCAGCTTCTGGAATTGTACCGGCAATTCCGGCAACATCACCAATCGTCTGTGCAGGCACTTCTTCCTGCTTCTCCAGGTACTCTTTCACTTCGGCTTTTTCCTGATCTTCAGTTAAACCTTTAAGCGTCAGGCTTATCTTATTTTTCGTCTCATCAACCTCGATTATTTTCACCTGAACTGACTGTCCGGCGGAAAGTACATCGGATGGATTGTTAACCCGCTTTTCGGAAAGTTGAGAGATATGTGCCAAACCGTCCACGCCGGGTTCCAGTTCAATAAATGCGCCAAAAGGCGCCAGACGAACTACTTTCCCTTCCACGATTTTACCGGAGGGATACTTTTCGGCAATGCTGTCCCATGGATTTGGCAGCACCTTTTTGAGACTAAGCGAGACCTTTTCATGCTGCCTGTCAACACTCAGAATGAAAACCTCTATTTGGTCACCGACCTTAAGAATATCGGAGGGGTTACCCACCCGGTGCCAGGCCATTTCCGAAACATGAAGCAGTCCATCTACTCCA
>JAJZQD010000071.1 GCA_021847735.1 Bacillota bacterium | reverse complement strand
TATTTCGAACCGCTGATAAGCACATCCATGTCACGGTATTTTCCGGCATATCCACTTTCTATACTCTCATAAAACATTTGATGCATCGTGAGGAGATCTCTTTCAGTGATGATTCTATTTCCAAGCAGCGTGAACATGAAATCATACGCCTTGGCATGACCAACTGCCTCAAAGGTATACCGTAATGGTTTGCCGCCAACGGTCAGTCCATCTTCAAGCAGTACCTTGGTTTCACTTTCCGTAAGGGTATTCCCCTCAATGGCATTGGATGACCAGATGAGACCAATACGATAGTAATCTTTGATTTGTGTCAGCATCTCTCCTTCGAAGGGTCTTCGCTCATCTATGGTAGCCTTATATAAATCAAGTAATTTGTATATATCCATTTATCAACTTCGCGAAAGCGGAGTTTTTTTAATCCGCAAAGAATTCATAAAATGGCTGAAGCTGCTAATAATAAAGTTATTAACCTTAGTAACATAATTTCAGGCACAGAGTGAGGTAATGTTTTGCTTGAAGACGGCAAAATCTCCAGTAAACAGTATTTCTTAATTATCTTTTCGGTCATACTGAGTGTCAGTATTTTTAGTGTCCCTGCACCGACTGTCGCTTTGGCCAGGCAGGAAGTATGGATAGCCATGGTGATTGCGGTTTTTGTGGACGGAGTTGTTGCAGCTACTTTGTACTATTTAGGCCTGAAATATTTCCCTCAGAGCCTGGTTCAATACTGCAGCACTATACTGGGACGGATTCCGGGCAAAATAACGGGGGCTGTCTTTATCTGGTTCTTTATCCATGTGGCAGCGATTACTGTAAGAATCTTGGGGGATTTCATGATAACGGCAGTAATGCCGCAAACCCCAATCCTAGTGTTCGCTGTCACCTTGGTTATCCTGAGTGCTTCTGCCGTCCGCAATGGACTGGAAATAATAGCCCGCCTTGCGGAACTGATTGGGCCGGTACTTATTCTCTTTAGTTTGCTAACCATTGGTTTGGTTTTAAAGGATGTTAATCCTGACAATTTAAAACCTTTGTTTCACACCGGTCTTATAGACATCTTGAAAGCCAGCCTTATCCCATCCAGCTGGTTCGGTGTTTGTGTGATTATGGGGATGCTGCTTCCTTACCATGATAAACCCCAAAAAACCTTTGTGGCCAAGATGGGCGGGGTAATCACCGGTACGATATTGCTTACTGCTTTTATGCTGGTACAGATGGGAGTTTTCGGGGTACATGGTACCGCATCCCTTACCTTTCCCAGTTACAGCCTGGCCCGGATGATTCATTTGGGTGATTTTGTGGAGCGGATTGAAGTCGTTATGATGGTAATCTGGCTGGGAGGAGGCTTTATAACATTAACAGTTCTGTATTATGTGGCTGTTTTGGGTACGTCCCAGCTATTGAATTTAAAGAGCTTTCAGCCGGTAGTTATTCCTGTTGGAATAGTAATTATCGGCCTTTCTATAATGCTTTTCAGTAATCACATTGATCTTAAAGCATTTATTAATAAGGTTTTCCCTTTTTATGCTTTATCAATTGAAGGCGGCCTGACAACTGTACTTTTGATAATAGCCCTGTTACGCCGCGGTACAGCAAAAAAAGCAAACCGGAAATAAAACTGAGTCGGCTAAGCAAAAGGAGATATGAAAAAACTGATGACCAAGAGCTTGTCCAGACTATTCAGGGCATGGAAAAGAAAAAAAAGCAGGACATCTGCTTCCGTTTCCGCCGAATTAACCGCTAACCTGACTTATTTGCAGGAAGCTCTGGGCAGCAGCACTGACGTGGTGATAAGACAGTTCACTGTTGGCTCAGCTCAGCCTGTCAAAGCTGCATTAGCTTTCATTGACGGCCTGGCAGACAATGTAATGATCAATGAATCCATTATGAAGCCGCTGATGCTGGAAATGCGCATGGTGGCAGATGGTCTGTCAAAAAAAGATATTTTAACGGTGATTAAAGATAAAGTAATTTCCATGGGACAGCTTAGAGAAGTTGATAATTTGTCGGCTATGCTTGACGGCATGTTATCAGGAGATACAGTTTTAATGCTTGACGGATACAGTTCTGCTTTACTCTTCGGGACCAGAGGCTGGGAATCGCGGGGAGTAGAAGAACCGCTAACCGAAGCAGTGGTAAGGGGCCCCAGAGAAGGGTTCACAGAGACCCTGCGGACAAACACATCCCTGCTGCGCCGGAAAATCAAAAACCCGTTATTGCGGTTTGAGGTTCTGACCCTTGGCAGACAAACCAGGACAGGTATTTGTATTGCGTACATTAAAGATCTGGCGGATGAGAAAATCGTGTCCGAAGTAAGAAAAAGGCTGGAACGTATAGATGTGGACTCTATTCTGGAATCAGGGTATATTGAGGAGTTTATTGAGGACGCTCCCCTGTCGCCTTTTGCCACGGTGGGAAATACCGAAAAGCCGGATGTGGCTGCTGCCAAAATGCTGGAAGGGCGGGTCGCTATCCTTGTGGACGGGACTCCTTTTGCTTTGACGGTGCCTTATCTGTTCGTCGAAAGTATCCAGACCAGTGAAGATTACTATACCCGGACTTTTTTTGCTACCCTGATCAGGTGGATCAGGATTATTGCCCTGACCAGTACCGCTTTGCTGCCAGCCGTGTATATTGCTTTGCTGACCTTTCACCAGGAAATGATCCCCACCCAGCTTTTATTATCCATGGCAGCTTCCGCAGAGGGCGTTCCTTTTCCGGCTTTTGTCCAGGCATTTTTTATGGGGCTGGTGTTTGAAATATTGCGCGAAGCCGGCATTCGTATGCCCCGGCCTGTGGGCCAGGCTGTCAGCATAGTCGGGGCGCTGGTTATAGGACAAGCGGCGGTAGCAGCGGGTCTGGTCCTACCGTCAATGGTTATTGTGGTAGCTTTTACGGGTATTACAGAGTTTATTGTGGCTACCCAAATCGAATCCGTCACCCTTTTTCGGATATTTGTTACCGGTTTGGCAGCGGTGCTGGGTTTTTATGGAATCCTGCTGGCAACACTGGCCTTGCTGATTCATGTGCTAACCCTGCGTTCCTTTGGGGTTCCTTTTATGTCACCATTAGCTTCCGGCAGTATCTGGGACTTGAAAGATGTTTTTTTGCGGGTCCCGAAGTGGGCAATGCTGACCAGGCCGCAGGCAATTCCAACAAATAACCGGCTGCGGCAGAAACCTTTGCAATATCCCCGGCCTCCATCAGGAAAAAAGAAGGATTGAGCAGCATGAAGAAAAGCAGAAAACTGTTTTGGATTACGGTGATTGTGCTCCTGCAGGCGGTTAGTCTCATCGGCTGCTGGAACAGACAGGAATTGAGCTCACTGGGCCTGGTGATGGCGTTGGCCATTGATCAGGCGCCGGAAAAGAATAAAGTCAGCATCACTGTTCAACTGGCCAATCCCCGCGAGGTCAAACAACCTTCCAAAACCGGCGGGGGCGGGACAAAGCCGGTTTGGGTTGCCACCAATACCGGATATAGTTTTTCTGATGCTTTACGTAATTTTGTCAGTATATCGGGACGGAAGCTTTTCTATGCCCATAACCAGGTCATTGTAATAGGTGAAGAGGCGGCCCGCAAAGGAGTCCGGCCATTTATGGATTTTCTGTCCAGGAACTATCAAATACGGCGCACCAGTTGGGTAGTGGTAGCTAAAGGGGTTAAAGGGGCCCGGATTTTACAGTTTCAATCGGAAATGGAAAAGGTTCCGGCTATGGAAATCAGTTCTCTGATTAAAGCCAAGGTTGATGCATCCACTGCTGCCGGAATTGACATCCATGATTTTATTGAGAAGTTGACCGGAGACGGAATAGAACCTATAGCCGGCGGAATTGAACTGACAAACAGGACACAACCGGAAGGCGGAGAAGCTGGAAAGGATAAAAATGAGGTCAGCTTAACAGGGACAGCTGTTTTTAAAGAGGATAAACTGGTCGGCTGGTTAAACAAACCGGAGACCAGGGGTCTGCTCTGGATTCTTGGCCAGGTTAACAGAGGAATTATTGTAGTTGAAAGTCCCAAAGATATTAAAAAACCGGTAGCCCTGGAAATAACCCGGGCTTCCGGTGCGGTTGCCCCTGAGTTCAGAAACGGGAAACTTGTGATTAAAATAAAGATTAAGGAAGAAGGAAACCTGGGAGAAAACATGAGTGAGGTTGATGTAACCCGCCCAGGGGTAATAAAAACCCTTGAGGATGAACAAAAGAAGGTTATTGAAAATGAGATCAGGGCCGCGTTGAAAAAGGCACAAAAAGAATTTAAGACAGATATTTTTGGTTTTGGAGCGTCAGTTTCCCGAAACTATCCCAATGAGTGGAATAAAATCAAAAGCAGGTGGTCCGGGATGTATCCTGATTTGGCTGTTGAGCTGGATGTAGCAACTAAAATACGTCAGCAAGGCATGGTTTCAAGCTGGTAAAAAAAATTGCACCCCTGAAGAGACTGTCACTTCCTTGGGCATGGTAACATGT
Source organism: Bacillota bacterium (assembly GCA_021847735.1). Lineage (GTDB taxonomy): Bacteria > Bacillota > Thermincolia > Thermincolales > UBA2595 > JAJZQD01. The sequence continues at coordinate 3,332 of JAJZQD010000071.1, read as the reverse complement.
AAGGCTGGGTCGTCAACTGTTACAGTGGCTAACAAATTCGGGTCGATGACGGATATTTTCGTTTTCCGCCGGTCATCGGTGATTACAGCCAACATAGTAACATGCGCGCCGGAGCCGGCAGTAGTATTTATTGCCACCCAGGGCAGGATGGGCTTGGAAAATCTGTTAAAGCCTTCATAATCAACAATTGAACCGCCATTGACAGCAAGCGCGGCAATGGAACGCGCGGTATCATGATTGGTGCCGCCGCCCACTGAGATTACAAAATCATAATCTTTAATAAGAAGATTGTTTTTTTTAAGGTGTTTTAAACCATTTTCGACAAATGAGACGGTCGGATTTTGACTTATCGAATGCACTGGTTAATGAGGCTGAATCTATTTCGACTGCTGCAGTGCCTGTGCTGTTATCCAGCTTGGGAGTGATAGACCCGCTTACGTTACCATCGGAGTCAAGCACCTTGGCTGCCAGTTTCGGTTCCGGGGTAGGTGCAGGAGTGGATCTTCCGCCACCGCCTCCACCGCCACCGGAGGAGTCTGTACGCACCGTGACCGTTGGGCCATAGGTCCAGTTGTTAGCTACATCCCCGGCCTGTACCCGGAAGGTGTAGGTGGTGGCGGGGGAAAGTCCGGTAACTTCGCAGCTGTAGACCGCCCCTGTGACAGTCTGAATGAGTGAATTATCCTGGTATATCCTGTAGCCTGTGACTCCGGTGTCATCCGCTGCCGCCGTCCAGCTCAGGGTAGTCCTTGTCTTTGTCGTGCCGCTGGCCGTCAAAGTACTGCCCGCAGGCCAGGTAGGCGAGTTGCTGCCGGTTGGTGGTATCTCTATTGTGTATGTAAAGGTCGCAATATCACTGTCCGTCATACCTGCATTCACTGCAAATGCCTTTACCTTTACCTTTACCTTTACCTTTACCTTTACCTTTACCTTTACCTTTACCTTTACCTTTACCTTTACCTTTACCTTTACCTTTACCTTTGACCCTGCTGCTCCGCTGATGGTCACTGTAGTCCCGCTCGGGCTGCCTGTGTCCGGGTCACTTCCATCCCACCGTGTAGTGTATGGTTGCACCGCTTGTCGCTGTGGCAAAGGTCACGGTCGAGTTATTTGCTACAGTAGCCCCACTTGCTGGTGTTGCCGTAGGTGTAGCTACCTGAGTCGGCGCTGCTGCTTCGGTGGTAAACGTAACACTTGCTCCCGCAGTGGTGTTGCCCGCCGCGTCCTCTACAGCCGCCACAGCGATGTAATAAGCCTGAGTGTTCTCCAAATTCCCTGATGGTGTAACAGTAATCACCTTTTTGCTGCTATCTATGGCGGCTGTGAAAGCTACATCTGCACCGCCGGAGCTGCCTTTTTTGAGCGTTACCAGCGAGGCTGCATTTGTGATATCCGAGCCGTTGGTATCTTTCACCGGCTCGTCGAATGTGATGGTCAGTGAAGCATTCACTTCAACGCCCATGGCGCCATTTGCCGGGGTAAAGGCCGCCACCGGGGGTGCCTTGTCGATATTGGTGATACCCTGCCACTGCAGATAAGGGTAGGTTGCTCCTGCCTGAATACTCCATACATTGCTGAAGTCCCATGCGGGTGACGGAAAGCTGCTCTGCTGCTTCATCTGTGCGGTGGTCAGGCCCGTGCCTCCGGCGCTTGTTGCCTGCCCTGAGGTTTCCGTGTTCCAATAGCTGCTGCTGACCGTACCGCCATTACCTCCCACAAGCCCGCCTGCAGTATTATCGCCCGTTATGCTGCCTGTGGAGTAGCTGCTGCTGACCGGACTAATGTAATTATTCCCCACCAGTCCTCCGGAATTTTCTCTTCCTGTTATATTAACTCCCGCAAGGTGAATATTCGTAAATGCAGCGTTGTTTGTATATCCGAAAAGGCCGATATCATCCGTACCGGGCCTGTTGATGTACAGGTTGCTGATGGTGTAGCCGCTGCCGTCAAAGCTTCCCGTAAAGGGGCTGCTGTTTGTGCCGATGGGCTGCCAGCCCTGGCCTCCGTCATAAGATGCCCCGTACCCACTCAGATTGATGTCGGCGCCCAGCTTGTAATCGGCGCCGAGGTTATTCCTCACCGCCTCCAGCTGCTCGGCGGTGGTGATGATGTAGATCGAGTTCACGGTTATCCCCGCCGTTTCAGCAGCCGCACTGAAAAGCGTGACCCCGCCGTTGACAGTGGTATTGGCCGTCTGGCCGGAGGAGCTGACCCAGGCGGCTCCCCCATGAATTACGCCGTCGTGGTGGCCGGATGAAATATCTGCCGCAGTCGCGCCCGTACCTTCGTTAAAACGCAGCGGAGGATCTCCCGGATTACTCCATCCTTTAATAAAAAACGCCTAACCAAACTTAATCATACAAACATTTCCATATATATTTTCATTCTATTCGTTTATCCGCAGATGTTCAAGCGCTAACATCTCTCCCAACACATGCAACTTACGCACCCTTAAAATTCTGTTTAATTATCGTTTACATAGTAAGGTTGAACTGCTCAACATCGGTGTTAAATTCAATGGTGATATCATAATCCTTCTTGACCGAAACTTTATTGATGAGGTAACTGGCTATCATTTTCTTTGATTCGGGACTGCTGTTATCAAACATTTCAGCCCATGACAGAAGCGTGGTGTATTTCTCTTTAGCCTCACTCAGCAGCTGTTTACTCAAGTCGAGCTCAGTCTGCAGACTTTCGATTTCGCCTTTGGCAATTTTAACACTTTCGGTCTTTTGGGCTATTAGCTTATTTAAAAGCTCCTGTGGAAATGTACTTGTTCCACTTAAAGCTTTTACCACTTCTGCTTCAAGCGTTGCCAGTTCTTTTGAGTCCTGCTCATACACTTTCTTGGCATGTGCCAAGCTTGCCTTGCAGTCATTGAGTTTATGATTATAATATGTATTAAAAACTGTATCTTGGGGCGAATCTTTTAATTTATCGAACAGCTTATGAATAGCATCAATGACGATGCCGTCAATGATATGGGATGTATAGCTTGTCGGGCCATCACAATACTGTCTTTTCCGAGTCTTATTATAACACACATAAGTTTGACGTTTTTTACCTTTTACCGTTCCGTCAGCAAGAGTTACTTTTTTTCCGGAGGTCGTTGGAGTTAATCTGCCACCACAATATCCGCAATAAATGTTTCCTGATAACAGTGATCTACCTTTCGTACACATCGGAAGCGTTCGCTCGACATCTTTTTTCTTGCTCCGCTGTGCAATAAGCTCTTGGGCGCGATCAAAAGTTTCTTGATCCACAATCTTTAAAAGAGGAAAAATTTCTGACATAGATTCGCCACTTCGCAAGATTCCAAGATAAGCTACATT
>JAJZQD010000013.1 GCA_021847735.1 Bacillota bacterium | reverse complement strand
AATCAAAATTTTTAATTAAGGAAAAGTCATTCCGACTTCGCATAACCTTTAAGGGGAGTAAACACTCATCTTTTTGTTTTGCCTTGAAGATTTTTCGAAGTAATCCGCAATAGCGGTATTACTAATGTCTACAATTTTATTTAATTTTCGAAAAATTATTAATTTGAGAAAAGGAATTATTGTGTACACCTCGAATAAAATTATACAGGACATACTATGTTCTTTTTTATACTCATTATTTATTGTTCCACTTTTCACATGGCAAAATATGCTAATAAATAATATTTTCCAAGGAGGTGTCCTGCGAACCTGTTTTTTACTGCAGAAAGCTTTTATTTTTAGGCAAAGAGGGGTTAATGAATGAGCGCAACTGTTAATCTATCTCAATTGCAGAAGGACCATGGCGATTTTATTGAAAGAGTCTACAAGATGAGCGGTCAGGATGTGCGTAAGTGTTACCAGTGCGGGAAATGTTCGGCCGGCTGCGCTGTACACAACTGCCACGGAATGGATGTTTCACCGAACCGCATTATGAGAATGGTCCAATTGGGTATGGAAGAAGAGGTATTGAAAACCAAGACTATCTGGGTTTGTGTCGTTTGCTCCACTTGTACGGCCCGCTGCCCGCGCGACATCGATATCGGTCGTGTCATGGACGCTTTAAGAATTATGGCGAAAGAGCGAAATATGATGCAATACGCCAAAAACGCGACAGACTTCCATCAAACGTTTGTAAATAATATTGCTACCTTCGGGCGGATGTATGAAGCGCTGTTTGCCGTAGCTCTAACCTTAAAAACCGGGTTTATCTTTAATATAGTGGATATTGCACCGGCAACCTTGCTAAAAGGTAATTTACCCTTTTTCCCTGCTTCAATGAAGAACTCCCGTCAGGTTAAGGAGATCATGGAAAACATTAAGAGAATGGAGGGAGAGCAATAGTGAAGTATGCTTACTACCCCGGATGTTCTCTGCACGCCACAGCTAAAGGCTTTGACATGTCGGTTAAGGCTGTATGTAAAAATTTAGGCATAGAGCTTTGGGAGATACCGGATTGGGCCTGCTGCGGGGCTAGCTCAGCCCATAGTCTTGGGCATTTGCTCGGACTGGCTATTCCGGCCAAGACCCTTGTCCCGGCCGAAAAGGAAGGCCTTGATGTAGTAGCTCCTTGCGCTGCTTGCTGGCAGCGGCTGGTTTGGGTCAACCACGAAGTAACCACTAATCCCAAGATGAGGGACAAAATAAACAAGGCTATCGGCGCAGAACTTAAAGGCACCAGCAAACTAGTTTCGATTATGGAGGCTGTTGGCAACGTAGGTAGTGAAAAGATAGCTCAGGCTGTCAAGAAACCCCTAACAGGGTTGAAAGTGGCATCATATTATGGATGTTATTATGTTAAACCACCGAAAATAGCCCATGTTGACGACCCGGAAAGGCCGCATTTAATTGATGACATGATGACTGCTCTGGGAGCGGAAGCAGTTGACTGGCCGTACAAAACCGAATGCTGTGGAGCATCATTAGGTTTTATTGACTTTGACACGACTCTCATGATGAGTAAAAAGATTTTGGATATTGCGGTTAAGTCAGGTGCCGATGTCATTGCAACAGCTTGTCCGGTCTGCCAGATGAACCTCGATATGTACCAGTCCAAGATTAACAAAAAGTTTGGCACTAAGTTTAATATTCCGGTATGTTATTTTACTCAGCTGATGGCTTATTCCATGGGCTATTCGGCCAAGGATGTCGGGATGGGTAAAAACTATGTGCCGTATGAGGCAACTCTTGCCAAGCTTGGTTAGAACAGCATTTTTTGTTAAATATAAATAACAAAACAGGGAGCGATGCAAATGAAAAGAATTGGGGTGTTTCTTTGCTGGTGTGGCTCCAACATCGGCGGGGTTGTGGATGTGCCAAAAGTGGCGGAAATAACCAGAACCTTCCCCGGAGTTGCATTTGTCCAGGAAAATAAGTATACCTGTTCTGAACCTGGTCAAGCAGCAATGGTCCAAGCAATCAAGGAGCATAAGATTGATGCGGTGGTAGTTGCCTCCTGCTCACCCAGGATGCACCTGCCGACATTTCAGAAGGCCGTTCAGACAGCGGGTTTAAACCCGTATATGGTGGAAATGGCCAACCTGCGGGAACACTGTTCCTGGGTTCACTCAGCAGAACCTGAAAATGCTACCCAAAAGGCTGTCGAACTTGTTCGCAAGGCCGTAGCCAAAGTAGCTAAACTGGAGCCGTTGTTTGAAAGTTATATTCCTGTAACGAAGCGTGCACTGGTCATCGGCGGGGGTATAGCAGGTATCCAGACGGCTTTGGATATCGCAGACTCGGGACACCAGGTAGTCATCGTCGAAAAGGAAGCTACCATCGGGGGCAGGATGGCCCAGTTGGACAAAACCTTCCCGACCTTAGACTGCGGCGCCTGAATTCTCACGCCAAAAATGGTTGCTGCGGCGCAGCACCCGAACATTACACTATACACCTACTCTCAGGTTGAGTCAGTGGGTGGATATATCGGTAACTTTGAGGTTACCATCAGGAAAAATGCTAAGTATGTTGACTACAGCAAGTGTACTGGTTGCGGCATGTGTGAAACCAAGTGCCCGACCAAGAAGGTAACCAGTGAATTTGATGTGGGTATGGGTCAAAGGACTGCTATTTATAAGCCTTTTGCCCAGGCTGTTCCTAACAAGCCGGTAATTGACAACAAATCATGCAAGAAGCTTATTGACGGTAAATGCGGGGTTTGTGAAAAGGTATGTCCTGCCGGAGCCATCAATTACGAAGACCAGGATGAGCTGGTAACCGAGAAATTCGGCGCTATCGTAATGGCTACCGGTTTCGACCTGATTGATTGGGGTAAACTGTACGGCGAGTATGGCGGGGGCACTATTCCCGATGTTATCGACGGGCTCCAGTTTGAGCGCCTGGTAAATGCCGGCGGGCCTACCGGCGGGAAGATTAAGCGGCCTTCCGACCATGAGGTTCCCCAGACAGTTGTATTTATCAAGTGTGTCGGTTCCCGGGATGTTCTCAAAGGCAAATCCTACTGTTCCAGGGCCTGCTGTATGTATACAGCCAAGCACGCCCACCAGGTGCTGGAAAAAGTAAAGGGTTCTGATGTATATATCTTCTATATGGATGTTCGTACCCCCGGTAAGATGTATGACGAGTTCTACATGCGGACCAGGGAGGTTGACGGGGCCAAGTATATCCGCGGCCAGGTATCAAAGATTTTTCAGGACGGGAACAAGGTTATTGTACGCGGCGAAGATACTCTGGTTGGCCAGAGCGTGGAAGTTGTTGCGGACATGGTAGTAGTTGAGACCGCCATGGTACCCCGGCCTGACGCTGTCCAGGTAGCCCAGACTGTAGGTTTCTCATATGACAAGGACGGCTGGTATACCGAAGCTCACCCGAAGCTTCGCCCGGTTGAAACAAATACAGGCGGTGTGTTCCTGTCCGGATGCTGCCAGGGGCCCAAAGATGTTCCGGATTCAGTGGCCCAGGCCAGTGCTGCCGCAGTCAAGGTTGTGGCCATGTTCTCCAAGGATCAGATGGCTACCAACCCGCAGATTGCTTCAGTTAATGAAGGTACCTGTGTAGGCTGCCTGCTCTGTAAGCCAATATGCCCATATAAGGCTATTGAAGCAAAAGAAATTACCGAAAGAGTTCACGGTCAAAGCGTTACCCGCACGGTGGCCAGCGTAAACTCCGGCCTGTGTCAGGGCTGTGGGGCATGTACCGCTGAGTGCCGTTCAGGTTCGATTAATCTCAAAGGCTTCACCAATCTACAATTGCTTGCGGAGGTGGATGCTGCATGTCTGTAAAAGAAAAAGATGTAGCCAACTGGCAGCCGAAGATTCTCGGCTTTGCCTGCAACTGGTGCAGTTACGCCGGTGCAGATGTATGCGGCGTCAGCCGTTTCCAGCATCCTTCCACTATGAGGGTTGTCCGCGTACCGTGTTCCGGGCGTGTTAACCCGCACTTTGTTCTGAGGGCCTTTCAAAGGGGGATTGACGGTGTCCTCGTGGGTGGCTGACACCCTGGTGACTGCCACTATGTTAGTGGCAACTACTTCACCAGAAGAAGATTTTTAGTGATGAAGCGCCTCTTAGAATATGTCGGATACGACCCCGGCCGTTTCAATGCACGCTGGATTTCCGGTTCGGAAGGCCAAAAATGGGCTGACACCACCAAGGACATGACAGAAAAAATTAAAGCCCTTGGCCCGAACAAGAGATTTTCGAAATGATTAAAGGGATGAGGTGTGCGAGATGAATAAAGTTACTGAAAACCTGAGAAAAACAGCGGCCAAATTACTTCAGGATAAAGAGGTAGATATGGTAATTGGGTACGGTCTCGGCTCAGAGGCTGTAAGAACCCAACCTGTCTTCATTACTTCCCCCGATGATGTTGATAAATTAGTCTGGAACCCCTTCTGTGTGAACGGGTTAACTAAATACCTTTCTGATATGAAAGACCACCCCGGGAAGATGGCTGTAGTTGTGAAAGGCTGCGATTCCCGCGGTATTTACAGGCTTGCCCAGGACAGCATTATTCCCAGAGATAAAGTGGTTGTTATTGGCATTCCATGTGCCGGCCAGCTTTCCTACACCAAACTGGCTTCGAAAATAGATGTTTCGGGGCAGTTGAAGGATGTGGAGGAAAAAGGCGAGGACGTGGTGATTAAGACTTCTAAGGGCGATTTCACCGTTAAGAAGAGTGAAGTGTTTTTGGACAAATGCACTACCTGTGAGCACCACAACCCGGTGGTAGCTGACCATGTGGTGGGAGATGCCATTAACACCTGCCCGACCCCGGATAACTATGATGAAATCAAAAAATACGAGGCTATGTCACCAGAGGAAAAAGCCAAGTTCTGGCTCAGCCAGTTCGGGCGCTGTATCCGTTGTTATGCCTGCCGAAACACGTGCCCGGGCTGTACCTGCCGGGAATGCGTCTTTGATGCTATTAAACCAGACTGGGTTGGAAAAGAAATCGATGTTTCCGAAAACGAACTTTTCCATCTCACCAGGGCCTTCCACCTGGCAGGGCGCTGTGTGGATTGCGGGGAGTGCGACCGGGTATGCCCGATGGATATTCCCATCAGGCTGCTGAACAAAAAGCTTCTCAAGGACTGCAAGGAATTATTTAACATGGAAACTCCGGGTTCTACCGAGGAAGGCGGCTCCGTTATCGGACAATACCGCCTCGAAGACCCCGAAGAATTCATGTAGGATGGAGAGGTGATTATAGATGGCGGATAAATCATTGAAAAAAGACCAGGTGAAAAACCTGCTCAACAAAATCGCCCAGAGCAACCAGCTTATCGCCCCCATCCTAAGTGACGGTATCACCTTGTTTAAGCCCGTTCAGTCGGGCGAAGGCGTTGTGCTGGATTATCAAAATGCAGTGGTGCCCCCGAAGGATTTCTTCTTTCCCCAGAGTGAGAAGATGTTCAGTTATGACATGAGCGACCCCAGCTGGGCCATTAAGCCCGAGGAGGGAGTCCCTAACCGGGTATTGTTTGGTGCAAGACCCTGTGATGTAAAGAGTATTCTTCTCCTCGACAAGGTTTTTGATGCCGAATTCCGGGATGATTTCTATATTGATAAACGCAACAAAACCACCATTGTGGCGATCAGTTGTAATGACTGCAGGCATACCTGTTTTTGCGGAGCCTTCGGAATATCTCCGGGCAAAGCCGAAGGGGCTGACCTGTTGTTGACCGACCTGGGTGACAGGTACCTGGTAGAAGTGCTCACAGATAAAGGTGAAACACTTGCTGCCAACTGCTCAGACCTGTTCTCCAATGACGACGGAAGCGGCGCTGCGGCAAAAGAAAAGGCTACCGCCCCGGCCTTGGAAAAACAGATGAAGATTGACCTTGAAGGCGTAAAAGCCAAACTGGATAACATGTTTGACCATCCGATGTGGGCTGCCGAATCACTGCGGTGCATTGGCTGCGGAACCTGTACTTTTGTCTGTCCGACCTGCCATTGCTTTGATATTGTGGACTTTAACAACCAAAGTTCAGTGGGTTACCGGTACCGCTGTGCTGACTCCTGCCAGTTTGCCAACTTCACAAGGGCTGCCGGCGGACACCAGCCGAGGCCGTCCAAAATGGAGAGAACACGCCAGCGGTTTATGCACAAACTGAGATATTTTGTTGACCGTTACGGTGATTTCGGCTGTGTTGGATGTGGCAGATGCCTGGAGAAGTGCCCTGTCAACCTCGATATTGCCCAAATCATTAACAAAGTAAAGGAGGTTGGCTAAAAGATGTGTGATTGCAAGACCAGAGAAGTAGCCAGTCCTTTATTACCTCATATAGCTACAATAAATAAGGTAATTGACGAAACCTCTAATATAAAAACATTTCAGGTTGCTTTTGATGAACCCGGAGTTCTGGAAAACTTCGGCAACATGCCGGGGCAGTGCTGTATGCTGTCCATTCTTGGTGTAGGGGAGTCAATGATTTCCATCACCTCTTCACCCACCAGGAAAGGCATGCTGGAGTTTAGTATTGTGAAGGTTGGGCGTTTGACCGATGCTATCCACGAATTGGGTGAAGGTGACAAGATGGCCATCCGTGGTCCATACGGCAACAACTTCCCTTATGAAATGATGAAGGGGAAGAACCTGTTGATTATTGCCGGTGGTATCGGCCTGGCACCGGTCCGTTCACTGATTGACTATGCCCTTGATAACCGCGATGATTATGGCAGGGTTGATATCGTTTACGGCGCCAGGTCGACGGACCTCTTGTGCTTTAAGTATGACGTCTTTGATAAGTGGCCCAAAGTTAAAGACACCCATGTCCATGTGACGATAGACAGGGAAGAGGAGAACTGGAACGGCCATGTAGGGTTTGTACCCTCGTATGTTGAAGAACTGGCCTTCTCTGCCGAGAACACCATTGCTGTAACCTGCGGGCCGCCGATTATGATTAAATTCGTACTCCAGGCCCTTGAAAAAATGGGCTTCAAAGACGAGGATATTATCACCACCCTCGAGATGAACATGAGATGCGGCATCGGTAAATGCGGCCGTTGCAACATAGGTGAAAAATACATCTGTGTTGACGGACCGGTATTTAACCTGTCCCAGATTAAGAAGTTACCGCCCGAGTTTTAAGAATTTAGGGCTATAAAAAGGGACACCCGAACGCGATAAAAATCAACTTTAGTTTAGAATTACAAAAAGATGGCCCATCGTTTATTAAAAACGGGAGAGACCTCAGCTTTCGCAATGATCTCTCCCTATTTTTATTTTGACAGTAATTGATCAGCAAAAACCAATTCAATTCCTTGCTCTTCCAACCAGGGAATCATTTCAGACAATGCCCTGGCGGTATTTTTGCCTGTAATGCCAACGTGACCTATAGCGACAGCTGAGCCTTTTTCTTTGGCCAACTCCGCTAACTTGCGGATTTGTGTTTTAACATGGGAAACGGAGTTAATTTCATCTAAGAACACGGAACGTTCCAAAAGTGGGATATGCAGTTGTTTTGCTAAATCCGGAATTACAGTATCTTCTGTAGTCCGGCTGTCAAGAACAATCAGGTGTTCAGACCTTGCTATTTTGAGCACCTCTAACATGAGGTCTTTTCGTTTCGTTACTTTTGACCCCATGTGATTGTTCATTCCTATGACATAAGGAACGTCTGCCAAATCCTCCTTCACTTGTTTGGCTACTTCTGCCGGGGTCATGGCAGCGGTTATTGCCCCTTCGCCAAGCCAACTGGCCTTGCCTCGTTCTGGTTCCATTGGTAAGTGAAGAAAAACTGGATATCCTTTTTGATGCACCAATTGGGCAGTTTCATGGGTTATTTTACGTTTCGGCATCACTGCCATGGTTAACGGTTTTTTAATATCCAGTAATTCCTGCAAACCTCGATTATCACCGGCTAAATCATCAATTACTATTGCAACCATAATTTTAGGTTTCTCCGGAATTAGCACCTTTGAAACATCAAGATGTTGCCCCAAAGTTGGAGAAGTTTGCCCGTCTATAAGGATTTTCAGGCCATTGACTCCGGGGAATTGACAGACGGTTTCAACTAAAGCAGATACGGCATAGAATTCCTGATAGCTTCCTATAGAAGTAATTTCTTTGGACAAATCTAATACGGCGATTCCGTTAGTGACTTTTACACCCAGAATCTTTGTTTTAAAGTTAAGCACCGGTTCTAATTGTTGGCTGCGAGGGCCGGCAATCAAAGTTTGTACTGCAATACGGATATTATTAACTATCATATTTGAGTCAGTTATAGTGGACCGATAGATTACTAAAGGTTCGGAGGCTAAAGCGTCACTTTCTTTTTGCGGGAAGTATACCTGATAACTTTTTTGCTTATTAGCGTCAGAAACTATAAACCTGGATATTTTGTCTTGGCGAGTTTGTGGTTCAGTAGCAAAGTATTGCCTAATTGATTCAGAAATTGATTTAGCCAGATGTTGTTGGTAATTACTATCTTGCAGCATTTGTTTTTCCTTATAATTGGTCATGAACCCTAATTCTACGATGGTTCCAGGATAGGGACAATTGTTCAAGAGGAAATATTCTCCTGGACGGGCAACGTGTTTCTTAAAGCCATACTCTGTGGCAGTTCTGTTTAAATGCGTTTGAATGGTATCAGCCAGGTGGTTAGACGCAGGCACGCTCTGATTATAAAACACCATTGGGCCTGTTGTACTTGGACGCCGTGGATTAGCGTTAACATGTATGCTCAAAAAAAGGTCTGGTTTAGATTTATTAATGATATCAATTCTAGCCAGTAAATCACGGTGATGGCGGGTTGAAGTGTGTTCAACAAAATTATGTAGGTCTATGTCCCGGTCGCGGGTAAGGATAACTTTTGCTCCGCTTTTTTGTAGTTCTGTTTTTATTTTCAAGGCTATTGTCAGATTAGTATCCTTTTCGAGAAAACCGGGGCAGTTGGCACCACCATCAATCCCGCCATGTCCTGGGTCGAGTACAATTACGCGTTTTTTTAATGGTCCGAACACACTAAAGGAAAATGGTTCTGAAAAACTGAAAAAAATGTATAGTATAGCAAAGGCCAAAACCGATACAAGGACAAGTTTCATCGCCCTGTACCGGACAATAAGGACAATGTTCCTGTGCAAGGGATTCACCGACCTTCATACATTTTTATAAAATTATGTTTAAGGCCGGTGAAATATGTCATAGCTTGACTTATTCTAATACTTTATCAATTAACGTATATACTTTGGTTTTAGAGAATGTTTTTCATGTTCAACGATTCTTTCTCCGGGATATGTTTAAACAGTAGTTTAAGTTCCCCTAGCTCTGCCATAACTTCCGGATGTTCTTTGGTATCAATAAACCTTTTTAATCTTGCCATACTTATATTTATATTATCTAATTCCTGGTGGTCTATGAGCATCGTCCACTTGGAACTGGTCCTGTCCCACGACGATTTAAGTTTACTGAAGTCTTGTTCAGCCTTATTCCATTTCTTTGCCTGGACGCTTTTTTCCAGTTTTTCTGTATGTGATGCAAGGAAAGCTGTAGTATTGTCAATGTAGTAGTAAGAAAAAGTTGCAAACCCGATAAGTAATGCAAAGATAACAAGAGTAGCAACAAATGTTTTCATGGCTTTGACCTCCCTGATGTTACTATTTCTTCTGATAAAACAAATTGCCTTGTGTATCAAGTGATGCGAAAAGGACATGCTTTGCGTCTGTGATATTGAAATTGCTTAACTCCTGATTTAACCATGCGACATCAAGATTTAGCTTTTGAAGATTTTTATGAAGTATTTCCCCATCTATAATCAATGGATAGGGAAGACCTTCGTATTTTGTTGGCAGGTTCATGTCTTCCGGAATGACAGGCCTTTTTTGTGACTTTGGCATAACACTTAATTGTCCACTGGTTTCTAGTATCGCAAATTCTACGTCTGAGATATTTGGAACGTTTTTTGCTCTTAGCTGCTCTAAAAGGTCATTAAGATTATATCTTAATTTTTTTAATTCATTTTCCTTAATCTTACCATTTTCAATGAGCACGCTTGGCGTACCGCAAATAATAGCTCTGGCACGGTTGCTTTTGAGGGAAATGTAAGATAAAACTACTTGTGCCATCAATAGTGTCAAAATAGGGGCAATGCCGTTAATTAGCGGAATCCCTGTGTTTTGCATGGGAATGGCGGCAAGTTCAGATATCATAATGGCAATTACGAGTTCAAATGGTTGAAGCTGGCCAATTTCCCGTTTCCCCATAACCCGCATGATTATTACAACCATCGAGTACAGTATTAGCGTCCTTGCAATTACAATTAACATAAAAAACCTCCTTTGGGTATTACGACCAGTAGTTTAGCCGATGCCAAATATTGTTACCCATTTTTGTATTTTAATTCTTAACTGTCAGATAAAAATTAAGTTTAATTAAAAAAACTAAACTAAACTAAAAGGTGATATTAACATGAAATTTAGTTTTCAACCAAATTATACGCATTTAGGCAGCAGTAAATTAGATGAAAAGGTAAAAGAGGCCAAAAAAAAGTTTACAAAATGCAATTTATGTCCGCATGAATGTGGAGTAAACAGAAAAGAAGTACTGGGCTTTTGCCGTGCTACAGACAAGGTTATAGTATCCAGTTACGGTCCTCATTTTGGAGAAGAAGCGCCGTTGGTTGGGGAAAACGGATCAGGAACCATATTTTTCGGTTACTGTAATATGCGGTGTGTTTTTTGCCAAAACTGTGAGCTTAGTAGAGACACTTAGTGTACAACAGGAAAAAGAACATCAAGACAGGTGTTCTTTTTAAATGATGATCAAAATATTATTGAAAAAATCATTCAAAATGTTTTTGAACCAGTGTTAAAGCTAGGAAACACAATGACTGAACGTTATATGCACCTCTTAAAAAGCATTAAGTATAATTAACGCAATAACTCGAAAACTAATATCCAAGCAGATACTGCAATTAACCGTATACTTTGGGAAATGGCAGGGTACTATAAAAAGGGGTGGAACGCTTCCAAATTGAATACAGCATATTTGAATAATTGCGGCCAAAAGGTCGCCATTTGTTTAATAGGGAGGGTTTGGGTAATGACAGTTGGTTCCAAAGTAAAACAGACCTTGTCCAGCTTGAAAAGCGCTAAAAGTACAATAGAGATTTACGCAACACAGAGTCAGAATGAAGAGGCAGCACATGCCTTTCGGGAAGCAACAGGAATGGTTAAAGGAGTAATCAATGATTTAGAAAAAAGAATCCAAACTCTGGAATTTGAAGAACCGCAATATAAAGGTTTATAAAAGTGAGGGGAAAAAATGAACGAATGGATCGTAATATTGCTTAGGTCTATTGCACTGTTTTTCCTAGCACTGATTTTAATAAGGATTATGGGAAAAAGGCAGCCTGCCAGAATGAACCCTTTCAGCTTTGTTAATTATGCGGTTATTGCTATTATAACTGCCTTAATTTCTCTCAACGTAATTAAGAATTTGGTTTTAGGACTTATCGCTTTAGGTATCTGGGTAGTGCTTCCAATAGCGGTAGATTTTCTGGCTATAAAAAGCAAGTGGGTCCATGATTGGGTTAACGGAAAAGCCACAATACTGGTTAAAGACGGCAAGGTAATGGAAGAGAATTTAATCCAGGTTAGATACACAGGGGAGGAACTATTAAGAGAGTTGCGCTCTAAGAATGCCTTCAATTTGGCCGATGTTGAATTTGCCGTAATGGAAACAACGGGGGACATAAATGTTTTGTTGAAGTCGGATAAAAAACCTATAACTCCTTTTGATTTGGGAAGGAAAGTCGCCCCACAACCCGAATCTCAAACGGTAATATTAGACGGAAACATGCTTAATGAACCGCTGTCCAATTTGGGTCTGAATCAGGAATGGTTAAATGACCAGTTGGAGCGAATAGGCGTATCCGCAGCTAATGTTTTTATGGGCCAGGTAGACGGATCAGGCGAGCTATATGTGGACCTCTTTGATGATGCCATGCAGGTTCCAAAACCAAAAGTTAAAGAACTGGTTTATGCAAATCTTGAAAAGGCCAGGGCTGACCTTATGAGTTTTGCTTTGGAAACCAAAGATAACCAGGCAAAGGATATGTATTCGAAGGATGCCGAGAAACTTAAACAGGTAATAGAAAAATTAGAGCCTTACCTATTGCGATGAGGTGATTGTAAAAATGTCTAATAAAAAAATTAAAAAACTGACTCTGACCCAACAGGAATATAAAGTTTTTGCTAAAGCCAGGGAACCCAAACGACCGGTTTTAAAGAATGTCATCAGAGCCTTTATAGCCGGAGGAATTATTTGTACTATCGGACAGGGGTTACAAATGATTTTTATGATGTATTTTGGGTTTTCCGAAGTGACAGCAGGTAATCCCACAGTGGCAGTTTTGATTATAATATCTGTTTTACTTACCGGGTTTGGAGTTTATGACCATTTAGCCCAGTGGGCCGGGGCGGGAAGCGCGGTTCCTGTTACGGGATTTGCCAATACAGTAGCATCGGCGGCCATTGAACACCGTACTGAGGGTTATGTATTAGGTGTTGGTGGGAACATGTTTAAATTAGCAGGGTCGGTAATTGCTTATGGAGTATTTTCGGCTTTTGTAGTTGCCCTGGTCAAAATAACTGTTAAAGCGCTGGGGGGAATGTAATGCTAAAAGGTCATCAAACGTGGGTATTTAACTCAAAACCGGTTATACGGTCCTCAGCTGCTATTGGTGGACCTTTTGAGGCTAAAGGAGCCTTAGCTGACGATTTTGATATTCTTCACGAAGATGTGTGGTTAGGGCAGGATGGTGTTGAAAAGGCCGAAAAAAAATTGCTGGAACAGGCCTGCAAAAAAGCCATCGATAAAGCAAGCATGAAAAAAGAAGATGTTCAGTTTTTCCTTAGTGGAGATTTAATGAACCAGATCATCTCAAGCAGTTTTGCTGCCCGTACTCTGGCAGTTCCATACTTAGGTATTTTCGGGGCGTGTTCCAGTTCGATGGAAGGGCTGGCTCTAGCAGCTTTAATAGTCAACAGTAAGTCGGCAGAAAATGCTTTAGCAGCAGCGTCCAGTCATAATATGGCGGTGGAAAAACAGTTCAGGTATCCTACCGAGTACGGCGCTCAAAAGCCTCCCACTGCTCAGTGGACTGTTACTGGAGCAGGGGCGGCATTACTATCCCGGGAAGGGGAGGGGCCTTGTGTAACATCGGCTACTATTGGAAGGGTGGTAGATATGGGTCTTTCCGACCCCTTTAACATGGGGGCGGCTATGGCCCCTGCCGCAGTCGATACGATTCAGGCCCATTTCAGGGACTTAAGTCGTGACCCGGATTATTATGATTTGATTGCTACAGGTGACCTTGGTCAAGTTGGACACACAATTGCCGTTGATTTATTAGATAAGCATGGAATTAAAATTCCACCTGAAAAATTTACTGACTGCGGCATTTTGATATATAAAAAAGACCAGCCTGTAATGGCCGGGGGTAGCGGTTGCGCCTGTTCTGCCACAGTGACTTACGGTCATTTTCTTAACCGCATGAGGAAGGGCGAATTAAAAAGGATTTTAATTATTGCAACCGGCGCGTTAATGTCACCACTTTCTTATCAGCAAAAAGAAACTATACCTTGCATTGCCCATGCTGTATCCATAGAAATGTGAAAAAGGGGTGTAAGCAGTGGAAAAATTTATCTGGGCTTTTATTGTTGGAGGTGGTATATGTGTTATCGGACAGTTAATGTTGGATGTATTGAAACTTACTCCGGCCCATACGATGAGTACTTTGGTAGTCCTTGGGGCTGTGTTGGGAGGTCTTGGGTTATATGAGCCGTTAGTAAAGTTTGCAGGTGCAGGGGCTTCAGTTCCAATAAGCAGTTTTGGTAACGCCCTTGTAAAAGGTGCTTTAATGGAAGCTCAGAGAGACGGTATAATCGGAGTACTTACGGGCATTTTTGAGGTTACAAGTGCCGGTATATCAGCGGCAATAATTTTTGGTTTCTTAGGTTCTTTACTATTTAGGCCGAAAGGTTAAAACTTTTAGATTTCAGGAGATGTTTCAATTGAAAAAACTTGTGTTAATCAGGTTTAACCGAAAAAAATTTTTTCCTACTGATGAAACCCACGTTAGAAACTGTGGGGCCTTTTTTTGGATTACTGTTTGAAATATGGAATTAAATACCGTCATGCGTTGAATGATAAAGTCGGTTTACCATTAGCGGGCTGATGAATTATAAAACATTATGGTTTACCGTAGTGAACTCGTTCAGCTAAAGCTGAACATCGAAACTTCAGTGGGGGACTCTACCCCCACTGAAGCAGAAAAGTGGAAACTCCACCTAATAGAAGGTGGAGTCTTGGAATTGGGATAAATATTACGCTGTTAATTATATATGCTGCCTGGAGAAGGTTTCGTGACCGGTACGTTTAAGATATCATGCTGTAACCTTTTTAAAGATATTTACATAATATTTAATAGGCAGCATTATATCTTCGTGACTTAAACATAAAGGGGGAGTATTATCGGAGGCTCAGTATTCCCGTTTAGATCTATGGTAATCGTCCGGGCCTTACTATGATTACAATACAGCCCTTCATGATTATGGTTAGGGCGCAAGGTTTCTACTAAAATTAGTTAACCGCCGTTTTACAGGGGTTTCATTAAAAATTAAAAAAA
Source organism: Bacillota bacterium (assembly GCA_021847735.1). Classification (GTDB taxonomy): domain Bacteria; phylum Bacillota; class Thermincolia; order Thermincolales; family UBA2595; genus JAJZQD01. The sequence continues at coordinate 26,254 of JAJZQD010000013.1, read as the reverse complement.
GTTTGAAGTTCATTCGTTTTTTCACATTTAACGAAAGCCCTCACCGAAAGGTAGGGGCTTTTTCATCGCATATATATAATTTCCTTGTAAGACTTAAAGTGAACTCGTTCAGCTAAAGCTGAACATCGAAACTTCAGTGGGGGACTCTACCCCCACTGAAGCAGAAAAGTGGAAACTCCACCTAATAGAAGGTGGAGTCTTGGAATTGGGATAAAGACAAGTATTTTTTGTTGTTAAGGCTGTTGCATTTTATATTGAGGTTCCTGCTGCTCAATATAATTTACACGCCCTCTTAAAGTGTTGCAAATGTTTTCCACTTGTCCGCTTAAATCATTAAACATTTGCTGTGCGTTTTTATCCTGAGAATCAAGTGCAAAGGTTTTCAGGTTTGTTGCTGCACCTTCAAGACTTGCCAAAGTTTGATGCATCTTCTGACCAATAGTCAATTAAAAAACCTCCTTTTAGTTTTCGTTGAATTTTTACAACTTTATCTTATCCTTATAGAATAGCTGTTATACTGGAAATAATAGAAATGTCCTTTATAAAACCCCTCAAGCTTAGTGGTACTATTGATAAAGATTATTTTGCATCATTATGATTTTTATCTAAGGTAGAAGGTGCGGCCTATCTTGAGTATCTTGCAGTAATCTTTAATCATTGCTTCCAAGGCTGTCCACCTCCCTTCAGCAGGAGATCATAGGCCTGGAAGTTGGTGATATATTTTTGAACTTCCGGAAGTTTGTGAGGAAGGCTAAGGAAATTATCTTCCGGCAAGCGAGAATTCAGATGGTTGTATATAGCCAGGTATTTGATATTATGGACTTGTTCCATTGTCAGCATCCTTTCTATACCCCCTTTAAGCTTAGACAACTCAAAGGGTATTGTATTTACGGGGTGCTGGCAATGGTTTTTCCATTTTTCTGCTATATTTTTCTACTTCCGGAGTGCTACACTTTTATTTTGAAATGATTTTTCACGACACCGATGCGCAACAATAAAGCGAAACCCCATAACCCAAGAAGAAGGTAATCATCTTACAAGGATTAAGGAAAAGGGCTTTCTTTATATGAGTACCAAAAAACTGAACCAAAGGGGGCTTACATACAGTATTCAGTTATGTTAACGATGCCCAGATAGAAAACACCGGCTATTTACATTTATTAACATCAGTTGGCGCCAAGAGATATCTACGCTGGTATTACCCCTAATTAAGTAAAGTAACAACAATGTTCTTTAATTCTTCGTTCTGCATATGTAAAAGTAGAAGAACCTTTGCGGAGGGAATTAAAATGAACGGTGGCATTGCCAAGGCATTAAGGAGGAGGCCGGGGGTTGGGTCCACAGCCAACAGGAGAAGAGTCCGGTTCCGCCTCTATTTTGGAATAGCGTCTGTCATAGCTGGATTGGCCTTGATTTTAGCTGGACTGATAAAATAATGTTAAAAAGTGCTTAAGATGGCAGGAGTTAGAGGACTCCGGGTAGAAAAAGAGCCTATACGTTTCAATTAACCTTCCGGAGGCATACGATGGGACTCGTAAGCGGTATAAAACAAACCAAGGAATTATCACTCCTGTGCAAGGAATATTTTGCGGAGCAGTTTGTTGATAACTCTTCCTCAGCTATTATCGCCATTGACTTAAATGAGAAAGTCATTATTTTTAACCAGGCCGCGGAAGATATTATGGGAATCCCGGCGGACGATGTATTGGGGCAGCCCTTCACCGAACTGCTGGGCAAAAAGACCGGGACCCAGGACAGTATTCTCCTGAACACGCTGCGAACCGGCAAACCTTATACCCATATTGAGGCTAACATAGATACGCCAATTGGGGTAATAAATGTGATGGCCTACACCACTCTTGTGATTGACAGTGAAAGCAATGTTATTGGCAGTATCTTAAGCATTAGGGATATTACCAGCCAAAAGCAGCTTGAAGAGAAAGTTATTAAAGCCGAAAAATTCTCTGTTATCGGGGAACTTGCCGCCGGAATAGCCCATGAGGTCAGAAATCCACTTACCTCAGTGAAGGGCTTTTTGCAGCTGCTGGACAAGAAATTTTGCAGCGATAACCAAATTCACCGGTACATCGATATTATGTTAAACGAAATTCAGCGGATTAACCATATTATATCTGAGTTTCTACTACTGGCGAGGCCTGCTGTACCGATAAAGCGACCAATTAATATTCATGAGGTGCTGAATGAAATTCTGCTTTTATCAGAAGGGGAACTGTTGTTAAGAAATATCGAGTTCGAGCAAAAATATGAATCGGAATGCCCGGTTATCACAGCTGATGCCGAGCAGATAAAACAGGTCTTCCTAAACCTTGTGACCAACGCTATTGCCGCAATGCCTGAGAGGGGAAGACTGACGGTATCCAGCGTGTACGACAAAACCGAAGGAGTAATCAGGCTGTTTTTTACAGATACAGGCGAGGGGATTGACCCTACACGGCTGGAGTCGATATTTGACCCGTTCTTTACGACGAAAGAAGACGGTACCGGTTTAGGGCTTACCGTTTCATACAGGATAATCGAGAACCACGGAGGCAAAATTGAAGTGGTCAGCAAACAGGGTGAAGGTTCCACCTTTATCGTGTCCCTCCCTGTGGCTGTAACTGTCATGACAGGTAGCAGCCTACGGCAGACAGCAGGCCGGTAAAAATATAAATCTGAAGGTTCGCCAAAGCGAACCAACATTTAAGCAGCCCGCCGGTCAATCCGGCGGGCTGTAGTGTTTTAATTTTGGCCTACTCCCCAGATTCCGCCGAGACATCCGGCTACTACAGAAGCGACAATTTTTTTAAAAACCGCGAAGCCAAAGATGCCACCCGGGACAAGAACATTAAAGAGGATTGTCAGAAACAGGAATAAGATGCCCACCGCAAGTCCGTGAAACCAACCCAGCTTGCCTGCCCTTCTGGCCGAGATAAGACCACCCAGGAATATACTGATAAACACGATAGCTAGTCCGAACACAGGGATTAACCGTTCATTGAAAACAGTGTAGTACATTACAGTTCCGCCTACGGCCATCAGTATTATCGAAGTAATAATCGCCAGTAAAGTGCCGTAAAAAATGGCAGTCCAATTGACATTACCCGGGGTTCTTACAGTTGCACTTAATTTTAGACTCATTTTTTCACCTCCGTTATTTTAATCCAAGTATTTGTAAAAAATATTACCGGTTTCAATAAAATATTACTTGTTTTAGGATATAAAACACATAAGATGATATCTGATTGACAAACAACAACTCAGAGGGTACTATAAGAGTGAGCACTCACTCATTGTGATTTTCTAAGGGGGATTACCATGGATAATACTGGGAAAATAAAGGGTAACGAAAGGCTGACCTCCCAAAGGCAGCAGGAAATTCTGGATGCGGCCCTGCGGGTGTTTGCCAAAAAGGGGTTCAGCGGCGCTACAACGCGGGAAATAGCACATGAAGCCGGAGTTGCCGAGGGGACAATCTTCCGGTATTTCAAGACAAAAAAGGATATCCTTTTTAATCTAATGGGACCTTATATTGTCCAGTCCCTGGCAGATACTATAGAAGAAGTGTCAGGCGAAACCGACGAGATTATACTTAAAGCAATACTTAAAAACAGGTTAAGCCTTATCAGGGGGAACATTGATTTGCTCCGGCTGTTATTGACCGAGGCCCAGTTTCACCCGGAAATCAGGGAACAGTTTGTTGAAAAGGTGGCCCTGAAGGCGGCGGTTATCCTGGAGCAGTTCATAGCCAAACGGATTGAGGCCGGTATTTATAGGGGTATCGACCCCGGTGTAGCCACCCGTGCTTTGGTGGGTATGGTAGGAGTCTTTGTGGTCTGGAAGGAATTTTTGCTGGCAGACAAGTATGTCAGTTTTGACGACGATTTAGTGATTGAACAAGTGGTGGACCTCTTTTTAAACGGAATAAGAGTCAACAAATGCAAGTTGGAGGTGCAGCAATGATGCAGATTAAAAAGAACCGGTGCTTTTTCGCAGCAGCTTTTATTGTGGTGTTGGTATTTGCCGCCCTAGGGTGTAGCACATCAAAGGACCAAAATATTTCTGCATCCGGGACAGTTGAAGCGACCGAGACAAATGTGAATGCCGAATCAGGGGGCAAGATAACCGAGGTTCTTGTTTACGAAGGCAAAGCTGTTAAGCAGGGAGATGTCCTGGCCAGAATAGACGGAACAGTCCAGGCGCTGCAGGTCCAGCAGGCGGAGGCCGTATACCGGGCGGCCCAGGAAAAGGCGAGAGAAACAAAGACAGGTACCAGGCAGCAGCTTATTGACCAGGCTTCGGCCGCAGTACGACAAATGATCTCCCTGCAGCAGGGTGCCAGGGACAGTATGAATAACGCCAAAGAGAATCTTGACAGGATACAGGCGCTGCTGAAAGAAGGAGGGGCTACCCCCCAGCAATTGTCCGATGCCCGCACCAGGTATGAGACCGCTAAGGCCCAGTACTACGCATATGCGGCCCAGAGAAAGTCGGCCGAAGACCAGCTTGACCTCCTGAAAACCGGCTCTACCCAGGAGACTATCAATATTGCCGATGCCGGGGTGGCCCAGGCCCAGGCCGGCCTTTCCATAGCCAGGGTGCAGTTGGCCAAAACTGTACTTTACGCCCCGACAAACGGGGTGGTCAGTTCCCTTAACTTCAACAAGGGCGAATTTGTTTCCCCCGGTGCTGCCGTGGTAAGTGTCACAGATACCGCGGATATGTGGATAAATGTTTATATACCTGAAAAAGACCTGCCCCAAATCAAGTTAAAACAGAAAGCGGAAATCTATGTTGACGCCTACCCAAACAAACCATTTCACGGTCAGGTATCTTATATTTCCGATAAGGCCGAATTCACTCCGAAAAACCTGCAGACCAAAGAAGAAAGAGTTAACATGGTCTTTGCCGTCAAAATTAAAATCACCGATGGTAAAGAACAGCTCAAACCCGGGCTGCCCGCTGACATTAAAATCTTCACCCGATAGGGGGGAACGAGATTGGCAATAGCTGTGGAAGTAAAAGAACTGACTAAAAAATTCGGTAATCATATGGCGGTAAATAATGTTTCATTTAATGTCCGGGCCGGGGAAATATTTGGATTTCTAGGTCCCAACGGTTCCGGCAAATCAACGACTATCAGGATGATATGCGGTATTCTCAGCCCAACCTCGGGGACGGGAACGGTCCTGGGATATGATATTTACCGGGAGACGGAAAAAATAAAGCAAAATATCGGGTATATGTCCCAGAAATTCAGCCTCTACGAAGAGCTGACTGTTAGGGAGAACCTTGAGTTTTACGCTGGGATATACGGTCTGGACAGTACAAAGACGAACAAAAGAATGGCGGAAATTATCGAACTGGCCAATCTGCAGGGCAGGGAAAACTTCCAGGCCAGGATGCTGTCCGGGGGTTGGAAGCAGCGGCTGGCCCTGGGCTGCGCCCTTCTGCACGAGCCGCCCCTGCTGTTTCTTGACGAACCGACTGCAGGGGTCGACCCGGTGTCGAGAAGAATCTTCTGGGAAATCATCAGGTATCTCTCTCAAAACGGGATAACTGTTTTTGTGACTACCCACTACATGGATGAAGCCGAGCTTTGCGACACTGTTGGGTTTATTAATAACGGCGCCCTGGCGGCTTTTGGCGCCCCTGCCTTGCTTAAGCAGCAATACGGGTATGACTCCCTCGAAGATGTCTTCATCTCCTTTGTCGGGAAACACGAACTGGACCGGGTCAGGCAAATGTTTGCAGCCCAGGCCCCGTCTATTTCCGGGGGTGAGAAAGAATGAACATGCAAAGGCTGTTGTCTATAGTTAAAAAGGAAATAATCCAAATTAAGCGTGACCCGCCTAGTTTAGTAATGGCCTTTGTGCTGCCGATAATGATGCTGTTAATTTTCGGTTACGCGGTGACTACCGATGTGGAACACATCAATACAGCTGTTCTGGACCAGTCCAAAAGCCAGGAAAGCCGCCAGTTAATAGAAATATTCAGGAATACCGGGTATTTCGATATAGACACCTATGTTAGTGACTTCAAGGAAATGACTCACTTGCTTGACAGCGGGAAGGCCAGGGTAGGTCTCATAATCCCTCCGGACTATGCCAGGAAACTCCACAGGAACGAGCAGACCCAGCTGCAGTTGGTAGTTGACGGGTCTGACCCTCTGGTGGCAAGGACGGCCCTTTCCAGCGCCCAGGTGGTGGCCCAGACTAAGTCCTTTGATTTTAAGATAAAGACCCTCCAGCAGGCCGGCCTTGGGATAAGCCTTAAACCGGCCCTGGACCTCAGGTATAGGATATGGTACAACCCAAACATGGAAAGTATGAAATTCAACATCCCCGGCCTCATAGGACTGATAATGCAGAACATCACAATGATGTTGACAGCTTTTGCCCTTGTCCGCGAACGCGAGCGGGGCACCCTGGAACAGTTGATAATCACCCCTGTCAAACCCGGGGAGCTGATTGTCGGCAAACTAATCCCGTATATAGTGATAGCCTTTATAGATGTGCTCGTAATCCTCGGTTTTGGAGTGTTCTGGTTTAATGTGCCGGTAAACGGCAGTGTCATCCTGCTGCTGGCTTTATCCTTTGTGTTCCTCATGGGGGCTCTGGGTTTAGGCATGTTTGTTTCAACTGTGGCCAAAACGCAGCTGCAGGCAATGCAGGTCAGCTTCATGATTATACTGCCCAGTGTCCTGTTGTCAGGGTTTATGTTTCCGAGGGAATCAATGCCCAAGATAATTCAGACTATCGGCTATGTTATCCCGCTGACATATTTTCTCCGCATCCTAAGGGGTATTATTTTAAAGGGTGTCGGCCCTTCGTACCTCTGGCAGGACATCCTGCTCCTGGGACTCTTTGGCATAAGCATCCTTACTCTTTCGGTTATCAGGATGAAAAAGCGTCTCGACTAATTGATTTATAGGACTTCCTCCGGACAGAATAATCTATTGAACCAGGCGGAAACCTAAAGGTAGGTTAACGCCAACACTCATAAACGTCTGGAGGAAGATGACATGAAAAAGCCAACTTTAAGAAACTTAGGGATAATTCTGTTGATTACCATGGCGTTCAGTTTTACGTCGGTCGGATGCTCTATGTCCATAGGTGGGGGTAAACCCCAGAAAAAACCGGAGGATAGCAGCGCAGAAGTACAGAAAAATGTTAAAAAGGAAATGAAATCCCCGGAAACAAAAAAGCTTATTGAAGATGCCGCCAAAACCCAGAAGCTGGAGGAATTGCTGAAAACAACGGAGGCTGACAGGCTTATTCAAAAAAAGATAATTGATAATCTTGACACCTCCAAAGTTAATGTCAAAATACAGGAAGACCTGAAAAAAGCCCTATCGACGTCAGACCTACAGAAACAGTTCCAGGAACATGTGAAAAAGTCCCTGGATACACCTGAAGTGCAAAAATCGTTAAGTTCTGCCGTCCAGAAAGCCATGATGAAAATTTTGGCGGGTGGTAAAGGTGGCGATGGTGGTGGCGGTGGTGGTGGTGGTCCATCAGGTGGAGGAGGCGGAGTCGGAGGCAGCAGCGGCGGCGGTACCTGATAAATTCATAAAAATAAAAGTGAACTCGTTCAGCTAAAGCTGAACATCGAAACTTCAGTGGGGGACTCTACCCCCACTGAAGCAGAAAAGTGGAAACTCCACCTTCTAGAAGGTGGAGTCTTGGAATTGGGATTAACCACGGAAGAGGGTGTGGCAATCTTATTTGAGTTTTGACAGAAATATTAAGGAAAGGGCAGGTGTGTTCTGCCACCTTCTATTCAAAAAACCCTTTTACTACCGGGGTCCCGTTATCGACCATCAGCCTCCCGCGGGCAATCACCTTGTCGATATTGTAGGCCCTATTCATTATCACGAGGTCAGCATCACTGCCGGCGGCGATTAAGCCCTTGGCGGGAAGCAATTTTAGGGTTCTGGCAGCATTGTGGGTAATCAGGGAGACGGCAGTGGGGAGGGGGATAATATTTCGTTTGACGGACTCCGCAACGTCATCCCACAACTGGCTGACCAACCCGATTTTCATCCCGGTAAGGTTGCCCTGGGAATCAAACTGCGGTAAACTGCCATTGCCGTCAGAACTTACCGTAACCCTACTAAGGTCGGCATTTTCATCTAACAGGAGGCTGATAGCCCGCCAAACCTCAAGGGAGTCCGGGGAATCGTTGTCTGGGGTAATACCGGCGGTCAGGTCAACTATCCCGCCCATTTTCAGAAAGGTCATCCCCTGCCGGAGAATGCTGCTTAGACGATTAACATGGGTGGGCACAAACTGGGTTATCGGAATATCACTCCTGTCTACTATTTCAAATAACAGTGAAAGACCGTGTTTGCCTTCGCCCACATGCAAATGGACTACGCCGGCCTTATTGCCCAGCAATCCCCCGACCCTGGCTTCGGCCGCCAGTTTTGTGAGCATTTCAAAAGTCGGTTGGGCGGACCGGTGGTCTGAAATGGCTATCTCTCCGGTGCCTAAAACCTTATCAATTAAAACAATATCTGTCCTTACAGAGCCGGTAAGGGTCCTGGTAGGTACCTCGTAAGCTCCGCTGTAAATGTATGATGTTATGCCTTCACCTTCCAGGGCCCGCGCTTTGGCCAGGAGTTCAGCCACACTCCTGGTCACGCCGTCAACACCAAGTAACCCTACCACTGTAGTGATACCGGCAGTGGTCAACCGGCTCAGGCTGATTTCAGGGGTTCTGGTCGCAGGACCACCCTCACCGCCGCCGCCGGTGATATGCACGTGCTGGTCGATAAAACCTGGTACGACAATGCTTCCGGCGGCATCAATCTCTTTGAGGTCGGCAAAGTCCCGGGGTATGTTAATTTTTGACGCTACCATGGCAATTTTTCCGCCGGACAGGAGAATATCCTGCCGGCCAATGCTTTCGGGGGCATAGACGTCCCCGTTTTTGATTAAGGTAAACAAGGGCATCACTTCCACTCTGGCCAAAATATCGTTAACAGTCTGTTTAGATATTTTGCGGCAGACGGGTAAAAAAAATGTAGCGGTAGTAGTAAGTTTTTAGTAATATTTAAGTGAACCTATTTGAAGACGCATGCCGGACTAGTGGAGGGTTGGCCGTGTGTGATGTCAATGCTTATTCAGAAGCCATAAAGGAATTTAGGGACAGGGACCCATTGGAGATGACCCGGAAAGCCGGTGCGGAGTATGATCACGAGGGCCGGAAAATACTGTTAAAATACCTCAATGAGCCCGTAGAGGTAGATTTCCCTATCGGAGAAATAAGGGGCGGTGAAACGCTTAACCTTGTAAAAAACGATAAGGTGCTTATTCTCCAATACCTGACGTTTTCTTGCGGGTTACACCCAAAAGGAACGTGGGTTTCTTTCATTCAACTGCCTGACGGCCCTCACCATCATGCCCCCTTTGTCATGGAAGCCATAACACCGCTAGCCCGGGACTTTGGTGACAGAACCGAATTGTTTAAACTGGCTGCCGCCGGGTTTGGCGGTAAAGAGGCCAGCCTGGGTGACTGCGGCACGATAATACCGGTATTTGCGAACCTGCCGCTGGCTGTATGCCTGTGGGAGGGGGACGAGGAGTTTGCCCCCAATGCCAATATCCTGTTTGACGTAACCGCCCCGCTGCACCTGACCACAGCCGCGTTATGGGTGCTGGGGGTGGAGGTTTCCCGCAAACTCAGGGGTATTGTGGGGCAGCAGTATTCTTAGAATGGAGTGGGAAGTAACAGAGAAAACCGGGAAGGGGAGGTTTACCGCGCAGACCGACTATATTTTTGTGTACGGAACCCTCATGAAAGGGTTAGCAAATCATGACACATACCTGGCCGAACGGGTGGGTGGGCCCCTGCCGGGGGAGATGAAGGGTGAGCTCTACCACTTAAAATACGGTTACCCGGCAGCCATAGACGGCCCCGGAAGGGTAAAAGGGGAGATATATCTTCTGGAGGATGCCAATGAATTGCTGCCTCAATTGGATTACCTGGAAGATTTTAACCAGCCAGGCTCGGAGGATTTGTATAAAAGGGAAATAAGGGAAGTCCGGGATGAACATGGTAACATAATCTTTTGTTATGTATACTTGTGGTCAAATAACCGGATAAAAGAGCTAAAAGAAAATAGTGTGTATATAAATAATGGCGACTGGAAAAAGTTTATCAGTGAAAACAACTGTTTGGCGGAAGACTACTGCGGAGGAAAAAGATGAAGGTTACAGCCGAATGCATCCCGTGCTACCTTAACCAGTGTCTCAATACTATGGAAAAAGGGGGGTGGCCGCAAGAGAAAAGAGAGGACTTATTAATTGGTCTACTGCCGGTTTTGGCCGGTTTAGACAGGGCATGTACCCCGGCTGAGAATTCCAGTATTGTTTTGCACCAGCTTGTAGAAATGATGGGTGGAGACGACCCCTTCAAACAGGCGAAGGACGAGTCAAACAGGCAGGCCCTGCAGTTCCTGGACCGGCTCCGGGAGATGGTTCACCTGGCCCGGGACCCTTTAAAACAGGCGGTTAGATTTTCTGTTGCCGGAAATGTCGTTGATATGGGCCTGTTTGACGACTACGACCTGGGGGCGGCTGTAGGAGATGTGATTAAGACTGATTTTGCCAGGGATGACTTTGATGGGTTCCGGGATATGCTGGATGACGCCAAAAAGGTGTTGATAATAGGAGATAACAGCGGGGAAATCGTATTTGACCGTATCCTGGCAGAAACCTTGGAAGCAGCAGGAGTTGAGGTGGTTTACGGGGTCAAAGGATCCTTTATTCTCAATGACGCCACTGATGATGATGCCAGGCAGGCCGGGATAAATGCGGTTTGCACGGTGGTTTCCAATGGAAACAATTACCTGGGGACTATCGAAGAAAAGTGTTCTGGGCAGTTTTTATCCGAAATTTGGCAGGCTGATTTGGTGATTAGCAAAGGTCAGGCCAACTACGAATCATTGGAGGGGACGGCTCTGGCAGGTGATAAGACTTACTTCCTGCTTAAGGCCAAATGTCCTGTGGTGGCAGCACACCTGGGCGTGAATTACGGAGATGTAGTTTTTGTCAGAAATGGCAGCCCAGAGTGATTTTTAATCACCCCCTGAACTGGTTAAGACTAAAAAAAGTCCTTCGGCAACCGTAATTGGCAGGTTGCCGTTTTTGTATTGTGGACCTGGTAAATAGGGTGTAAAATAAGAAAAAACCGATAAAGGTGGGGGGAGAAACATGAGGGACATGGAAACCTTTCCAGCTAAAAACGGGGAGGAGATTACTCTCAGGCCGGCCGTTCCCGGGGATGCCAGGGAGATTCTCAATACGGTCAATTCGGTCGCCCTGGAGCGCAGCTACGTTTTGATGGAGAAATACGGCAAGGATGAGGAGTCGGAAAAACTGTATATTACCGAAATGGACTGTTCCAATAACCTTTTACTTGTCGCCCTGGCCCATGATGTGGTAATCGGAAGTCTTGCCGCAATTCAAGCCGAAGGCGGCCGGAACCCCCAAACCGCCCATGTTCTCGATATCGGACTGCACCTCATTAAAACTTACCGGGGTCTGGGGGTAGGTTCCCGCATGCTGCAGTATGCCGTTGAATGGGCCGGGGAAAGGGGATTCAAGAAGCTGGAGGCCAGCATTTTCACGTTGAACCAGCGATCCCTTGGACTTTTTAGCCGGGCTGGCTTTAACGAAGAGGGGACCAGGAGGAAACAATACCGTATCGGCAATGAATACATAGATGAAGTAATAACAGGGAAGGTATTGTAAGAAATACCGCTGCGGCCAAGGCCGGCAGCGGTATTTCTTATTTAAAGATGTCGATAATCTTGATAAAGAGTGCGGTTAAACCGGCGGCCATTAAAGGGCCGACCGGGATTCCCTTCAGCAAAACGATACCGATAATTCCACCCAAAACCAATCCCACCATTAGTTCGGGATCTATTTTCAGCATTGTCAAACCCTGGCCGTTCATATAAGTGGCCAATGTCCCTCCCAGAATAGCCAGCAGGCCGGGTACGGAGGTGAAACTTCCCAGGATTTCCTTTGGCGGTACCTTACCGGTAGCGAAGGGGACAAGTACGGAAATCATAAGGAATAAAAGACCCAGTTCCAAACCGCGCCGTTCCAGGATAGGGAAAAGGCTATTCAACCGGGTGAGCTTAACCACAAGCAAGACGCAGGCTGAGGTGGCGAGAATGTTTGATTTTCCTAGTATACCTATCAATATCAGGGCTACCAGGATAGTCTCACCCCACATAAATGAACCTCCCTGTATTACATAAGTCCTTACAATAACTTATGATTCATATAAAGCATATGTCAATTAATTTTATAATAGTACAGATAGAGTGGCGGTAGTCCCGGCTCCTCAAAACATGTCGTTAGATAAAAGCACGGGGTGGTTTAACTGGATGGTATTGTTTTTCAAGACAGGGGCAATCTTATAAATGTTTTTTTGCAAACAAAAGGCGATATCACGTTCATACCCCAGCTTTTGCAGGTTTAAGGCGCTTCTGGAGGCAGACAGTACCTTAAAAAGGTTATCCCTGAAGTAGTTATAAAGGTAATAAAAGGTTCGAGACAGGTCTGTGAGCCTGACATCCTGGTAATACTTTTTGAGCCTGGAGATATGGCATCCGGCAGCCATAATGTCTTCCAGGGCAATATTGCCCTGGGTCCCTGCGCATACGATTACAATATCCTTTTGGTCTGTTACAGCCCTGGAACACACAGCACTAAGGTTGAGAAAGCTTCCTATGAGCACACTCTTTGCCGGTTTACAGGCTTTAATGGCATTGGTGCCATTTGTCGTGGTGAGGAGAATGGTTTTATCCCGGACCGGGTATTCCGTATACTCCACCGGGGAATTGCCCAGATTCCACCCAGGTATCTTCTGCCCGTTAATCTCACCGGCCAAAAGAAAATCATTGATGGGATATTTTGCGGCCGCGGTGTCAACTTCCTGGAAGGACAGTTGAGGGACTACTTCTTTGCAGCCGTTGGCCAGGGCGGTGACAATGGTACTGGTGCACCGGAAAATATCCAGGACTATGGCGGTTTTCCCGTATATTTTCTGGGGGGTAAGTTCTTTAAGGGTGGGGATTACATCTACAATCATTTTAGGGTTCCGCACAGGTAACGTTCGATTAGTGGTTTGAAAGTGTCGCTCCGCAGGCCGACTCTGAGAGATTCCAAGGCCAGGGCTTCGGCCGGGGGTATATTTCCCAGGTTGACATTGGGCCCGAAACGGAGGATAAGTTCCTGCTGTTGCTTTTTTAACGGCGCTTCCCAGAGGATACAATTAAAATCAGGTATCTTTGCCAGGATGTGTTCAACACATTCCTCCCTGATTTCACCCTTGTCACCAAAAATCCCGATGCCCAGGCCGGATTCCCGGGCTTCCAGGATAACCTTGCTCGCCCCTGCCGCCAGGTCAAAGTTGATTTGAGCGGCAATTGTGTCTGGTGTCAGGTATTCCAGGGGGTCTTTTTTCCCGACCTCCGAAAGTACCCGAAAACCGGCTTTGGCGGCACTTTTTATGGCCTGAAGGCGGGTATCTGATGACATAGTGATAGTTCCGTCAGACACCTCTATGGCTGAAAAATTTAATTCCTGTGCCAGTTCCAGGAAGTGATCCATCTTATCCTGCATGATGGCGATTTCAAAGAAGGTGCCGCCAGGGTAAACATCGATGTCCAAGGACCTGATAAGGGCAATCTTTTCCCGTAAAATATAACCGTTATAGAGGGCTGAGGTGCCAAAGGCCAATTTTACGTAATCAATATACCTTCCGGCGACAGAAAGCAGTTCTGAAGTTTCACCTAAGCCCATTCCTTTGTCCATAACCATTGTCCAGCCGCAGTTTCTCGGTTTTTGCAGTCTTGTAGAAACAGGCGTGTCTATCACGCCGTCCCAAACATTTTGCCAACTACTCTGGTCCATGGGTAGTCATCTCCTTTCAAATACCCGGTGCCGTGGTTGAATTCTTATCCATTGTATTCAGGATTTGATTTATAGGTTACCTGGAAGGTCAGATTCCGGTTCTAATGAGAAAGAAAAAACCCTTCCGGAGAAGGGCAAACCTCATGTCTTATCCACATCATCCGCCGAGTCTTTATCCGTGCCTTCGGCAGGTTTGGTTTTGCGCATAGGTTTTTTTGTAATCAGCCTTCCGACTGAGTTTTTGAGGGTCACTGTCTCCAGGAAGCTCATACCCCAACTGCGGTCAGAATACCCGTCCCCTTGACTCTCCCCTGGGTTTTGCGGCGCCGGCGCTTTGGAGGGGAGTGCCAGCAGGCAGAGAATTCCAACCAGCAAAGAAGTCCCGGCCCCGGACCAGAACATGACATACTTGCCGAAATTATCGAGAAGGCCGAATAGGGGCGGTCCGGCGGCAACTCCCAGGAATCTCACGCCCCCGTAAAGGGAAGTAACCATCCCTCTTTCCTGAACTGAAGATGAGCTTGTTATTAAGGTGTTGAGACACGGAAGTATCAGCCCGACTCCAATACCTGTCGCAGACATCACCCCAACATTAAGCCATGGGTTTTTGAAAAAGGGCAGGATGCCGAGGGTCAGTGTAATGATGCCTAACCCAATAACTACCAGTTTCTTCATCAGGGGGACCTGTTTTTTGATAAGAGTCCCAGTAGTTAGAGAGGTAGTGCTCATTGCCAGTACCGGAAGGGCTAGGACCAGACCCTTCTTGACACTAAAGAGTTTCAGTGATGATTCCAGGTAATCAGAAAGAAAAAACAGGATTCCAAAGAGTAACAACAGTACCAAAGCCCCGGCCAAAAAGGCACTGATTAGGAAACCGGCCTTGCTTTTAAAAATTGTTTTGATGGAACCCAAATACTGGCTGACGCTTTGCTGGTCCCGTTTTGAGGCCGGTTCCTTGACCATAAGCCAGACTGCTATTGCTATGGGTACAGTAAACAGGGGAAAGACGAAAAACGTGGCATACCAGGCCACAAGGGCAATCAGTGAGCCGAGAATCGGGCTTGCCACCTTCCCCATGCCATTGGATGCCTCAATATAGCCCAGAGCCTTGCTGCGTTCCTGGCTAGTGAAAATATCCCCTACCAGGGCCATAGCAACAGGTGCTGTCCCGGCTGCGCCTATGCCCTGAATAATTCGCCCCGCGATAATAACCCAATAGGCCTTTTGAAGTAAAAGTGCGGCAATTCCTGCTATTAAACCCCCGATTCCGTAAATTATGAGAGAAGGAGCAATAACTTTTTTGCGGCCTATCCGGTCAGAAAGGAAGCCGGCAAAAGGTATGACCAGCCCGGCCGGCACGGAAAACAGCGAGATAACAAGACTTGTTTGAAATTGGCTGATCCCCAGTTCTTTTTGCATTTGCGGCAGTACCGGTATTAACATCGAATTACCGAGGACCATGATAAACGGCACCGTGCCGAGGGCCGCAAGCAGCATCATCGTTTTTCCCTTCATTACGCTCCTCCTTTATTCTTGTAGATTATAATTTTTCCCCAAAATAGGGTGTGTATACGAAGGGGCAAGTCTAATTCCCCTGTAAAGGCATAAATAAAGAATATATCGTTCAGAATGGGAGAGATGCCGATGTTTTTAGTCAAAGATAAGGTGGTCTTTGGCATGGCAATGATGAGGTTCCTTTCAAGCATTATTGAGTTTAGCGCCGCCGTTATGTTCCTCAAATTTGACAGTATTGAAAAGGCTCTTAAAATTAATGCGGTCCTGGCTTTAATCGGGCCCACTGTCATGACCGTGGTTATGGCCTTAGGTCTGGCCGGGATGAGCGGTAAGGTGTCTGCAGGAAAGTTTCTGATTATTCTGGCCGGGGTTGCCCTAATATTTTATGGGGCAGGGCGGGGACGATAGAAAACCCCACCTTTTGGAACACATAAATTGTCAACATTATATAAAAATAATAACCAGGAGGAATTGATACCAGGGTGTCAACGATAAGTGAAAGAGGGGTATAAAATGAGTGATAACAACGGCAATGCAAAAAAGAGTCAGCGAACCGTGGACAAGCGGAGTATAAAACACAACTATTCGAAGATAAGCAACATCAGCGGGGGAATTACCGATGAGGAATTTGCGGACGAGTTCCTGGCCTACCCGACAACACCCAATTCCGAAGGCGCAAAATTCCAGTTCAATTTCCTGGGTGCGGAACTGGAAAAGCTAAATACGGCAAAAAATGTTAGAGACGAATTAGGGAAGAAGTAATGGAATATTTCGGGGTATAAGCAGGAATTGCCACGATTTTCCCGAAAGTAGAAATGGGTTTTAATCCACATCCAAAGGAGAGATAGTTTTGGTTGATAACAAAAAACTAAGGGCATTGTTGGCCTGTTTTTTTGGTGTGCTCCTGCTGGCCTTGTTTATAAGCCGGCCGGCCGTGGCGGCCGGGGAGGTCGCGGAGTATGTGGCACCTGACGGTTTCAGAGTAATCAGCTATTCACCGGCCTGGTCAGATACCAATCAATTGAAGGGCGTGTATGACGAACTGCGGCGCAATGCCCATGGGGAAGAGTTTAAGCTGCTTAATAAGATTAATATTTATCCCGGACTAGACCCTGTGGGCCAGGGGGCAGCCGGCAGGTGGTACGGAGTTTGGAAAATGGAAGACGGCAAACCGCGCCTGGCAGGCAACAGGTACATCGATATCTATAACGGTGAAGAGTATACGACAATTAACAGCATCGCCCGTACCCTGGCCCACGAATACGGGCATCATTTTACATACTATTATTACTACATTAAGGAAAACAAGTTGTGGGAAAACTGGAGAAGCACCGGTTTGGCGGAGGCCAGGCAACTGAAAAACAATCCGAAAGTAGGTGCAGCCACCAGGGACCACAAGTGGCTAATCCAGGAAATAGCCGCCGAAGACTATGTCCAGTTTTTTGGTTCCGCATCCATTAAAAAGAGCGTTGATTTCAGCGACATTTCGGAACGGCTGGCCCAAAACAAACCGGATGTCTCGTTTACCACCGACATGTATAACTACCACCCCCAGGAAAATTTCGAAATACCTCTGGCGTCTAATCTTCCGGGGCTTAAGAATTACTGGCTGAAAGTATCCGGACTGAAGGTTAAAACCAGTAACCCGCCTTCACAAATTCGCCTTAAACTAAAGGAGGTTAACCAGCTTCCCGGAGTTAAAACCCCTCAGTATGTGTTTTCATGGGACCGGAGCATCGATGATAACACAAGAGACCTGGAATATACCTTGGTCCGTTTTGAGGCAGCCGACAGCGCGGCCTTTTACCCGGTGAAAACCGTTGCCGCGAATGAACCATTGGAGGCGGTAACCGGTTCGGCCAGCAATTCAAATATGTATATATGGGAAGATATTCCTAACGGTTCGGCGTATTATGTGGTGTATGTGCAGGACGGGGACGGTTTGGTAACTTCGTCCCAAGTGTTGGCCGTTGATTTCGGTGTGCCGCTAAGCCCGCAGTCGGTACTGATAGACGACGCTTCACGGTCTAGAGGTATTTGGTTCCCGCCAAGGGTTAAGGTTAACAGCAGGCAAATGGATTTTGAAGTGCCACCATATATTCAAAAAGATTCAACCCTTGTTCCCCTAAAGGATATTTTCAAGGAACTGGGGGCGACGGTGGAATGGGAAGCTAAAAGCCAGGCCATAAAGGCCGTTAAAGGAAACACAACCGTGACCCTGCAGGTGGGCAGCTCCGAGGCCCAGGTTAACGGCGAGAAGGTTACTCTGCAGGTGCCTCCGGTGATCAAAAACGGCAAAACCATGGTCCCGTTAAGTTTTGTAAGCAAAGCCCTGGGCGCAGATATCGTATGGAACCCCGGATTACAACTGGCAGTGGTGACTCTGATCTGACCATAGAAAGCCGCCCTGCAGGGCGGCTTTCTATGACGTTAGCATCCGTATCCATCTGTGTTCATCCGCAGCCGTATTTTTTGTTGCTGCGGCTTTGTTTGGCGTTTCTTGATAAATATAATCGGAAAGTTTGCGCCAGCAAACCTCCTACCTTCTCGGAGCCGTAAGGCGGAGAGACACCATTTAGTGGGGGAGCTCTAAAATGCCATCTTATCCAAACAATTTACACAAGAGAAAAATTTGGGACATAACGGTACGAAAATTCGACAACTTTTCGTAATAGTAATCAAGAGGAGGGGTATAGTTCAGGAATCCACAAGGTTATATAGCCCTTGACCCGCGTTTAAGGGGAAAGGGTTTTGCGTTGAAAATTCTATAGGGAGGTGACCAGTGAGTCGTTGACAGCATCGGGTGAAGTATTGACACAACTGTGAAGATATTCGAGGAGGAGTAAAAATGAGGAGAAACAAGTTAATAGCTATCCTGGTTTTATGTGTTTTCCTGTTTGGAACGGCTACCACCGGCGCTTTCGCTACAAAAGGACAGCCAAGCATTGATATCACTGTAGGTAATGACGGTTCGGTCCAGATGAGCATGAAGTTCAAGGACATGAATGAGGCAAAATGGGCCTTAAAACATGTGTTGAAAATGAATGCCGAAGAGATTATTAAGGGTTACGAAGACGGATCATTCAGGCCCAACAAACCGGTAACCCACGAGGAAGCGGTGGTATTAACGATGTTGGCCGCCGGCCTAAAAGATGAAATCAGCCAAACAGTGACTGACTCGGTATATTTACCGTTTAAAGATGCCGGGCGCATTCAGTCCTGGGCCAAAAAAGCAGTTATCGTTGCAGTGAAAAAAGGTTACCTGGATGCTAGCCCCTCAGGCAATTTCCAGCCTAATAAACCAGCTAGCAGGGAATGGGTGACGAAACTGATAGCTAAGGCCCTTGGACTGCAGCCGGTGAGTGTTCAACTACCGTTTAAGGATGCCGACAAGATTTCAAGTGATGCCGCCGGTTACGTGGCAGCAGTGGTTTACAACCAGCTTATCTCGGGTTTCCCGGACGGTACTTTCCAACCGAATAAACCGATAACCAGGGCAGAAATAGCGGTTATGCTCGGGTTATCCACCAGCGAACTGCCGATACCGGGTAAGGTGAGAAGTAAGGTGGAAGGAACCATTGTTTCCGTATCAAAAGAAGTCTACCAGGATGTGGGGAGCAGTACTTATGGCTATTCTCCCCAGGGCACGATTACCCTTAATATTAAAGGAGACGATGACGAAGACGAAGACGAAGACGAAGGAGACGTTAACACCAGTGGGACGGTTACATATCCGGTGGCCAAGGATGCTCTCATCTATGTAGATGGCCAGTCGGCAGCCCTTGGAGACCTGGCAGTAGGTGCAAAAGCCGAAGCCGTGGTTGACGGAAACGGTATGATTACTTACATCGAAGTTGAGCCTGTTATTGTAAAAGGCGTCGTTCAATCAGTTTATGCCGCCGAAAACAAGCTGACAATCCTTCAGGGATGGGAGAACAAGCACGCAAGGCGTTACTTTGACCCCGTTGGGGTGCCGGTTACCTATACAGCAGCGGACGGTGTTACAGTGGTAATAAACGGTGTATCCGTACAACTGGCAAGCCTGCTACCCGGCGATGTCGTTAAACTTACTCTCAACGCCGGGCAAGAAGTAACCGGTATTAAAGCATCAAGGTTTATTAAGGACGAAGATAAAGATAAAGGTGACGACAGGGACGGACAAAAAGGTAAGGATGAAAAAAATGGCCAAAGGAACAATCACGGAAAGAATCAAAAGCAAGAAAAAGATGATAACGTAGACCAGTACGAAAATTAATTTGGAAGCCCCTCGGGGCTTCTTTTTTCTTTCTGGCAAAGTTTCACAAAATCCTCACAATTTAAACCATATTTTGTCACACAGTCAAGATATACTTAGTATAAACGGAAAACAAAACAATCAGGGTCTTTGCTATATAGTCAAAGTAACATTTCAAATAGTATCTTTGAGATTGCCCGGGGCGTAAAATGCCCTGGAGTTACCGGCTAAACCGGAATGACTGACAAAAGGAGGTGAAAACGAATATGAAGAAGAAGGTTTTGATTGCCCTAACAGTAGTTCTTGTATTGGCTTTTGCCGTCCCGGCACTGGGTGCGTTAACAGGGTTCACCGATGTCCAGAAACAACAGATCCTGGACCTACATAAGCAAACAGTTGAATTGCGCAAACAGATGGTGGATAAGTATGTTGAAGCCGGGCAGTTGACTGCCGATGAAGGGAAAGCTGCCAAGGACCGCATTGACCAGGCAGAAAAATACCGCCAGGACAATAACATACTGCCGGGTCAGGGATTAGGCAGAGGAAACTGTGGTGGATTTGGCGGCGGTTGCGGCGGCCCAGGTCTTGGTGGACAAGGATTTGGTAGGGCCAATTGGACCGACGCCGGTGTAAGAGGTTTCGGTTCGAGAGGGGTGTTTAACGGGCCGGCAATCTAGGAATTAATAGGTACCCGACTTTGTTTTAATAATGTGAGAACCGGCATGGTTATAGACTGCCGGTTCTTTTTTCTGTCCTATTTTCAAATGTGTTCCCAGCTAAACCGGAAGACGGCCAAGTCAATACCGGCCTGTTCAAAATTGCCGGAGTGGAGGGCGGAGTCCAGTTTATAATTACCTGTTTCTGTGCCCCGCCTAACAATTTTAATTACGCTTCGGCCTGCAGGTTGATTAGGTGGAGTTTTGAATATAGTTTGCCGGGCGAATACCGTCAATAATACAAACTGTATATGTTACGCCGGTGTTTTCCGTGATATAATAAGCTAATACGCATCCCGCCCCTGGTGGGTTTTTGTATAGAAGGGGGTTTGGCCTTTTTGAGCGTGATTGACAGAAAAAGGTTGGATAAGGAAGTTTTTAATATTGATACTACCGGAATCAGAAAAGGAAGATATTCTGACGCTTACTTCTGCAACATTGTAAGGATTCTCGAAGCCTTGTCAAAAGAAGGGTACACTTTTGCCGGGGAAAGTGACCTAAGGGAAATTGACTGTAATGCTGTTAAGAACGGTGATTTGAGGGTGGAAATGCAGTTTTTTACCCGGCGCCGGCCGTTCAGTCTGGCAGCGGGGGTAGACGAAGCCCTGGCTATCATCGAAGAGTGTACCGGTGATTTTGACGATAGCGGCCGTTTCCGGAAGACTTTAGACGAGCTAGAAGTGGAAGCCATTCACGACGGTGAATTTGTTGATTACGGCGGGGACCCTGAAGATGTACGGCCTGTCCTAAAAATAAGGGGCCGCTACAGAGATTTTGCCGGGCTGGAAACTCCCGTGTTAGGAGTTTTGTCTGAAGCAACAAGGCTTGCCACCAATATTTACAATGTGCTGGTGGCTGCCGGGGGAAAAGATGTGATGTTTTTTCCGGCCAGATTCGCCCATTATAAGGTACAAGCCCTGCATGGATACGCCTACGCTTTGGCTGTCCAGGTATATAACCGAAAATATGGCAAGAACTCCCGAGCCATTGTTTCCACTGATGAACAGGGACGTTGGTGGGGGGGACAGGGCGGTGGGACTGTGGCTCACGCTTCTATTGCGTGTTTCCTGGGGGACACTGCAGAGACTATGATGCAGTTTTCCCGCATTATGCCTGTCGAAGTCCCCAGAATTGCCCTGGTGGATTTCCATAATGACTGTATCGGGGAAACGCTGGCGGTTATGGGGAAAATGTTTCCTGCTTACTTGGAATTGGTCAGGGCGGGTAAAACAGATGAGGCCGCCAAATACAAACTGTTTGCCGTGCGGCTTGATACCTCGGGGGATATGAAGGACGTTTCCATTTCACCTGTTGGTGATAAAAAATACGATTATGGGGTGAACCCAAGGCTGGTGGAAGCCGTTCGAAGGGCCATGGATAACGCTTATAAGGAATGGAATCTGCCTACCCAGGCCTTGGATGTGGCAAGGGAATGGTGCAGGCAGGTGAAAATCGTGGTTACCGGCGGTTTTAACGTTAAGAAGATAAGTTGGTTTGAAGAACTGGGCGTCCCTGTTGATATTTACGGAGTGGGGTCTTCGCTGCTGGAGAATTCAAGTGAAAGCGGCACTAACAACGATTATACGGCAGACATTGTCCGGGTGCAAATTAACGGTAAATGGTATCCAATGAATAAAGTGGGTCGTCGGGCCTGTGATAATCCCTCTTTGTCAACGGTAAAAAGTAAGTGAACTCGTTCAGCTAAAGCTGAACATCGAAACTTCAGTGGGGGACTCTACCCCCACTGAAGCAGAAAAGTGGAAACTCCACCTAATAGAAGGTGGAGTCTTGGAATTGGGATAAAAACGAGGTATAAAATTTTTAACAATCCCCACCGATAGGTGGGGGATTGTTCATGGAACACTTTTTTTATATCTAACATAATATTTAACGAGGGTTCAAACCGAATCCAAATTCAAATAATAATAGCTAAGGAGGGTTTTTATTGGGAGGATTTAAATTTCCGTTCGGCGCAAACTTCGCGTTCATTCTCTTTCTGATCCTCATTCTCCTGTTCTTTGGTGATCCCTAAGAACATAAGAGGAAGCCGGATCATAAAAATTTAAAATCAATCGTTGTTTGACCGTAACAAGCCCTCACCG
The DNA here is from genome assembly GCA_021847735.1 of Bacillota bacterium. GTDB lineage: Bacteria > Bacillota > Thermincolia > Thermincolales > UBA2595 > JAJZQD01. The sequence continues at coordinate 3,756 of JAJZQD010000013.1, read as the reverse complement.
ACAGTGTGGGCTTGTTATTAACGTTAACCCGCAAAAAACTATGACAACCACCTTAAGTGCTTAAGGTGGACTTTTTTTTATCATTAATTGAACCTTATTAAAGACATTTACATAATATTTATTATAATAATGTATTTGCCTGGTACCCTTATGGCAGATGAAGGTAAAGGGGGGAGAACTATGGGTAAACCGTTCTTCGGAGGAACATTTGTTTTTGTTATCTTCGTGATTTTGATCCTCATGTTTTTTATTGATCCCTAGCACACGCCGACAGTGTTAGTCCATAGTCTTAAAAAAAAATATTTAAAACGCTGCCAAAAGGATGGCTGGTGGTTTTCAGCCTCGATAACCACGACTTCGAGGCTAGGTGAATTACTAAAAAAGGGTTTAAGCATCCCATATTGTGCAATTATTGTTGAACAAGTGAGACCGAAAGCGATAAGGGCCAATGGAATCAGTATCTGGGTGCTTGGCTCTTTTTTTTGAATATTTTCACGATGTTCATAATTTGTAATAGTGTCACGACATAATAACCTTTTCAATAGGTGGAATCTGAAGGAAGCCGGAGGCAAACTCCCGACCTGAGGACTACGAATCTCGAGTGAGGCTATGCTACTCGGGCGAGTCTGCAAGGCAAGACAAAGCCCTATGCTATCAAAGGGTAGTGCAGTAAACGAGGCAGGTACATGGGAGGAAGGTTGCCGTTCTTATCTGGGGAGGCCTGCCATGAACGTCAGTAAACCTGACAAGCAGGGCCGAGAGGCCAGGCTGGACTGGCAGGAGTCAGCAGAGGCCATAGTACCGGATAACCGGGAAGGGCTGAACGTCAAACAGCGGGCAATGCTGGGAATTTCGAGAGATGATGTTAGAAAGCAGAATTCCTCAAAGAGGACTCCACGAAAGAGAGAGTGGTGAAACCACAACGGCTTTTGTGTGAGGGCTTAGTCAACTCCGGCATGAACCAATCCATGTCCCACCAACATTGTAGTCAATGTTGGGCAGGTTTGGCGAACCGCCTAGTGCGGACCCGCATGCTAGGTGGTGTGAGAGGACGGCGGGGGCGACCCCGCCTCCTACTCGATTTATTATCGTGTTTATACGGTTGCCTGCAACTTCCGGAGCAGCCTTATAAAATGGTTGGCTTCTCGTGTAACATGGTCGCCGAGTAGTGGAACGATAAGTGATTTTATTTTGCACATTAGTATTAACTCAGTTCCCTGCTTTTTAAAATCCCTTATGGATTGGGTTGCTTTTAAACTACGTTTTGTAACTGTTTCCACTGCAGATTTATTATTGTCTGCCGCCTCTGCTTCAGCAGTAAGTTGTTTAAATTGGTTGGCAAACGAGGTGGCAGTTTCAAAGAGGTTTTCTTCGGTGGGGTCAAGTAGATGCTGAATAAACAAGGAATGTTCTGCCATTATTCGGTTCCAAAAAGCCTCTAATTGTGCCGCCATAGCAGGGTCATCTGGATTTTGACCATTTTGTAATCTGGTTAGCATCATATTATACATTAATGCTTCCCGGCGAATGTGCTCTATCAATAGCGGGAAGTTCCAAGTAAACAGATTGCAACTAAGTACCGCATTGAGGACCTTTGTTTTAAAGTCGGCTATTGCCGCCGTCCACAGTAATGCCTTTTGGTTTAGGGCAAAAACCGCACTCTGCAATTGAGGCGAAACATTTACCGAATCACCTACCAGTGCCATTTCTGCTTGTGTTACATTAAGGTTAATAAGTATCCCTGATAAGTTTTGGGTTTTTTCTTCTGCTGCTAAGGTGTTATTAGTAACAAACTCCTGGGCAGCCACTGAGTCCCGGGAAATTACACCATTCGAAAGATTAATTGCTTCCATAAGTATTAGATTAAAGGCATTTTTGAAATTATCTGCCTGTTGACTAAGATTGACATCTTTACAAACAAATCCTGCTTCTAAGAAGATTGAATGCTCCTTCATAATACGTGCAAAAAATAAATTTGTTTCCAGTGATTTTCGTACATATTCACTGATTGTAAGCATTTTGTTCACTCCCTGTTTAGTTTAAATGAACTTTTAATATAATATTCAGGGATTGAAATTTATGTTAACGTTGGTGAATCTGAGAGGAATAATATGGTATTTTGTCCGCCAAGGACTTCTTTTTTGCTTCTAATTTTCTGATAGATACGGTTCGTATGCCATTGGGACACCCACCCCTTTAGCGACAAGTTCTTCAAGGGCAAATAAATCTTCTTTGCATACTTGTCTAACAGAAGTTTTACCCAAGGCCCTGACCCCTTCAACTATTTCTTCCTTACAAGATTTAAGAAACTTGGCCATACTTTTGGCACCGGTTGCAACATCAAATTGGTCCGAGTATTTACCGTTATACCAGACAAGTTGAGTAGGTGGTTCAAAGGGAAGAGCCTTCAAAACCTGGGTATGGGACACAGCAAATATTGCAGCAGCACCGATATATACTGCGTCCGCCCCCAAGGCCAAGGCCTTTAGCGTATCCCCTGGTGTTCGTATTTTACCAGAGGCAATTAAGGAAACTTTATCTCGATGCCCATGCTTACTCAAGAACTCGCCTGCGCGCGCAATAGCAAAGACCGTGGGAACTCCAAAGTCATCCTGTAGAATAGGGGCTGAACCGTGTGTAGCGGCTTCCCCCCCATCAATGACAATAAAGTCAACCCCCCCATCTACAGCCAATTCTATGTCCTTTTCCAGATACTTGCCAGCGCCTATTTTGACCCCAATCGGAATATCCCCCGCTACACTCTTTAGTTTGCGAACGAGTTTGGGCAGTTGGGAAGGATGGGGAATCTCGGCATGCCGTGAATGAAGCACAGCATCCTGCCCCAAAGTAACTTCAAAGCCTTTTTGTAGTTTGAAGTCCAATATGCCAACCTTGATTTTATGACCTATGCCACCTGAAGCGCCCTGACCAAATTGTATTTCAATTGCGTCGGCCCGTTTGATTATTTCATCAGTTTTATTCCAATGACCCTTATTATACTGTAAAACTAACTTGTCAGCGGCTTTCCTTTCGCTTGGTAGAAATGGCCCTTCACCTGTATTAGTTGCCGTTCTAGCCAAGGTGGCACCTTTCGCCAGGGCCATTTTAACTTTTTCTGAAAGGGCCGCACCATATGCCATGCCAGAAATCATAATGGGCAGGTCAATGATTAAAGGCCGTTTACATGTCTTGCCAATGATAACTTTGGTGTTTACATTTTCCTCCAAAGGCGTAGGCATGACATGCAACTGCCCAATATTGAACATTAGTTGATCAAGACTGGGAAATTTTTTAGGTGAACCCAAAGGACGTTGAATCACTTTACCTTCCTGTGAACGAAGGTTGGTTTCAACGACAGCCTGCGGTGTGAATCGGGTAGCCGCTGAAATAAACTCCCATAAATTCTCGTCATATAGGTCTGTCATAATTGACTTTATTGCATCTGTGCTTACATCCCGAAAAAGTTTTTTGCCGAGTAATTTAGCACCCTCATAGCCGAGGGCCGCTGCTAATGAGTACATCAATAACCTTTTGGTCCATTTTTTGTCTAGCGTAAATATCCCCCCAATTTTACCTATAAATAGTTTTCCGCATGGTGCATATTTTATCCCAATTCCAAGACTCCACCTTCTATTAGGTGGAGTCCACTTTTCTGCTTCAGTGGGGGTAGAGTCCCCCACTGAAGTTTCGATGTTCAGCTTTAGCTGAACGAGTTCACTTAAGTTACTTCCCAGTTTGGAGATAAACTTTGCTTGG
>JAJZQD010000070.1 GCA_021847735.1 Bacillota bacterium | reverse complement strand
TTCCAAAACCTATCCAGGGTCCTGTAAAAAAATAGCGGAGTTTATAAGGAAAGGACAGGTGTGTTCCGGTGAGCGAGGCTGACGTCAACCGGCCCGCAATCCGCGCAGCGGGAGCGGTTTGCCCGTTGAGTTGTTGCCCGCTCTCAGGAATATGCCTGTCCTTTCCTTGCTAGAGTACCTCTTAGGATCTTTTGTTTTCTGTGCCCTTAAGCTCCTCCTCCAGGAACTTTTGAAAAGCGTCGCCAAATTCAGTATTGCCAAGGGCAAACCTGACATTAGCCTGAAGGAAGCCCAGTTTGTCACCTACGTCAAATCTCGTCCCTTCGAACTTGAACCCAAACATCTTTTCCAGCTTGCACAACTGGCGCAAGGCGTCAGTTAGTTGAATTTCCCCGTTAGCGCCCGGCTTGGTCTTTTCCAGCAAATCTAAAACCCTAGGGGACACTATATACCTCCCGATAACAGCCAGTCTCGAAGGTGCTTCCGGCAATGCCGGCTTTTCAACCAAATCGTCAATACGGTAAAGGTTCTCCGCAGTAGGTTCACCTTTGATTATCCCAAACTTGTTTACATCATATTCAGGGACCTCTTTGACTGCAACTACACTTCCGCCCGTCTTTTTGTAAACCTTCATCATCTGTTTAAGACAGGGAATCCTACTGGCAATAATGTCATCAGGAAGCATAATAGCAAAAGGCTCGCTGCCTATAAACTTACGTGCACAGAGGATAGCGTGCCCGAGACCTTTGGCCTCTTTCTGTCTTACATAGTTGATGTCGGCAAGGTTTGAAATATTTCTGATTACTTCAGCCAAATCCTGCCGGCCCTTCTCCTGAAGAAAAACCTCCAACTCCATGGCCCGGTCGAAATGGTCCTCGAGGGCTTTTTTATTCCTCCCGGTAATAAAGATAATATCTTCTATCCCGGAGGCAACAGCCTCTTCAATGATATATTGAATCGCCGGCTTGTCCACGATTGGCAACATCTCTTTCGGTTGGGCCTTGGTAGCCGGAAGAAACCGGGTACCCCATCCCGCGGCAGGTATTACTGCTTTTCTAACCCTCATTTTATTCCCTCCTCGTAAGTCCATGTTACCTGTCGTATTTGCTTCACCGTTCCGGATTTTCCTGCTAATGTGATAATATCATCTCATACAAAATGTGTAAAGTCATGGCCCATGAAGTAAATGGAAATGAAAAAAAGAACCCCTTACGGGACTCTTTTTACGTGAATTAGCCGGTAGGTTCCTGTTCTTCAATGTTTCTGTTGGAAAGCAGCCGTTCAAATTCCTTATTGGCATTTCTCCTCTTGATTTCGGCCACAATAAGCTGCTGGACCCTTTTAGCCCGATCTTTTACAGATGATACGCCTGATAGGTACTCCTGACCTTGCCAGATGTATTCATCTGCCAAGCGTTCAAGAATCATCTTGGGAATCTGTCTCCTGGCATCACACGTAATGGAAAAATGAAAGTACTTCTGCATTAACAATTGACCCCTTCCAGTGTGATCTTTTTACTAGAACATTTAATAAAACTCATTACTTTTATCCATTATACTCTAATATGTAATTTTTTTCAATACTTTTATTCGTACTAAACGATGTAGTGGTCTTTCTTTTGTTTCAAAAGAGACATCTCTTTGCCCCTATTCCTTTGATGCCCTGATTTTCAAAGCCCCGTTTTGGACATTGACAGTGGCACTTTCGGATTTAACCCGTGCCGGTAATCCCACCGCCCGGGAAAACTTGCTCCATTGATACACCTTGGCCCCGTTATTCTCTGTGGTTGATTTAGTCTCTCCGCTTACTATCACCCGGTCCTGATGAACAACCACATTTAGGTTATCCTTTACAGCACCTGGGATATCCCCTGTAATTACTATTTCTCCGCCCTCTTCGTGAACCTGGAGGTTAATGTTTTGTCCCGTAAATTCAGGATGACCAAGTCCCTCTGACATTAACTCCCAAAAAGGAGCAAACATTTTATCCATTTCGTTGAAATAACCGGCCAACTCCCTGAACGGGTTCCATTTTACAATGTCTGTCATGGTGACCACTCCTTTCCGGTATTATGTTATGTATTTAACATAATATGTGTGTCACCAACCCGTACATATTCACAAAAAATGCTGGTATTACTGGCAATTAACAAACCAAGACTGTCGGGTGATTACAAATAATTGAGCAGGGCAGGGAAATCTGTTAACCAGATATCTGGTTTGCACGCCTCCAGTACTTCTCTGGGGTGTAAACTCCATTCCACTACGGCACTGATTACCCCTGCATTGCTTGCGCAAATGATGTCATACGGACTGTCACCGACCATCATGACTCTATGGTTTTCTACATCAAACCCTATAGCTTCCAGGGCTTTAAAAATGGGGGCAGGGTCAGGTTTGTGCTTTTCCGTATCTTCAAAAGCAATACAGGCGTCAAAATAGCCTTCCAGTTTAAACAATTCCAACCCCCGGCAGGCCAGGGTCTTTAATTTTGAGGTGACCACTGCGGTGGGTATGCCCCGCTGTTTTAGTTCTTTCACGGTTTCCGGGACCTTGGGGAATACCTTGGTCAGGTAATCATGCTTTTCAGCACTGTATTCCCTATAAGTCTGCACCATCCGTTCAGCCTGGGAGGAATTCAGGTCAGCCATAATGTTTACCAACGGCTGACCAAAATATTTGTACAGTTCACGGTCCTCAATAACGGTCCCCAGGTGAGTCCTGATAGTATACTGCAAGGACTCCAGGACAAGGTCATTGGTATTTAGAAGCGTTCCGTCCAGGTCAAACAACACGCATCCCATTTTCATTTTCTGCCTCCGGTCAACTCATGTAAGCCATTATTATTACTTAGGAACACGGTCCGTGGACTTTTTTTGTCGGCCTATTTTGTGTATCTTGCAGTTAGGGTGTAGGTTTGGACTGACGAGTTACCCAAATAGTCATATGTTTTGATATAGTAATACCCTTTTTTAGATACCGGTAATTCGATTGACTCCTCTTCTCCAACCATAGACTGGTCAATCTTGCATAAAAGCTTCCCTGCCGCGTCGTAAATCTCCAAAACCCCGTCAATATCACTGGGCACTGTAAGATTAATTTTGAGTTTCCCCTTACCTGGTACATTTACTTTATACCAGTCGGTGTCCTCTATACCCATAAAGGTGGGCCTCACCGCCACACCTGAGGTCAGGGGCTTTGCTAAAGCCAGGGTATTGTTGTACTCCCATACATCAGGCCGAACCTTGAATGGCTTAACATCCAGGCTATACTTACCCGGTGACTTGGTCTGGGATTTACCCTGGTACCGATCCCCCAACGCCACGACCATCAAATAGTATTTCCCGGGTTTGGAAGCTACAAAAACACCTGCGTCCGGGTAACCTTTTTCCCCACTGTTAATTTCCGTTAAAGGTTCCAGCAGAGGACCGCTGTTTGCCGGCAGTTCCTCACCGCCCAGAATCTTATCAATTAAATTCTCTCCGATTTTACCCTTATTGCCTTCTTCTCCGTTATCGGACTCTGTTTCCTTAAATACGGTTAAGGCAGTATCTAAGCCGGCAGGAGGGGTTAAAAACACTAAAACAGGTTGGGGTTTATCCACATTAAGTACGTAAAAATCAACATCACCGTCAGGGTACAGGGTTCCGGTCGTTGGGAAACCCATCGTTATTTCCTTGGCCTTCAACGGGCTGTCATTGATTTCATCATCAACGAAGTCAAAAGTATTAAATCCAGCTTTTATGATGTAATTATCTGCCGACACACTGCCGGAGTTAGTGATTTTAACAAAATATCTCCCCTTGGCAACCTTAAATTCAAAGGAACGTTCTTTCTGGTCGAAGCCGGAGTAATCATTATTCCTGATACCAAATCCGCTGTCAAACCGGCTTGTCCCTTCGGGCTCGGCCTTCGGATCACTATATATTTCCAAATCGCACCACACCTTTGACGGTTGGTGCAAATCGAACTTGAGTATCCCGGTATTTGGCACTTCGATGGAGTACCAGTCTTCATCGTCCTCCTGGTGAAAGTTTGCCGTGATTTCTTCTCCCAGGTTAATAGCTGCGGCCTGCTCGAAGGTATTATTAGGCTCATATTTATCAGGCCTGAAATCAAAACCCGTGATACCTACGGTGTAATTGGCATTTACAGCGGTGCCTCCTGTTTCGTAAACTCTTACATAGTACTGACCCCCGCTGTTTTGGGGCACAACTATTACACCGTCTTCGTCTTCGCCCTGACCACCGTTATTAACAGTAGCCCAATACTGGAGTTCATAAAAATCCTTCCACTGTTCCTCGGAAGCCGGTTCCTGAAAGTTGGCTTCATTCTCAATATCTATGGCTAGATCAAGGCCGGCAGGGACGTCGGCGTGAATTTTGTATGCCTGACCACCGTTAAGGTTTATCTTAAACCAGTCTTCCTCCCCACTGCTGAGAATAGCCCCGGTAATAACTGCGCCAAGTTCAATGTTCCTGGCCTGTTCATATGAATCATTGGGCTCGTGTGAATCCTTGACAAGGTCGGTATCCGTAAATACGCGTGCAGTAATAGTATAATTCTCTTCAGACCACCTGAAGTGATTACCAAAAACCTTTATAAAATATTCCCCTTCGTCCAGGTTGTTTGCCATACCGTAAACTGCCTGGGCTACCTTTATGGTGCTTCCCCCTAGGGGCCCAAATAATCCGCTCCAGTCTCCCACTGTGCCGGATGGCGTATTAAAGGAGGATATGGTCTCACCGGCGGAGTCATATATTTCTACTCCTGGACTCACCTTGCCGGCCGGAAGCACTTCCACCTGGAGATGGCTATTTGCCGGCAATGCCACCTTATACCAGTCAACATCATTACCCGAATTGATTTTTTCCCGGAAAGCTATACCGTTTGTCAGGTAAACCGCTTTTTGCACCGTGCTGTTGGAGTCATCCTGTTTGGCCAACGACATGGTAAGGGCTCTATAGACGTTGATTTTTCCATGACCGTATTGCGGGTCCCATCCCGGGTCACCCAGGTCGGTGGCCGAAACCTCTATAATCTGCCTGACATCGTCATTAGTCAGTTTCGGATTTTTGGCCAGCAGCAGCGCTGCAAGGCCTGCAACCATTGGGGAGGCCATAGATGTGCCGCTTAGTTCCGTATAAGTTGATCCTTTATAAGAGTCCCAATATGTACTGTATATTTCCTCACCGGGGGCACTAACATCAATCTGTGGACCGAAACTTGAGAAGTCCGCCAGTTTATCATTTTTATTTAAGGCTGAAACGGCTATTACTTTAGCAACAGCCGCAGGATAACTGATCTCTTCGGAAGCCCAGTTGCCCGCAGCGGCAACCATAACAATGCCTTTGCCGTAAGCATAATCGATGGCATCATTCAACACCTTTGAGCGATAAAAGCTACCGAAGCTCATATTCATGACTTTGGCTCCGTGGTCGGCCGCCCAGGTAATTCCGTCGCTAATGGAGATATCACTGCCGCCCCACTGGTCGAAAACCTTAACAGGCATAATTTTCACTCCGGCAATACCGGCCACCCCGGCTACTCCCAAGCCGTTGTTGACTGCCGCCCCGATAATCCCGGCAACATGTGTACCGTGACCCGCATCGTCACGGGTACTCTTAAGGGGATTGACTGTATTAGTACCCGATACGAGCCGGCCTTTAAGATCCGGGTGATTTACATCTACTCCCGAATCCAAAATAGCTATTGTAACTGCCGAATTAGACCGGGCAACACCCCACCCCGATTCCGCATATATTTTGGGCAGGGCCCATTGCCTTGAATATTGGGGGTCATTGGGTCTGGCCGAAAGTTTGTAAATATAATTGGGCTGGGCATATTGAACCGATTTGTCCTTTTCCAAATCAGTAATGAGCTTGTCAATATCGGTCCCCACCGGTGCTGAAGCAAGGATGTACCCAATTCTTTGGTCCCGGCGAAGTAAATTCAATCTATATTTTTTCAGGATACCGGCCGTATCCCCAACAGGTTTGAAGATAACCTCTCCAAGTCTGTAGTCCGGCTTTAATCCTTCTGTTTTGTACCCGCCTGTTTTGAGCCTTGGCCCCATTTCTGCCAAACCCCTTAAGGCACCGATTTTACCCAATAATTTTGCCGGGGAAGCAAAAACGCCTTGGGGAACAACCAAAGCAAATACCAGGACAATAACCAGTAGAACCCTAAGCTTCTTCAGTTTCCTCATTCTTTTCTCCTCCTCTTTGGAATAAACCCCGCAACGCCATGGCCACCGCCTGTACATTTCAGCCTTCGGCCGGCTCACGGTCAAACGGTCGGCAGGCTTTTTAAGGCCTGCCGTAGTAATGGCTAAAAATAACAATTCCACACCGATAATCAAAAACCTGCCTTGACCGGAATTTTTGTTCCATGCTTGATCTGTCCTCCAAAAGAAGCGGCCCCTTTGTTTCAAGAAAGGAAGAGGCAGGTGTTTTCCGGAGAGCGGTCTGACGCCGTCGGAATATACCTGCCTCTTAACTGATCTGTTAAGTTTCCAAAACTATCCGTTAAAAATAATTTCAATCCTGGAGCCGGTCAGAATACTTCCTGAGCCGTTATGGGATTCGGCACCATAGAACCAAACCGTAAAACAAAACATCTGCGGGTATGCCCGTTAGTGTGTTTGGCAGTACGTCTGTACCATGGACTCGGTTGTGACAGGCCGCACAGCCGGTGTCACCGTTTTTGACAGCCTGTCGCACCGCACCGGATTGCGTCATGAGTGTAGTTGGCGGCCACCGTGGGTTGGGGTCTGGTATTAAGGGGGTTGGAGTTCCGTAGTAGTATGAAGGGTGACAGTTTTCACACTCGTTGGTGTAGGCGTGGCATACCAGACAGCTACCCACAGGCGCTGTTGAACCGCTCCCGGGTCCCATCATCAAACCGCCATGCCCGCCTTCCAGCGCTGAATCAGGATCGTATTTGCCTGTTCATGGCAACCAGATCTTTAACACTCTTTGCCAGTGGGCACTTTTGACCATGAGTTTTCCTCCTTTGTTAAAGAGTTTTTTATTCTTTCGCATGTTTAGGTTGCGGCTGGTTTAGCAAAATACCACCTGTATTACTAAATGTTTCGACAGTGAAGCTATGAAACCTTGTTCTACCGTTAAACCCATTCCCCGGTGTTTAACCTAAGTCGCTTTTCACCAACAAGTTGACTACAAGCGCCGCAGACTCGGCTCTGGTTATGTTTTGGCCCGGAGCAAATATACCCCTGTTGTAACCTTTCATTAGACCGCCGTCGACAACTCCGGAAACAAAAGGCTTGGCCCAGGAACTTATTTTGCCACTGTCTCTAAACTGTTTGAGATAGGGAGACAAATTGCTTTCGTCAACATTTAAACTCACGCCTGTATACTCCAAAGCCCGGATAATCATACAGGCCGCTTCCTCTCTTTTAATGAAGGCATTAGGTTTAAAGGTCAAATCCGAATATCCTTGAATGATACCTGCCTCAACGGCAGAGGCAACAGCGCCGGAGTACCACGCATTGCCTTTAACATCCAAGAACACGATAGATCCGGATTGCGGCTGCAGCCCCAATGCTTTAGCAATCATGACTGCGAACTCGGCCCTGGTAACTTTTTTACCGGGTGCAAAATATTTGTCATTTACCCCGTTAACAACAAGTTTTGATACAAGATTACTAATTGCTCCCCTGGCCCAATGACTTTTTAGGTCTGTGAAAACCCTTTGGCACCCAACCACAGCAAAGGTACCACTGTTCCTTGTTTTGATTATGACCGTCCCCGAACCTTTTCCCAATTTCAGCTGGTTTGGTACAGGGAAGAAGTAGGCGTTGTCTAGTGAAATTGCAGCAGTATACTTGAAACCGGCACTGTCAGGTAACTGAATGTTACAACTAATATACTTATTAAAACTTTTTACGTCTACCCTTTGCCACCCGCC
>JAJZQD010000069.1 GCA_021847735.1 Bacillota bacterium | reverse complement strand
CATTTTCCGGGTGATGTTGTGTCGCTGGCCGCGGTGGCCCTGGGAGCCCGGGTGATTGAAAAACATATTACACCGGACAGGAATTTACCGGGACCGGACCATTCTTATGCCCTGGAGATACCGGAATTTACTGAGATGATAAGTAAAATAAGAAATCTGGAACCGGCCCTCGGAACGGGCGAAAAAGTTCCCACGGCCGGTGAAATGCCGGTCAGACTCGGCGCTTTTCGAAGTATATACGCGGCGGTGGATATACCGGAAGGGGCAAAAATTACCCCGGATATGCTTAAATGCGTCCGCCCGGGTGGCGGCCTGCCCGCTGAATACTTTAACCTGGTTGTAGGCAGAATTGCCCGGGCCGATATTAAAGCCCATGAGAAAATCAGTTGGGAGAAGGTTTAAATGAGAACGGTGGCAATTATTCAGGCCCGCATGGGTTCTAACAGACTGCCGGGTAAAGTTCTCATGGACTTGGCGGGAAAACCCATGTTAGGCCATATTATCGACCGGTTGAGGTTGTGTAAAAATGTTGATGAAACAGTAGTTGCAACTACCGAACATGAATGGGATTTACCGGTTGTTGAATTTGTGAGAGAATATGGATGTCCGTATTTTCTTGGTTCGGAAGAGAATGTGCTTAAAAGAATTGTCGGGGCCGGAGAAAAGTATAAGGCGGAAACAATTGTCCGGGTAACTGCCGATTGTCCGCTGATTGACCCCGAAACCATCGACCGGATGGTGGCTTACCATAATAAGATTGATGCCGATTTTACTGCCTGCCATTTTGAAATACCCAATTTAATTCAAGGCGCAGGGGTAGTATCACTCAGAGCTTTACAGCACACCCTGCGGATATCAAACCGTCCTGAAGACTTGGAGCATGTTACCTTTTACATAGTTACCCATCTTTCGGCATTTAAAGTCGGCAGTATCACCCCGCCTGCTTATGCCTGCCGCAGTGACCTGCGCCTGACAGTAGACAATGAGGAAGATATGGTATTAATGCGTAAGATTTTTGGATGTTTATACAAAGAAAACACTATTGTTCAATTGCGGGACGTTGTCCGGCTGCTGGATGAAAATCCTCAATTAAAAGCGATTAATTCCAACATAAGAAACAAACCTACCAGTGAAATATACAGTAATATGGCCGGTCAATGGGTGAAATACTCTGTCCGGGAGCAATAAAAGATGAAAAATAAGCTGGTTATCAGGGTTGACGGCGGTTTTGAGATTGGTATGGGGCATATCACCCATACGATGAATTTGGCTTTTTATCTGCAAAATTATTATGGATATGAAGTGGTTTTTTACTCTAAAGAAAAAGCCGGGGTTGACTTTTTAAGGGAAAACGGTTGCTTTGTCCGGAAATTACCCGCCGTTGACTTCGCGCAGGAAGGGGAAGTTATCCTCAGCCTTTTAGCCGGGGAACAATCCAGGGCTGTAATTTTTGATTTGCCGGTTTTTTACTGGTCACGATATAATGGCATATTCATGTTAATTAAGGAATTCGGCCTGCCTCTCATTTTTTTAAATAATACTGTTTCTAATCGCAGCGTCGCGGATTTAACAATAAATTCGCTCTGCCATGTGCCGTATCCGGCGGGAGAAGTTCTGGGCGCTAATGTATATGAAGGCTTGGAGTATCTTGTATTTAACCGTCAATTTATTGACTATGCCAGAAGGCAGAAAATAATAAGGCCTGTTCATAAAAAAATCCTGGTTTCTTTTGGCGGAAGCGACCCGGCGGGGATAACGGCGAAGATATTACCTTTACTGGAAGATATCCCGGCAGAGGCAGAGATTACCCTGGTACTGGGTCCGGCTTACCGCGATGAAAATGCTCTTGAAGAATACCTGTCTAAGGCTGATAGACAGTTCCAGGTCCGGCAAAACATTAAAAATATGGCGGAGGAACTGTATAATGCGGATTTGGCATTATTGTCCCTGGGTACTACTGCTTACGAGGCGGCGTTAGTTGGCACCCCCGCTTTGTTAATTAACCCCTACCCGCTTCATGTACAGGTGGCGGAGGAATTGGCCAGGTATGGTTATTGCCGCAATTTAGGGTTATTAACCCCAGAAAATAGGGACTCTATCCGGGGAGAAATTCTTGATGTATTAGAGGATACTGCCAGGCTTTGTGAAATGTCCTTTAATGCCAGAAAGTGTATGGACGGGCTTGGGTGGCAAAGGACAATTGAACTGATGAGGAGGCGCCTGGAGATATGAAAATGGATCAGGTACGCTGTGATATATGCAATCGGGACAATTATCTGCCGATTGGTCCGGTTAAGGAAAATTTAATGGTCGCATGCCAGGACTGCGGCCATGTATACCTGTTGTACCGCCCGGCTATAAAGGAATTACAGAAAATTTATAATGACGAGTATTTTAATGATAAATATATCCGGGAAAATGTCAGCACATCGTATAACTATTTAGATGATAAGCCTAACATTGTAAAATTTGCTCAAACGAGGTTTGATACTATAGAAAAGTATATACAGCCCGGCAAGGTATTGGACATTGGGTGTGCCATGGGCTTTTACCTGGAACATGCCCGCAGCAGGGGATGGGAGCCGTATGGGCTGGAAGTATCTGAATATGCTGCCCGCCATGCGATTGATGAACTGAAGCTTAACGTGCAAACCGGCGCCCTGGAAGCAGCTGTTTATCCGGATGAGGAATTTGCTGCTGTAACCATGTGGCTGGTACTGGAGCATATGATTAAGCCGGTTGAGGCCCTGAAAAAAGTATGGGGTTTGTTAAGGCCGGGCGGGATACTGGGTATCAAGGTGCCCAATATCGGGGGCATTACTTTTCGTCTGGACCGTCAAAAGTGGCTAGACCAGCATGCTGAGGACCATTTTTGTGATTATAAACCTGGAACCCTGGCCAATCTTCTGGTAAATACAGGTTTTAAGGTTTTGGAGTATATGACGGAAGGCATCTATTATGAAAGGGCGCTGGCAGGTCTGGGCCTGAGTTTACCTAAAGTGATTGAACTGGATGAAGAAGCAAAAAAGTGGTTCGTTGAATTCTATCAGAAGCTGGCCGGTCAAATAGATTTAGGGGATTCGTTGGTGATGTTCGCCCAAAAACAGGAGTGAGAAATATGGAAAAATGCAGAATCTGTGGTCACAGTGAGTTTGAATTCTGGATTAATAAGCAGGGATATAATCATGTCTTATGCGGTAAATGCGATACGGTTTTTATATCACCTTTACCTACTTAAAAGGAACTTGCCGAATTCTATGCCTATGGTTATACGGACCTGGAAATAGAAGGGCAGGGTCAACACCTTCATTTCAGAGACGAATATAAGCAGGCCTACCAAAAAGAAAAAGATATGACCTTTAGGGATATATGCTTTGACCTTAACGGTTATAAAGGGAAAAAGGCCCTGGATGTAGGCTGCGCTACGGGGTTGTTTTTAGAATACATGTCGGACAGGCAATGGGATATTGAAGGAACGGATATATCGGCTGAAATGGTTGAAGAGGCGGTCAAAAAAGGACTTCGGGCATGGGTAGGGGATGTGTTTTCCGTCAATGACAAAAGGTATCATCTTATTACTTTATGGGATGTCCTGGAACATTTACTGCAGCCTAAAGAGTCCTTAATTAAAATTAACAGCCTTTTGGAACCTGGCGGTGGGCTGATAATTCAGACCCCCTGCCGGGGAATTATAGCTGACGGTTATGGCGCCGGCTGGCGCCACTTCATACCACCGCAGCATGTACATATATTTTCTCAACAGGGCCTTTTCGATTTATTGATAAAAACAGGGTTTAGAACGGTTAACTGGGTAAGTTTTGGCAGCGGCTGCACAACGGGGACAACAAATCCGGAGACCAAAACCGTCTTCGACAAAGTTGCCAAGACATTGGGAATTGGCGATACAATTGTAGTTTGGGCCCAAAAAGTGAAAATGGATAATGTAACTTAGGAAAACAGGAGGACCATTTATGGTTGTAAGAATAAAAACCGAAATCCCCGGCCCTAATTCCAGAGAGATTACAGATAAATCATCCGAATATGAGGCTAAAGCGGTAAAGCGCCAGTTCCCGGTGATCTGGGCCAGGGCCCGGGGAGTAACGGTCGAAGATGTTGACGGCAACCGGTACCTTGATTTTACTTCGGGGATTTTGGTGGCCAACATCGGACATTCCCATCCCGGTCATATAGCAAAGATTCAGGAACAGGCGGGAAAATATCTAAACTGCTATAACTTTGTAAACCCATGGCGGGTTAAGCTTGCGGAAAAATTAGTCGGTCTGACTTCCGCCGGTTTAAATAAAGTTTTTATTGCCACAACAGGTGCAGAAGCAGTGGAGTTTGCGGTCAAGGCAGCCAAGTATTATACGGGAAGGCATGAAATAATATCTTTTTACGGCGGCTATCACGGTAAGACTTACGGAGCGGAAAGCCTGAACGGTAAAGCGAGCAGCCGGACGGGGTTCGGCCCGGCGATGCCGGGAGTGATATTCAGTCCGTATCCCAACTGCTACCGTTGTGATTTTGAAAGGGAATATCCGGCTTGCGAGCTGTTCTGTTTCAAGTTTCTGCAAAGAAAAGTCGAGACTGAGTCGAGCAGGAATATAGCCGCTCTGATTATTGAACCTTTCCAGGGAGGGGCGGGGCAAATTATGCCGCCTCCGGTGTTTGTGCAAAAGCTGGCCGAATGGTGTGCGGCAAACAAAGTAGTTTTTATTATGGATGAGACCCAGACATCCTTTGGCCGGACGGGCCGGATGTTCGCCTTTGAGCATTTTGGCGTTGAGCCGGATTTAGTGGTGGCAGGCAAAGGTATTTCCGGAGGAATCCCGATAACGGCGCTGATTGGCCGGGACCGGATCATGGATAACCTGCCGGCCGGGTCCCTTTCCAGCACCCATGGGGGGAATCCCATTGCTTGTTGTGCGGCGGTAACTTCCATTGAAATTATTGAAGAGGAAGGATTATTAAATAATTCCGAACAAATGGGTCAATATCTTTTGGAGAAAGGAAGAAAATTGTGTAAGGAAAGCGGGATTATCGGTGATTTCCGTGGGATTGGCCTGATGGCAGGGGTGGAGATTGTCCGGGACAAGGAAACAAAAAATCCCGCCCCGGACCTGGCCAAACAAATCGTTAATGAATGTATCAAGAAAGGATTATTACTGATTCAGCCCATTGGTTTTTACGGCAATGTAATCAGGATGGCGCCTCCCCTTGTGATCAGGCGGGAAGAAATTGACGAGGCCTTGGCTATCTTTGCCGAAGCAGTAAGCCAGATGAGTTCCCGGATATAAGGAGTGGATATTTATTTCTGTTTCAGGGGTTCCCAAAATAACCGTGCTTGGAAATATTAATATGGATTTGGTTATCAAAGCGGACCGTATGCCCAGGGAAGGCGAAACGTTGTTGGGTCGGGACCTGCGGTTTATCCCCGGCGGCAAGGGGGCCAACCAGGCGGTGGCGGCCGCCCGCCTGGGAGCTGCAGTTACTTTGTTGGGCAAAGCAGGCGAGGATTATTTTGGCGCATGTTTATTGGAAAATTTAGAGCGGGAAAAGGTTTATACCGGTTACCTGGAGCGGGATAACCGGGGGGCGACAGGGACTGCCCTGGTTGCGGTAAACCGGGAAGGGAAAAACAGTATCCTGACAGCCCTGGGAGTAAATGAAACAGTTGACGGGAAGTACCTTGAGCGAACTGTCCCCGCAATTGAAAAGTCCGATATTGTGCTGGTTCAGTTAGGGATCCCGGTAGAAACTGTTGATGAACTGATTTGTATGTTTAAGAATAGAGTCCCTGTTATATTGGATGCCGGCCCGATTAGAGAAAAACTGCCCCGCTTTTGGCAGGACGCGACAATTGTCAGCCCTAATGAGAGTGAAGCCGAAAGGTTAACCGGCAAAAAGATAACGAACCTGAGCAGCGCCTTTGCCTGTTGTCAGCATATGCTTGACCTGGGGGTTAAAAATGTGGTCCTCAAGCTTGGAGCCCGGGGGTGTATTGCAGCTACACCGGAAGAAGCCCGCTTAATTTCAGGCCACCGGGTGCCGGTGGTGGATACAACGGCGGCAGGGGACGCTTTTACTGCCGGTCTGGCTTTTGCTTATGTTAAGGGCAGGGACTTGTTTCAGGCGGCTGAATTTGCCAATTATGTAGGTGCGCTTGCTGTTACGAAATATGGAGCTCAGCCTTCTTTGCCAACAGCCGACGAAGTAGCCCGGATGATTAACCAAACTGAGATTGGCAGGTGAGACAATGAAGCAGAAAAGTATAATTATTGTCAGCGCCGGAACCATGCAGGTCCCGGCTATCAAAATTGCCAGGGAGACAGGGCTGCATGTTATCGCGACGGACAAGAATCCGGATGCGCCGGGTTTTGCTTATGCTGACCTCGGTGTAGCGTTGGATACGAAAGATGTGGACGGACATGTGGCTTTGGCCAGGGAGCTGAGTAAAAAATATAATATTGCCGGGGCTTTTGCTGCCGCTGATGTGGCTGTAACGGTTGCTGCCATTACAGAGGCCCTGGGTTTACCCGGGATTAGTCTCGAAGTTGCCAAAGCAAGCAATAATAAGGCAATCATGAAACAGAAATTTTTTGCCGCGGGAGTACCCACTCCCGAATCTAAAGAAATTACTTCCCTGACAGAAGCCGAAGAAATGATTGAACTCTGGGGACTTCCGGTAATTGTTAAGGCAGTTGACAGTGCTGCTTCCAGAGGCGTTAAAAAAATCGAGGATGTAAGTGAACTGGCGGATGCCCTGGCAGATGCCAAAAGGCACTCCTCCACCGGGACCGCTCTGATCGAAAAGTTCTATGCCGGTACCGAACAGAGTGTGGAGACAGTGGTATACGACGGGGTACACTACAGGTGTGGAGTGGTGGACAGGCATTTCGGCTTTCAGCCATACTTAATTGAAACCGGTCATACCAACCCTTCCATGCTGCCTGATGATGTCCGGGAGGAGCTGTACAGGATTACCGGACAGGCGGCCAACGCCCTGGGGATTGCTTTTGGGCCGGCTAAGAGCGATACGATTTTGACCGAAAAGGGCCCCATGATTTTAGAAATGGCGGCCCGCCTCAGCGGAGGTTTTCACTCTCAGTATACAACACCGCTGGCTTTGGGGATGAACGTGATTAAAGCCGTTATTGACCGGGCGGTGGGTAATCCTCCGGATATCGGGGATTTAACTCCCAGGCACCGGAAATTTTCTGTATGTAAGGCCATTTTTCCCAAACCCGGGAAAGTAGCGGAGATCAGGGGTATTGAAAAAGCCGGGGCAATACCGGGTGTAGAGCAAATATTTTTATTTACCGGGGTAGGTCAGGTTATTCGGCCGTATCTCAACTGTGCTAACAGGGTTTGTTATATAATTACTGCCGGAGAGACTCTGGCCGAGGCCGAAATTGCCTTTGAACAGGCCGCCCGGACCATTATAATTGAAACTGCATGACGTAAAACGGGGGAAAATAAATTTGAAAGCATTAGTAAAAACCCAAAAGGCAAAAGGGAGTATTGAGCTGCAGGATGTGCCTGTGCCGGAGATAAGCAGTGAAGAAGTCCTGGTCCGAGTAAAAGCGGCAGGTATCTGTGGCGGGGATGTCCATATTTTGCATAATGAATATCAGTATTCAGCTCCGCTCATATTGGGGCATGAGTTTTCCGGGGAGATCGCCGCCGTGGGAAACCGGGTAACAGGATGGGGCGCCGGCGACCGGGTGGTTTCCGAACTTCATACTTTGGCATGCCAAACTTGCCGTTATTGCAAAACAGGCAATTCGCAGATTTGTTCTGACAAAAGACCCCCGGGAACTTACGTAGACGGGGCTTTTGCTGAATTTATCAAGCTGCCGGCCAACCTGCTGCACCGGATCCCTGATAATATCACTTTTGAAGAAGCCGCTCTTACAGAACCAACAGCGATAGCTGTTCATGGTTTACTGGAAAAAACCGTGGTAGAACCTGAGGAT
>JAJZQD010000068.1 GCA_021847735.1 Bacillota bacterium | reverse complement strand
CTAATACACCATATAAAGAACCGTTGGGCGAACGGGGATAGCTTGGTAATTATATCGACATTAGTCGGTACGTCCCAAGAAGCCCCCAACCTCTAAGCGTTAGCGTAGGTGGTGGGAGTACGTCACTATGAACCCCTTAATTTTTCTTGCTTTCCCTTATCTTTTGCGCTATTCTCTGGATCCTCCGAATCCTGTGGTTGACCCCCGATTTACCGATTCTGGGCACTAGCATTTCCCCAAGTTCTTTCAAACAGGTATCGGGATACTTCAGCCGAAGTTCGGCAACTTCTCGAAGGTTGACGGGAAGTTTGAAGAGGCCAATGGCTTCCTCAATGAGTTTAATGTCTTTTATCTGCTCTACGGCCGCGTTAACTGTCTTGTTAAGGTTAGCCGTTTCACAGTTGACGAGGCGGTTGACCGAATTCCTTACGTCTTTGTATATCCTGGCATTCTCGAAATTAAGCAGAGCGCCGTGAGCCCCCATTAGATTGAGCAGTTTGACAATCTCTTCACTGCCTTTTAGGTAAACCACATCCCAGTTTTTCCGCTTGTTTATTTTAGCTGTCAGGCCATACCGTTTCATCAATTGGCACAAGGCCAGGCTGAAGTTTTCATCATTAACCAGAATTTCCAGGTGGTAGTCGCCTTCCGGGTCGCTAACAGAGCCGCCCCCCAGAAAAACACCGCGCAGGTAGGACCTGCGGCAGCAGTCTTTCTTAATCAACTCAGGTTTAATAATATCCGGTAGCTGCCCCTGTTCATCAATCATTCCCACCGAGCTAAGCACCCGGGCGACTTCGGGTTGGGGCAGCATCCTGACGAGGTAGACATTGTTCTTTTTTAGCCGGGCCTTCTTTTTCATTAAAATATCAGTATGTACTCCAAAAAGGTTCTTCAAATAGGTAAACACCTTCCGGGCTACAGCAGCGCTTTCCGTTAAGAGATGTAACGACATCTGACTATGGCTGATTTGGATAAGCCCGTCCATTTTGACCATAGCGGCAAGCTCCGCCATCTGGCAGCAAGGTTTGGCAGCCATAATCCTGGCCAATTCATTTTTGGTGTTAACGGAGAAGGACATCCCTGACTCTCCTTTACTGATATTGAATACATTATAGCATGTTTTGACCGTCCGGAACAGAATGTGCGGCTTGTATTCCACCTTGTCCTTTTCTTCAATTGTCTCAATAGAGGCAGTCTTACTTAAGTATAGGGGAAATGGCAGGTGTGTCCCGAAGACTGAGGCTGACGTCCGCCAACCACCGTCGTGGCTCTTTGCGCTTAAGCGCTTAGAGCCGCGTTGTGCCCTGCGGGTAGATCCGCGCAGCGGGAGTGGTTTGCCGGCTAAGTTGTTGCTCAGTCGCAGGGATATACCTGCCATTTCCCCAGGCCCGAAAGCAAAGAACTGCCCCTTTTTGGACAGTCCCACTTTTTTAACAATATTGGTACAAAATTTAGGGTCCGCCCTTAGTTCCGGGGCCAATCCGCCGGATTATGTCACTGATCTGGTCCAGGTAATCCGGGTACCGACATTCCCTTCGTTTGTGGTGGTAGTTGTTTCAATTAGGAGCTTTTTATTCTAGCTGCCTGTCCCGTAAGGACCATATTGGACAATGTCAATATCAACAACAATAATTAACCCCCGGGGCACCATTTCCCGGATAACCGGCAGCACCTTCATAATATTTTCTTCAGAGTCGATTACATCAATGACCATTGGCAGATCCGCGGACAAATCCAGTATTTTGGCGGAATGAATGACCTTATCGGCACCGTACCCAAGTATCCCGCGGTAAACAGTGGCCCAGGCCAGGCCCTCTTCCCTCAATTTCATGACAACCTGGTGGTATAGGGTTTTTCCATGCCACTTTTCGGTTTCCCCCAGATAAATTTTTAACATTTTGCCTCTTCCGGTGATATTCATAGCTATTCCTCCTTACAGGCGTTCGGCTAAACTAATTCCAGCGTATGCCGATAACAGTCCGATAACGATACTGGCCAGAAAATACAGAGCAGCGGAGGCCCTTTCCCCGTCTTCCAACAAATTGATAATTTCAAAACTAAAGGTCGAATAGGTTGTATAAGCCCCCAAAAATCCTGTTGTCGTAAGATTCCTTAGGGGAAAGGCACCTTCACCCGCCCTGGAAAACAGGACATATAGTAATCCAAGTATAAACGAACCGGTTATATTTATGCAAAAGGTTGCCAGCGGGAAATTCCCGCGCCATCTTTGACCCACCCATTTGCTTAGACCGTATCTTGACAGAGCACCCAGGATACCCCCAATGCCCACATAAATATACTCCATCTTTCTTCCCCCTACATCTTATTCGGAAGGCCCGTCACAACTGTTTTCAACAGTTTTTTCCAAACCGCCGGGCCGCCCGGTAATTAATCTGCTTAGAACAGCCCCAATCCATGCGAACAGAACGCAACCACAGGCAGTAGATATTACGTATAGGCCTGAAAGCAGGCCCAGGTTGTTTCTCATAAGGTTTACGGTTTCCACAGTGAAGGTGGAAAAAGTGGTATATGCCCCCAAAAACCCGGTGCCAAAAGCAAGCCGCAGCCTGGGGTTTATCTCCAGTCTCTGTAGGGTGAGGTTCATGGAAAAACTTAATATTAGGCAGCCTGTTAAATTGATAATCAGGGTATTTACCGGAAACGGATAGACAAACCCGGCCTTTATCAGTTTGCTGAGAACAGCCCTGGTAACAGCGCCAAGAAAACCGGCAATGCCGACAGCCAAATAGTCCAACCAAACCACCCGCCTTTGAAAACTTGTTGTATATACCTTAGCCTTTTCCATTAATGTGAAAAAGATATGCTTTCTGAAGTAAAAACAAAAACTCCTACCAGGGACCTGGTAGGAGCTATCAGCCGAAAAAACGGCGGTTACGGCGAGCCCCATCGCCTTTTGATATTTAAATATTCCATGTAAACCCGAAATCTCCTGCTTTCCAGAGCAGCCTCATTCGGCGAGACCAATTTTTACACTGCCCTGGCTATTTGGGGGTTAATGACCTTCTCCAAATCGAGTACTATAATTAAGTTGCCCTCCATTTTTGCGATCCCTTCAATATAGTTGACATCAACTCCCGATGAGATGACGGAAGACGGTTTTTCCATTACGGCACCGGATATCATTAACACTTCGGAAACACCGTCCACCACTATGCCTACCGTGCTGTCATGGGCTTCGACAACTACAATTCTGGCTTTCCCGGTTTTTTCGGTCTCTGAAAACCCGAACTTTTTCCTAAGGCTAAAGATGGGAATTATTATACCGCGCAAGTTGATAATCCCTTCTATCAGTTGGCCGGTTCCCGGTATTTTGGTTGTTTCCTGGTAAGTAATGATTTCCCTGACCTTGTTGATATCCAGCCCAAAAACCTCCGCCCCCAGTTTAAACACAACGTATTGTTTCTCGTCAAGGATATTTGCTTCCATCACTTTCACCTCCTAAAGCCTGAACCGGGCAACCATGCCCTGCAGGTCCTGAGCCATTTTAGCCAGCTGTTCCGAAGAAGCCGATATCTCTTCAATTGAAGCGGTAAGTTCCTCCGTAGAAGCTGACACTTCCTCAGCTGCGGCCGCGCTCTCTTCAGAAATGGAAGCAATGTTCTGCATTGCAGAATTGACCTGCTCGGCCGATGCGGACATCTCCTGCGTAGCCGCCGAGTTTTCCTCAGTGATGGCGGCTACATTGTTGACTGCCTTGGAAACTTCCTGGCTGCCGTCCAAAATCTCGCCGATGATGTCCATGATTTTATGGACATTGTCACCGGCTGTCTTTACACCTGTAACTATTTCATTCAGGGACTCTCCGGCTTCCTTGGCGAGGTTTACTCCTGCTTCCACTTCTTTTGTGCCTACCTGCATCGATTCAACCGCGACCTTTGTCCCGCGCTGAATATCTGTAATCAGTTCTGCTATTTCCTTGGTGGCTTTGCCTGACCTCTCAGCCAGCTTGCGCACCTCGTCGGCCACAACCGCAAAACCTTTGCCGTGTTCCCCGGCTCTGGCGGCCTCGATGGCCGCATTTAAGGCCAGCAGGTTCGTCTGTTCAGCGATATCATCGATAACCTGAATGATTTCACCGATTTTCTGGGACTGTTCGCCTAACTCCTGGATTCTTTGGGCTGTTTCAAATACTGCTTCTTTTACCTTGACCATGCCGTTTACCGTTTTTTCCACGGCTTTACCGCCATCAGCGGCGACTATCCCGTTTTGTTCGGCTACCTGTTTGACTGTCTCCATACCTGATGCCATTGCATCTACCTTATTGACCATATCGTTGACCATATCGGTAGTACTGACAACGTTTTTGCTTTGCTCCCCGGCACCGGCGGCGATTTGCTCAATTGCCATAGCCACCTGCTCAACGGTTTTTACAGTGTCAGTAATACTTTTGGCCTGTTCCCCTGAGCCTATGGCTATCTGTTCAATGGCTTTGGCCACTTGTTGGGTCGCCTTGGTGGCCTCTTCCCCGTTAGAAGACAATTCTTCACTGGTTGCCGCCACTGATTGGGAAGCGCTAGTGATGCCAAGGAGCAAGTCTCTTAGGTTTTTAACCATTATTTCGAAGGCGTTGGCCAAGTCTTTTATTTCATCCCTTGTTTTCACTTTAGGGATTTCCACGGCAAGGTTACCCTTTGACACTTCACCTGCAGCATTGGCCAGTGCATTGACTGGCTTCGATATGGCCCTACTTAGGAATATACCAAGCAGAATACTAACGGCCAGGGCGACTGCGGAAACAGTATAGGCAATTGATTTGCTCTGCGAGGCAGTAGATTCAGCCGTTTTAATAATCCCGTCGTTGGTCTGTGACTCCAAATCCTCCCATTCTTTGGTGACTGCCTTGAAATCGTTTACCATTTGCCTGGCGGTGGTGGCAACTTCCATCGCTTCATTCTCCTTGCCTGCCTTCACAAGGTTAAATATTTGACTCGCCTTTTCATCATATTTGACATCAATATCTTTCAACTTGGTCAAGAATTGTTTTGATTTCTCCGTTGTTAACAATTTGCTCACGTCTTCAATGTTCTTATCCTGGTCGCTGTTTATCTGTTCAAATGTCGTAAGATACTGGGGGTCTTTATACATCATAAAACCGCGAACAGACGCAACTTTCTCCATCTGGTCAGACCTTATCTCCCAGACCAACGTTTCGACAGGTGCGTTGATTTTAACAATTTCGTTATAATCTTGTTCCACTGTGTTAACTGTTGTAATTCCAAAATAAGCTACCACAAGCAACAGAATCGCCACAAACAAAAAACCGGCCAACAGCTTTTTGCCTAAAGTCATCTTCATTAATAAATTCCCCCATTTTCTTTTTTAGACTCTTCGGTGCCTCGCATTATTTTACATTAATGCCGGTTATGCACCCCCAATAAATGCATACAAAAACCCCTGCCGGATCTTTGGTCACCCCATTATGAAATCACCTTAGACCCAGTGGTTTTTTCGGTAAGACTGCCTTTTTCAAGTTAATCGGGTTTAAATCTACCAACTTCTCTATGCAAAAGACATGCCAGTTTTGGCATGTCTTTACAAACACGAGTATTTAAGACTTTTCCGTTTATTTGCAGATTTCTCATTCATTCATAGTGTGAAAAAGATATACAACCAGGTGTACCAAAAGGTACGCCTGTGCCAATAGGGACACTTATGCTTACAGATAAACTTCTTCATCAAGTCTTTGATTCTGTCCCATTTTCTCCAGCCGGCAGTATAGAGATCTCCTGGAAATGCCCAGATAGCGCGCCGTTTGGGCCTTGTTTCCATTATGCAGTTCCAAGGCCCGGCTTACGATATTGTCAACATATTCCTGCAGGGAAAACCCGTTGAAGGGCAAGGCCAGATCGGATGGACCCGCTGCCTGTGACTGCCGGTGATCCTCCGAAACAGGAACCTCCTGGGAATTACTTTTAGTAATAACACCAAGGTGTTCGGGCTTTAACTCCGAATTATCGTATGTAAATACCGCCCATTCCAAAGTGTTTCTTAACTCCCTGATATTCCCCGTCCAATGATGGGAAGTGAGAATGCGGCTTGCTTCGTCACTAATCCCCGAAAACTTTTTGCCCCTTTTTAGGGCAAACTCCCTTAAAAACATCCGGGCCAGGGGTATTATTTCCTCCCTTCGCTCCCTGAGAGGGGGCAAATAAAACCGGCCAACGTTTAGGCGGTAAAACAGGTCGGACCGGAACAATCCCCGTTCCACGCTCTGTTTAAGGTCCCTATTGGTGGCACAGATTATCCGCACATCTGTCTTTATCTTTTTTAAACCCCCTACACGGTAATACTCCTTTTCCTGAATTACCCTCAATAATTTTGCCTGCAAATCAATGGACAGTTCCCCTATTTCATCAAGAAACAATGTCCCTTGTGAAGCCAAATCTAATTTTCCTTTGCTGCCTTTAGTAGTTGCACCGGTGTATGCACCGGCTTCGTATCCGAAAAGTTCACTTTCAAACAAACTGGGCGTAAGGGCGGCACAATTAATGTCTACAAAAGGGGCTTTGCTGTCCGAAAGGCCGTGATGAACTAATCTGGCGACAACTTCCTTCCCTGTCCCGGTTTCTCCCTGAATTAGAACCGGCATGTCACGGTCTTCATGAAACCTTAGGGACGTTTGGATTAGTTCCTTTATTGTATCGGAAAAAATGCCGATTTCGCCAACACCTTCAATGGAGGCAATATACCTCTCGCTCGATATAAAACTGCAGCCAATTTCGTCAGCGGTCTCCTTTAAATCTTGGGCATTTTGTTCCCTTAACATCCTGTCTTTCCCGCGCCGCACCCGCTTAGCGGCTGCACGTTCTGTCATTGCCGCCAGGGCCTCCACATTTATTGGCTTCAGGAAATAATCGCTTGCACCCAGACGTATGGCCTCAATGGCCGATTCTAGGTCTCCGTGCCCGGTAATAATGACCACATCAAAATCGCCGTCAGGATTCAAAGTTTTTAAGTTTTTTAATAAATCAATGCCTGTCATGCCAGGCATTCTTATATCTGTCAGCACCAGTTCAAAGGAACCGCTGCTGAAACAACCCAAGGCCTCTTCCCCGTTTTCACACTCGACCACAAAATGCCCCAGTTCACGCAAAAATTCGCTCATACAGGACAAGCTGTCATTATCGTCTTCAACAAGTAAAATATTCATTAGCAACAACCTCCGCCAAACAATTTGAACTCTGAGAAGGACTCTCAAATTATGGGAAATTCAAGTCTGAAAGTCGCTCCCCCTTTTTGGTTATTCCGTACCTGTATTGTTCCGTTCATGTCAGTAACCATTGAATGGACGATAAATAGTCCCATTCCCATCGCTTCTCCGTTTTTTGTAGTAAAAAACGGTTCAAATAACTTGTCTTTCTGTCCTTCGTTGACTCCCGTGGCAGTGTCACTGATTTCCAGGGTGACACTTTCTTCCACGGTTGTGGTGCAGGTAATTTCCTTATTCTCCTCAGTGGAAGCGTCAAAAGCTTGCATAGCATTAAGAATTAAATTAATGACTATCTCTTCCAGCACGCTTTTCCTTCCCATAATTAAGGGCAGCGGCTCTGCAAGTTCCTTATGGATTCCTATACTGCAGAGCGACAATTGGTGTTTGAGCAAACTTAATGCCTCATTGACAGTATCGTTCAGATTACAGGGGGTCTTCTCCATTGAGTCATCCTTCTTGATGATAGAACGAATGTTACTGATTATGTCACTGATACGGCCAACCTGGGCGGAAATTTTGTGTAAGTTTTCAATAACTTTATCCGTTTTCAGTTCTTTACCCTTGTTATGCCAATAAATCATGCTGTCAGAGATAACCTTCAGGGCATTTAGAGGCTGGTTGATTTCGTGAGAGATTCCGGCTGCCAGAGTGCCCAGTGAAGCCATTTTTATCCCAATTCCAAGACTCCACCTTCTATAAGGTGGAGTTTCCACCTTGCAGCTGCAGTAGGGGTAGAGTCGCCCGCTGAATTTTCG
>JAJZQD010000067.1 GCA_021847735.1 Bacillota bacterium | reverse complement strand
AAGCCCAATTTAGCGGTTCCGGCAAATTTTTCGGCTTTGGAAACAGCCCCGGAAACCGTCTTCTTGACGGAGTTTACTGTTGACTTGACTCCGGTAACAACTGCACGGGTTTTCTCCCGGATTGTTTTCGGGTTAGTCAGGTTTTTAACCGTTTTGACAGCGCTTTGCACACTCCGCTGAACCTTAGCTGTGACCTTTGAGACACTGGCCTTAATGTTGGCGGCAACCTTACTGCCTGACTGGATGACCTTACTAATCGTTGCTTTAGGTGAAACTGATTTTACTATGCTTTTTATAGTAGATGCCACCCTGGTAGCCGCGCTCTTGACACTGCTGACAAAACCTTTGAGGCTGAATCCCCATTGACCGTTCGGGTCAACCATGTTAACCGGGTTGTTGTTTACGTACGTGTATTTGTTCTGGGCTATGGCCTGGAGTACTGTCTCCTGGTCATCTTCACCCCGGTATTTGTCTTTGCTGAGGAACCTGCCGAGAGGCGGGGCGTAGTACCTTGTCTTCAGGAAGTACAGTTTGGATTTTTCGTCATACCTGTACCCGGCGTAGCGGTAGGGGTTGAGTTTTGCTATATCATCGTTATCATCGCTGTCATTGCTGTCTTCACCAATATTTTCTGCATCATCGTGCGGTTTCAGCGCTTGTCCCCACGGGTCATAGCGGTATGAAGCCACTTTTACTCCATTGGCGTCCGTCAGGGCTACCACGTCGCCATGGCCGTTGAAGACGTAGTAGTAGGTCTGGCCGTTGTAGCTCATAGTGAGCGGGGAACCCTCGTTGTCGTAGGTGAAGCTGATTTCTGTACCATTCGGGCGAACCTCTTTGATCACCTTGTCGCTCTCGCCCAGGTAATAGTATTTTGTCACCTCACCGTTGAAGTCCAGAGCTGTCCTACGGCCCATAGAATCATAAGTATACTTGGTGGCCCGGCCTTTTTCATCGGTCATTTGTACCATCTGATCCTGAGCATCATACAGGTAAGTGCGGTCACCGTCTCCGGTAAGATTTCCACGGGAGTCGTAGCCGTACTCGTAATAGTCCCCGGTTATCAGGTTTTCCCTGGTGATAAGGCGGTCAGCCTGGTCGTACGTGTACTTCATTCCTTCGACCTTGACGCCGTTTAGTACTTCCATAACGGTTTTTTTAAGGCCCTCTTTTTCACCGTTGGAATGAATCTTCTCACCGTTTACCAGGTCATTGAGGACTTCGACAACCTGGTCGTAAACTCCTTTTACATCAATGATCTTGCCGTCAGGGAGGCGGTAAAGGCCATTTTTCCTGCCTTTACCTCTTTCAATAGCGTTATCGCGGCCCTTTTTCTCATGCTTACCTTTGCCGCTATGGTTGCCATTGTCGCTGCTGCCTCCGTGGTGACCATTATTACCATTACCGTTGCCATGATTACCGTTGTTACCGTTACCGTTGCTATTGCCATTGCCATTGCCATTGCCATTGCCATTGCCATTGCCATTGCCATTATCTCCGCCATTACCATTGCCGTTACCGTTGCCGTTATCTGCTCCATTACCGTTGCCATTTCCGTTACTATATACGTTATCGCTTACGTTGGCGTTGCCATTACCATTGCCGTTTCCGTTATTGCCATCGTCTTTGGACAGTATAGTGGCTTGGAATTTGTGCCCCTCTTTTTTAACCTTGCCTTGGTCGCCCTGTTCATGGCTGTCGCCGGTATTTTCACCGCCTGCTACAATGTCAGTCCCATTGTCCGCGCCGGATTGGGTCTCGTCGACTGTTTTAATCTCAAGCTTGGCCAGTACCGCATCAATTATCTCGTCCAGACCAAGTTTCTTGCCTGGAGTAGCCGCAACAGCGGTAAAGGTGACTGACTGGCTTAACCGGTTTCCCTTAGCATCGTAAACGTACTCGATAAACCTGCCGTCCGGAGCCAGATAACCGGTCATGCGGCCCGCTTTGTCGTAAACGAATGACCAGCCTTCGTTCGATTCTATAGTCTTGGTCCTGTTGCCCTGCGCATCGTAAACATATTCGCTGGACGCCAGTATTGTCCCGGTTGAGTTTGTGGTAGTCATTTTTGTCAGGCGCATAGCCGCATCGTATTCATACATTGTATCGGTACCGTTGGGATAATGAATTGCACTTAATTTGCCCGCGCGATTGTAATCGAATTCAACGGTATTGCCTGCAGAATCGGTGTAAGACAGTATCCGGCCTTCTTCGTCATACTGGTATTTCTTCTCTTCTCCATTGACCTTCTCACCTGAAACGTTGCCTGAGGCGTCATACTGGTACTCAATTACGTTGCCGGAATTATCCACGCTCTTTACGAGCTGGTCGGCGTCATCATACTCATATTTTGCAGTACCGCTTGCATCTGTGATGCTGGTCGTATTGCCGTTGGCGTCGTAACTGTAACCAATAACCTGTCCATCAGGTAAAACGGTTTCCACTGCCCTGTTGTTATCGTCGTATTTGTAGGCGGTTGTCTGTCCGTCTGCGTTTGTAACTAATGTCAAATTACCGGCAGGGTCATAGTTGTAGGTGGTAATGTTCCCCAATGGGTCAGTCTCGCTTGTCAACTGCCCGTTGGCATCGTATTCGTAACTGGTGACAGCTCCCGCGGGATCGGTTACACTGGTTACGTTGCCAACACTATCATACGTGTATTTAATGGTGTTCCCCATTGAGTCAGTCACTTCTGACATCTGACCGGCAGCATCGTAGTTGTAGAAAGTTGTCTGTCCCAGCGGGTCTGTCTCACTGGCTAAGTTCCCATTTGCGTTATAGGTAAAAGTGGTTTTGTTCTGTAGAGGGTCTACAACCTCTGTCAGTTCACCGGTTTTGTCGTAGTCATACCTGGTTATTCCTCCCTGCGGATCCCTTATCTCTGTGACATCTCCTTCGCCATTATATTTGTAAGATGTCGTGTTTCCAGTGGGGTCGGTTACCGTCAGCACATTTCCATTGCCGTCGTAGGTATATGTTGTGGCCCGCCCGTCGGGGTCTGTAACTGCTGTAATGTTGCCTTCCTTGTCATACTCAAAAGTCATATTGTTTCCGAGGGGGTTTGTCACAGAAGTAAGGTTTCCTTCAAAATCCCATTCATAGCCAGTTTTATTACCCAAGGCATCATATACGGCTGATACAACGTCATTGGCGTCGTAGGTGTATTTTAGGGTATTCCCCAGTGGGTCGGTAATTGAAGTGATATTGCCTTCTGAGTCATACGTGTACGTGATGGTGTGCCCGTTAGAGTCGCTGATACTGGAACGGTTTCCGACCTCATCATAACCGTATTTTATCACATTTCCCAA
Source organism: Bacillota bacterium (assembly GCA_021847735.1). Classification (GTDB taxonomy): domain Bacteria; phylum Bacillota; class Thermincolia; order Thermincolales; family UBA2595; genus JAJZQD01. The sequence continues at coordinate 4,697 of JAJZQD010000067.1, read as the reverse complement.
CGGGTCCTTCTCCTGAGTCAGATTGCCAACCGTATTGTAAGTATAAGTGGTAGAAAAGCCTGAAGCGTCAGTAACCACAGAGATATTTCCAGTCTTGTCGTATTCGTAGGATGTACGGGATCCTAGCGGGTCTTTTTCTTCCGTGAGTTGGTTGTTACCGTTGTACTTATATTCGTAGACATACCCTTCGGGGTCGGTTTCTTTCACTATATTTCCGTTACCATCATACTCGTACTTGGAGATGTGTCCCTCGGGGTCTGTTTCTTTAACCAGGTTTCCTACTGGGTCATATTCGTATTTATAAGCCCCGCCTGTTGAATCGACCAGTTCTATCACATTGCCGTTCGGGTCATATTTATACTGGCTGGTAAAGCCAAGGGGGTCGGTTTCATCGGTCAGGTTACCGTTTTTATCATAAATATAGGTATTCGAATAACCGAGACGGTCTGTTTCTTTAACCAGGTTTCCGTCAGCGTCAAACTCATACTTGGTTGAATTACCTACTGGGTCAATCACACCGGTTAGTTGGCCAAGGGGATCGTAACTGTATTTGGTCATGTTCCCGGCTTTGTCGGTATAAGAAATAACGTTGCCTTCTGCATCATATTGGACTTTGGTTTCTCTCCCGTAAGCGTCCACTTCTCTGGTGACATTGCCCTCGGCGTCATAGCTAAATGAAACCGTCTCGTTATTGGCGTCCGTGATGGCTGTAAGGTTGCCAACTTTGTCATAAGTGTAAAAGGTGCTCTTGTTTAGGGGGTCGGTCTCAGATGTAAGTTCGTTGTTACTGTTATAGTCGTATTTATTGGTGTTTCCGAGGGGGTCGGTCACGGAAACCAGGTTGCCATTGCCGTCGTACTTGTATTGGAACGTGCCGCCGAGAGGGTCTGTTTCCCAAAGCTTTTGCCCCAGTACGTCCAGTCCGATAGTTGTGCTGTGCCCCGCGGGATCGGTTACACCGGTCAGGTTTCCGGCCTGGTCATAAGTCAGAGATACTTTGGCGCTATTAGCATCACTTCTGGCTACCAGCCTGTTGGCATCGTCGTAAGTATAGTTTGTTGAATGGCCCTGGCTGTCTGTTTCCTGAATGACGTTGCCCTTGGCGTCATACTGGTAAGTGGTTTTGTCGCCTTCAGGACCGGTTACCTGGGCTACCCTTCCGGCAGCATCATAAGCCATTTCGGTTTTGCTGCCTTCCGGGCTGACATAGCTTGCCACCTTGCCAAGTTCGTTATATGTAACAGCCGTGGAATTGCCCTTGGCGTCAGTGACCTGGGTCAGGCGGCCCATAGCATCGTAATTATATGATGTAGCGTTATTATTCGCGTCCGTAACCCTGGTCAGGTTGCCGGTTTGGTCATATTCAAAAGTCCTTTTAGCCACTACAATACCGTTATTAATAGGCTGCTCCACCGCAAGACTTCTTACCGAAGCCGTTCTTACTGCCGCCATGTTACTATCAAGGGTTTTTTCCTCCAGGACTCGTCCTGCCGCGTCGTATTTATAGGTTTTTGTTATACCGCGCGGGTCAACGGACATAGTTAACCGGCCGAGATTATCGTAGGAAAATCCGGTTTCGTTCCCCAGCGGGTCAATTTGTTTTATGACATTACCATAATTGTCATAGACGTACGAAGTCTCCCCTTTGGCATCTTTACTTTGGTCAGGTTGCCCCGGTTATCGTAAGTGTAATCCAAAGAATAACCAGTTGATTTTCCGTCAGGCAGGACAGTGGTGTAGCTTTCCTGAATCCTGTTGTTTTTACTGTCGTAACTGTACGCTATTACATTACCTACTGAGTCTTTAATTTGGGTTAGGTTGTTGGAACTGTCGTAAGAATAAACGGTAATATTTCCATTAGGGTCTTTTTTCTCAATAAGGTTGTCCCGCGTATCGTATTTGTAGCTGGTTACCTTCAAATCCGGGTCGGTGACTGCAATCGGATTTCCCCTGCCGTCATATTCATAAATGGTTTTATTGCCGTTTTCATTTGTATAAGAAGTCACTTGCCCGTATTGGTCATATGTAACCACCTGGGATTTTCCGGCCAGGTTTGTCCTGATTAGTTGGTAGGGAGCGTAAGAATAATATACTGTTTGGCCTGCAGTGTCGGTTAAAGAACCAACCCCACCGTCCGGATTATATGATACTTGGCTCAGATTATTACTGGTATCGTAAGCGCTTTTTATCCGACCCGCAGGATCATAAGAATATTTATCGATCGTCCCGTCGGGACGGGTTACCTGGGTAAGCAATTCCCCGGTATATGAATATTTTACCGTTCTTCCGGTATATTCTGTAATTTGTATAATTCTGCCGTTCTGGTCGTAAGTGAATGTAGTTTCCCGGTTAAAACCGTCGGTGATTTTGGTTATTTTATTGCCTTTGTAAGTGTACTGTAATTTGTTGCCGTTATTATCGGTTACGGTTTGCAAGAGGCCGTTGGTAGCAAACTGCCAGGTCAGATGAGCCGCCGGGTGTTCCAGTTTATATGTCCCGTCAGGCTGTTTGGACAGTCTAAGCCTGGTCCCGGCGGGAGTTTGGTAATTACCTCCCGTTTCCGGATCAAACTGATATTTTTTGCCTGTCTCATTGAAATATAATACTGTTCCATCTACCTTAGGACTCAGATAAGGGATTCCGAGACGCCAGCCTGAACCCAGCTCACTTTTTGCATTTTGCTGGCTGTTAAAGTATCTGGAAATTACCAGTGGGACAGGCTTGTCAGATAAAGCGAGATCGCGGTTTAGCAGCAGTAGGTTTCCGTTATAATTAACCATACCGAACTGCTGAGCGTTAAGAGTAAAACTGCTAGATGCCTGGATGGGGCTAAACCCCATCCCGGGCACCGTGTTTTTAACCTCTATTAAAACCTGGTCTTCGGCAGTTTTACCAGTACTATTTCCTCCCTGAACCTTAATCAGGTAAATGCCGTCAAGAATATCGGTACTGTCCCATAACCAGGTGTTTTCCGTTTTCGCTACCGTTTGCTGAAAGACAACTGTTCCCTTTATATAGTCAGTAATAGTTAACATTAAGTTGTCTGTATTGGTACCTTGTACTGTTATGGGGACTTTGCCCTTGACTGAAGTCAAATCTTGCGGTTCTGTTATATTTATTACCGGAGTTTGGTTGAGAGCAGTCACACGTACATAATCTACGGTGAAATCCGTCCATTCAGCTGCCACCCAAGAAGCGAATACAGGATTTCCAATCGTTATTGTGTTAGGTCTTAAGTTACTAGCTATAGGTTCGACCTTCAATACTCCATCAACATACAGAGAATATTTACCATCAATATACTCCAGCTTATAATCATGGAGGTCAAAGGGGTCAGATAAAGATACCCGTCTATTCATAGAATTTACCCTAAGGCCTTGAGAGTCTCCCCAAATATCAAAAATACCCCCACTTGCTGGAGGATTATTACTTGCTGGGTCTGAGTAAATAGCTTGCAAACCATCTCCATGTGGCTCAAGTGAATCATACTTCATCCTAATTTCGAGAACGAAATCACCTGTGTCCGGAAACGGGAATGTTCTACTGGGCGGTCCGCTCCATATGTAAGGAAAAGCTCGCCCCCAACCTGCGCTAAAACTAGCTTGTCCGCCATTGACTGTAATTGAACCATATGGAGGCGTCTGTATGAGGCCACCGTCTAGTCCACTGCTAATATCAATCCATTCTCCGGTAGTAAGACAACGCTCACCTGTTGTAGCAATGTCAGTATTCCATTTCGAAGAATCAATTTCGGTACCGTCGAAACCATCTTCAAAGAAAATTTGTGTAGTCTTTGCTGACGATACTTGTGGATTTGCGGCAAAAGCTTGCGGAATATAAAATATGTTGGTGGTAGATACCATAAAAGTGACTAAGACAATTACTGCTATCAACTTCTTAAACGAGATTCTTTCTTTTTTCTTCCGACAAGATTGCAAATAGTCTCCCAAACATTCTGAAAGTTTCATTTTCCAAACCTCCTTTTATTTTTTAATAAATAAAAAACACCTATCCGGCACCCAGGATAGGTGAATGTCCAAAGTTGATAAAACATAATCCTTTGGCGACCCGGCTGTCGTGACATTGGAGTTACCAATGTCCTTAGACCCGTGGCTTTGCGCCCCCGCCTTTCGGCGGGTTTGCCTTTATCAGGAATTTGAGCTTATTCGATTTTAATTAATATTTTACTACATTTTTCTACAGTTTCCAATTAAAGTGGGTTATAATGCGGTTTTGCTGGGTTATAATGCGGCTTTAATTGGATGAAATACAATAATTATCCCCCCGCAAAGCGGGGGGTTTTTATCGGAACCCTATAAGGGACTATTACAAGCTGTGCCTAAAGGCACATTATGGGTCCCGCCAGGCGCGCTTTTTGTTACCGATTACCCTTTGAAAGGGTTTTTGTTACCGGCTACCCTTTGAAAGGGTCTATATACTCTTTTATCGTCATTTGATCAGTTATCATGTCCTCCTTTAGTTGATCTTGAATGTATTTCTTTATTGCTTCTTTATTACGTCCCACAGTGCTCACATAGTATCCTTTACACCAGAAATGTCTATTTCCATATCTGTATTTTAAATTTGCATGTCTCTCTTATCCCGAAAGTTTTGTTATCCCGAAGAACGCTTTTTATTATAATATTTTTAAGCTTTTATATCTGCATACTTCGGGATAACTAAATGTTATAACCCCA
>JAJZQD010000066.1 GCA_021847735.1 Bacillota bacterium | reverse complement strand
CGGAAGGCAGGCCGATGGGTCCAAGACCGGAAGGCAGGCCGATGGGTCCAAGACCGGAAGGCAGGCCGATGGGTCCAAGACCGGAAGGCAGGCCGATGGGTCCAAGACCGGAAGGCAGGCCGATGGGTCCAAGACCGGAAGGCAGGCCGATGGGCCCAAGACCGGAAGGCAGGCCGATGGGTCCAAGACCGGAAGGCAGGCCGATGGGCCCAAGACCGGAAGGCAGGCCGATGGGCCCAAGACCGGAAGGCGGGGCGGCAGGCCCAAGACCTGAAGGCAGGGCGGCAGGCCCGAGACCTGATGGCAGACCGGCAGGCCCGAGACCTGATGGCAGGCCGGCAGGTCCGAGACCTGAAGGCAGGGCGGCAGGCCCGAGACCTGATGGCAGACCGGCAGGCCCGAGACCTGATAGCAGGCCGGCAGGTCCGAGACCTGATGGTAGATCCGCAGGTCCAAGACCTGATAGCAGGCCGGCAGGCCCGAGACCTGATGGCAGACCGGCAGGCCCAAGACCTGATGGTAGATCCGCAGGTCCAAGACCTGATAGCAGGCCGGCAGCAAACCAGGGAAAACCGGGAGATCGCAAGCCCGGCCAGAAAACGGAATGGCGGGGTCCTGGTGATAGAAGGAACCAGGGCAAACCGGCTCCGTCAAGAACACAAAAGCCGGCACAGGCAACCAAACCGGCCGCACCGGCCAAAAAAGAGGAGCCAAAAAACCTCAAACCAATAATTATAGGTGAGTCAATTACCGTTCAGGACCTGGCTGCCAAAATGGCAAAGTCGGCTTCTGAACTTATCAAGAAACTTATCGCCCTCGGTGTAATGGCGACCATAAACCAGGAAATCGACACTGATACCGCCGTAATCTTAGCCGGTGAGTTTGGCCGGGAGATTCAAGTCAAGCTTGACGAAGAGGAAGTTGAATATATTGAGGAGATAGAGGATGCACCGGAAGATTTGGTCAACCGCCCAAGTGTTGTTACAGTGATGGGCCACGTTGACCACGGCAAAACTTCTCTGCTTGACGCTATAAGAGAGGCCAATGTAACCGCCAGTGAAGCCGGGGGAATCACCCAGCATATAGGCGCTTATCAGGTGGTCCATAATGGCAAAAAGATAACCTTCCTGGACACTCCCGGCCACGAGGCTTTCACAGCTATGCGGGCAAGGGGCGCGCAGGCTACCGATGTGGCCATAGTTGTAGTAGCAGCTGACGACGGGGTTATGCCTCAGACAGTAGAGGCAATTAACCATTCCAAGGCGGCAAAAGTACCGATTATTATAGCTGTCAATAAAATGGATAAACCCGGCGCTAACCCTGACAAGGTTAAACAGGAACTGACGGAATACGGGCTAGTTCCTGAAGAATGGGGTGGAGAAACTGTCTGTGTTAATGTCTCCGCCAAGACAAAACAAGGTTTGCAAGACCTACTGGAGATGATCATCCTAGTAGCGGAAATGCTGGAGCTAAAAGCCAATCCCAAGCGTTTGGCCAAGGGGACCGTTATCGAGGCCGAATTGGATAAAGGCCGGGGGCCTGTTGCGACTGTATTGGTTCAGACAGGAACCCTGGAAATCGGTGACTCTATGGTAGCCGGTCAGGCCTTCGGAAAGGTTAGGGCCATGATTGATGACAAGGGGCGCCGGGTGAAAAAAGCAGGTCCGTCAACTCCGGTGGAAGTTCTCGGTTTGTCTGATGTTCCGCTGGCCGGAGATGTGTTCCATGCCGTTAAGGATGATAAAACCGCCAGAAGTGTTGCAACAAAAAGGGTTAACAAGAAACGGGAAGAGGATTTCAAAGCCACAGCTAAGGTTTCCCTGGAAGACCTGTTTAAACAGATTAAAGAAGGCCAGGTAAAAGACCTGAATATTATTATCAAAGCTGATGTTCAGGGTTCCATTGAGGCGTTGAAACAGTCATTACAAAAGCTCTCCAATGAAGAGGTCAGGGTTAACCCGATCCATGGGGGAGTCGGAGCTATTACAGAAACAGATGTTATGCTGGCTTCGGCCTCCAATGCGATTATAATCGGTTTTAATGTACGTCCTGATGCAAATGCACGCAAGGCTGCCGAAAAGGAAAAAGTCGACATGAGACTCTACCGGGTCATCTACAACGCCATTGAGGATGTAAAAGCCGCTATGGTTGGCATGCTGGAACCCGAATTTAAAGAGGTTGTTATTGGCAGGGTAGAAATACGACAGCTATTTAAGGTTTCTAAGGTAGGCACCATCGCAGGCTCTTACGTACTCGAGGGCAAAATTACCAAGGCTGCCGACGTTAGGGTAATCAGAGACGGTATCGTGGTTTTCGAAGGGAAACTGGACTCTCTGAAAAGATTTAAAGATGATGTCAAGGAAGTTCTCGAGGGCTTTGAATGTGGTTTGATGATTAACAAGTTAAACGACCTTCTTGAAGGGGACATTGTTGAAGCCTTTGTAATGGAGGAAATAAAAAGAGAACTGTAATTGGCAGATTAACAAGATCAGCGGGGGTGGTTCCGTGACTTCTCACAGATCAAACAGAGTAGCAGAGGAAATCAAAAAAGAAGTTACCCAGATGTTAAGAGATGAAATAAAAGATCCGCGCATCGGGTTTATTACTGTTACCGGTGTTGAGGTTACTCCGGATATTCGTTATGCCAAGGTTTTTATCAGCATATACGGTGACGATGATGCCAAGGCCCAGTCATTGGAGGCTTTGGCAAAGGCTAAGGGCTTTGTGCGAAGTGAGCTTGGAAAAAGAATGAGGCTCAGGTACACCCCGGAAATCACCTTTAAATTCGACCCCTCTATTGAGTATGGGGCCCGGATAATGAAGCTCCTGGGAGAAGTTAAAGAAGCGGAGAACACAGATGAATAGTCTCGATGAAGTTGCCGTCCTTTTGCGGAAAAGCAGAAAAGCGGTGGTTTGCGGGCACACCATGCCTGATGGTGACAGTGTGGGGTCAGTTTTGGCGATGAGTCTCCTTTTGTCTACGATAGGGCTTATAAGTCATGTGGCAACAGTTGACCCCATTCCGGCCATGTACAGTTTTCTTCCGGGAGTGGAAAAAATACAGGCTTTTAACTCCCCCGTGGGTGAATACGACCTGGCGGTGATTTTAGACTGCACGGACCTAAACCGTCTTGGCGGCGAACTCGGTGACTATGTAAGTGGAATCCCCAACGTGGTAAATATCGATCACCATATCAGCAACCAGGAATTCGGTAGTTGTAACTACGTTGATGCCCAAGCGGCAGCAACGGGAGAAATTGTGTTTGAACTGATAAGGTTGATGGGAGTGCCATTGACCCAAGATATGGCAGTGAACTTATATACCGCTTTGGCAATGGACACCGGTTCTTTCAGGTTTGACAATACGACAGACAGGACCCACCGGATTACGGCAGAGTTGATTCAAACCGGAATCGACGTGGCCCGAATCAACAGGGACCTGTTTGAAAAAAAGGATCTTGTCCAACTGAAACTACTTGGCTATGCCCTGACCAGGCTAAAAACTGCCGCTGATGGACGGGTGGCGTGGGTATCATTACCGCTTGGAGTTATCCAGGAAATCGGCGCCCATGACGAGCATGCCGACGGTATAATCAATTATCCCCGTATGATTGACGGGGTGGAAGTAGGCCTATTATTTAGGGAAATAAGCCCCGGCAGGTTTAAAGTAGGTTTTCGTTCTAAGAAACAGGTTGACGTAAATAAACTGGCTGGCGTTTTCGGCGGCGGGGGACATCCCAGGGCATCAGGCTGTACTATAGAGGGGAACCTAGGGGAAGTAGAAAAAAAGGTCATCGATTTGTGTATCCAATCACTTTAATTTAGGTCTGACACTTGACATTAGGGTATTTCGCAATCACAGAGCCGGTTGGTGTTAAAATGGAGTCCACGGATTACAATGGGATAATTAATGTCTTAAAACCTCCGGGGATGACTTCCCACGATGTGGTGAATTATCTCCGCCGGGGTTTGAAAATAAAAAAGACCGGTCATACCGGCACTTTAGACCCCGGAGTTGCCGGGGTGCTGCCTGTTTGCCTTGGTAAGGCAACCAAGATAATTGAGTACATGGCCAATGATATTAAAATGTACCGGGCGGAAGCAACCTTTGGCAGGAGTACAGACACCCAGGACGGTTTCGGTAAGACTGTCAGGGTTTGTGATACATCGGGACTTACGGAAGCGAAAGTGGCGGAGGCCTTTGGGTCGCTGCAGGGGCGGCAGAGCCAGGTGCCTCCAATGGTTTCGGCGCTAAAATACAAAGGCCGCAGACTGTATGAACTGGCCAGAGAAGGTATTGAAGTAGAGCGAAAACCCAGGATAATAGAGATTTTTAAAAGCGAAATAATCAGATACACCGGGTTTGGTACGCCAAATCCTGCAGTTCTGTTCGATATAGAGTGTTCCAAAGGTACATATGTCAGAACTATTTGCCATGACCTGGGCAATCTCCTCGGATACTGCGGGTTTATGTCCTTTTTGGTCAGGACCGGGACAGGCAGGTATAAAATATCTGAGGCCCTAACCCTTGAGGAAATCACGGACCTTATCCAAAGCGGAAGAATACGGGAAGCAATTTTACCACCGGAAGAGGCTTTAGACTTTAAGAAGGTTTGGGTCAGCCTTGATGTCGTGCAGGCCGTAGCCCACGGTAACTGTATTTATCAGGCGGGTATTGAAGTCCTGCCGGACGGGCTGAAAGAGAATGAGCCTGTTATTCTGATGAATACTGACTCCGGTTGCCTGGCGGTGGCAAAGGTGCTTTGCGAAGGGGCAACCTCCAGGCTGTCCGCGGAAGACTGCACCAGATATTCATTTCAACCGGTTAAGGTTCTTTGCTAGAGGGAGAGAAAATGGATATTTATCAGGGATTGAACAACGTCGACAAGTATAACAATGTCGTGATTGCTCTGGGAAATTTCGACGGGGTGCATTTAGGTCATAGGGAACTTATCAGCAAGACAATCGAGACGGCCAGAGGGGTTAACGGCACTCCTGCTGTTTTTACTTTCGACCCCCATCCCATGAAAGTGCTGCAGCCTGACGGCTGCCCCCCGATGCTGTTAACCAAACAGGAAAAAATCAGGATACTGTCTGATTTGGGTTTAAAGCTGCTGATAATTTCGCCTTTTTCTGATATTTCAAGGCTTTCGCCTAAAGAGTTTGTAAAGTCAATTTTGGTGGAAAAGTTTAAAGTCCGGGCAGTTGTGGTAGGTTACAACTATAATTTTGGTTATAAAGGAGCCGGAAACGCCGAAATGCTTGCCGGTTTGGCCCATGAATACGGGTTTGATGCTGTGGTGATACCCCCTGTAAAATTCGGTGAGGTCGAAGTAAGCAGTACCTTGATAAGGCAGCTGCTCTTGGCCGGGAATGTTTGGGATGCCGCCAGGTTTTTGGGCTATCTGCCCTTTGTAGTATCCCGGGTGGTTACCGGTGACCGGCGGGGCAGGCAGATAGGTTTTCCGACGGCAAATTTAAACCTTCCTGAGGACATCCTTGTACCGGCTACCGGTGTTTATGCGGTAAGAGTGACTCTAAGAGGCCATTGTTTAAACGGTGTTGCCAATATAGGTATTAAACCTACTTTTAGCTTGAACCAGCCCAAGAACCTGGAGGTTCACATTTTTGACTTTAACGATGACATTTACGATACCGTAATAAAGGTTGAATTTGTCAAAAGAATTCGCGGTGAACAGGAGTTTTCTTCTGTTGATGAACTGGTCCGGCAGATAAAAACCGATTCCCTGGAGGCTAAAAGGATTTTTAGTCAGTAAGCCGGTAGCGGGGCGGGCACCGAGAATAAAGTTTTGCGGCGTTAAATATACTAATTATAAATATAGGCAAATCAATTTACATCATTAGCAATCTATGTTAAAATTATTTACGGTAAGCGCCCCTGTTGGAGGGAGGCTTCTCAATGGTGATTGCGATTTCTGATTCAAGAGAAGAGGAAATCAGGAGAATTATCAATCAGGTAGCCGAAATATGCCTCAGCAAGGAATTTGCAGACCTTAAAACAGAGTTGGAGAGCATTTATTTTAAGAATGGAATTGAGAATGCATTATTAACCGCATTTCAGGACGCTTTATATGCTATTCTTTCCCAAAAAGATGGGGTGAGGGTGGGCAGAACTCGGATTTAATAAAAAAGCGGGGAACGGTCCATGCGGGTAATAATCACTGAGCATGCGCGCAAGCGCCTGAGGGATTTGCGTCAGGAAAAACTAACCGCGGCTGACATAGTTAATGCAGCTCGGGAAATTCCCGGGAAAATACCCACCGCTACCAGATTCAGGGGGTTTTTTGCTAAGTCCGGGAGGGTATTTGACATAGTGGCAAAGGACATCCCTACCGGAAGGCTGGTTATTACAGTAATTGGCAAATAAACTGATTGACAGCGGCAATTATTGGCCGCTTCAATGATAGAGAACCATTAGCTAGGGAATACGATTCTCCGACGGTTTGCTTGGCTAGTGGGGATAAAAAAATAAAAGGAGGTGACATCATGGCACTGGCTACAGAACAGAAAAAGACTATTATTGAGAAATACAAACTGCATGAATCGGACACAGGTTCTCCGGAAGTTCAGATTGCCATTCTTACTGAAAGAATCAATTATCTGACCGGACATTTGCAGGAACATAAGAAAGACCACCATTCACGGAGGGGTCTTTTAAAAATGGTTGGTCAAAGAAGAGCACTGTTGAATTACCTGAAGCAAAACAGTTTTGACCGTTACCGTGATCTTATTGAGAAACTCGGATTGAGGCGTTAGGGAAAAGCGGGAAAATCCCGCTTTTTTCACTATTTGTGTTTTACGTATTTTTGAGAAGTCCCAAAGGGCATAATAGAATTGAATATCAGTTACACCATTTTTTGAAACGGAATAAAAGGAGGGGAACAAACCCTTTATGAGTGAAACAAACAGCGGGTTCATTCGCAGTTTACCTGTCGGAGGCAGGGAAATGTCCATTGAAACTGGGAGGCTGGCTAAGCAGGCCGGTGGTTCTGCAGTAGTACGGTATGGCGATACCGTGGTTTTAGTTGCTGCTACGAGGTCGGAAGAGCCCAGGGAAGGAATGGATTTTTTCCCACTCACGGTTGATTATGAGGAAAGACTATACGCCGTAGGTAAAATCCCCGGAGGATTTATTAAACGGGAAGGGCGTCCCAGCGAAAAAGCAATTTTATCTGCCCGTTTGATAGACAGGCCCATCAGGCCACTTTTCCCGAAAGGGTACAGAAATGATGTCCACGTGGTGGCAACAGTTTTATCAGTTGACCAGGACAACCCTCAGGATGTTATTGCTATTATAGGCGCTTCGACTGCCCTGACACTTTCCGATATTCCTTTTAACGGTCCGGTAGCAGCAGTCGTGGTCGGCCGGATTGACGGCAAGTTTATTATCAATCCGACCCTTGCCCAGTCAGAGAACAGCGATATGCACCTTGCTGTGGCTGGAACCAAGGATGCTGTAATTATGGTTGAAGCCGGAGCCAAGGAAGTTCCAGAGGAAATTATTCTCGATGCCATTATGTACGGACATGAAGAGATCAGGAAGATTGTAAACTTTATATCTGAGTTTAAAGCTGCCGTCCTGGCCGAGGGAATTGCCAAACCGGATCATGACTACAAGCTCTTCCTGATTGATGAAGAGATTGAGCCGGTGGTCAGGGAGTATGCCCTCCCTAAGGTAGAGCAGGCGGTCAGGGAGAGTATTGACAAAAAGCTGGCTAAATTGCAGCGGGAAACACTGTTTAAGGAGCTTAAGGATGAGGTTAAGCGTTACTTTGCGGAAGCGAAATACCACGAAGACGCACAGTTGAAGCATGTCGGAAATACAATGGACAAACTCGAAAAAGAGGTTATGCGCCGGTTTGTTTTGGAAGAACGGGTTCGCATTGACGGGCGGGCTCTTGACGAAGTCAGGAAGGTAACCTGTGACGTTTCGGTCCTACCCAGGACTCACGGGACAGGTCTTTTCACCAGGGGTCAGACCCAGGTCCTTAGTGTTGTTACCCTTGGGGCGGTCGGCGATGAGCAGATTCTTGACGGTCTTGGGGTGGAAGAGTCAAAAAGATATATGCATCACTACAATTTCCCACCGTACAGTGTCGGGGAAGCCAGGTTC
>JAJZQD010000065.1 GCA_021847735.1 Bacillota bacterium | reverse complement strand
GTGAAAAAAGAGCTCTTGTGCTTGGGGTCAAGGGCTGGGAGACCAGGGCCGTTGGTGAGCCTGAAACGGAACCGGTGGTCCGGGGACCGCGGGAGGGTTTTACGGAAAAGCTGCTGACTAACACAGTTCTTATAAGAAGGCGAGTCAAGACCTCCCGCTTGAAATTAGAAATCATGAAAATTGGTCTTCTTACTAAGACGGATATCGGGATTATGTACATAGACGGAGTGGCCAATGATAAAGTAGTGGAAGAGGTTAGAAAAAGGCTGAGTAGGATTGATACGGACGGCATCCTGGAAAGCGGTTATATTGAAGAATTTATCCAGGACGAATGGCTGACACCGTTCCCCCAGATATTAAACACCGAAAGGCCTGACCGGGCGGCGGCCCATCTGCTGGAAGGGCATGTGGTAATCCTGGTAGATACCACCCCCTTTGTTTTAATAGCTCCGGCCACCTTTTTTCATTTTCTTTTTGCGGCGGAAGACTACTATACGGGTTTTTTGGTCGCTACTTTTATCAGGCTGATGAGATTAGTGGCAGTAAATATAGCTCTGTTACTGCCGTCAGTTTACATAGCTATAGTAACTTTTCACCAGGAAATGCTGCCCACACAACTTTTAGTCAGTATTGCCGGAGCCAGGGAGGGTGTCCCGTTTCCGGCCTTTGTTGAAGCCTTTCTTATGGAAAGTACTTTTGAACTTCTCCGGGAAGCCGGGGTTCGCCTGCCGCGGACTGTCGGGCAGGCGGTCAGTATCGTAGGGGCTCTGGTTATCGGGCAGGCTGCGGTGAGTGCCGGTCTGATCTCTCCGGCCATGGTTATTGTGGTTTCGCTTACCGCCATTGCCTCTTTTTCTATTCCCAACTATTCAGGGGCAATTTCTTTAAGAATCTTGAGGTTTCCCATCATGATTATGGCGGCCAGCCTCGGGCTGTTCGGAATAATGGTAGCGCTTCTGGCGATATTGATTCACCTATGCTCACTAAGGTCTTTTGGGGTGCCGTATATTTCCCCAATTGCGCCATTCGTAAAAAGCGATTTAAAAGACTTTGTGGCAAGGTTCCCCAGGTGGGCGATGTTTACCAGGCCGCGGCTGATTGGTTATAAGGAACCGCAAAGGCAGGAATATATGCAAATTCCAAAACCGCCCCAAAAATCAAAGAAAAAGCCCGGGAATGGGGACAGGCCATGAAAGCGCTTGAATCTGAAAAAATATCCGGCAGCCAGTTTATGTGGCTGCTGGTAGCAACTGTTCTTCCCACGTCTTTACTTTTTATTCCTGCAGTGACTATTGAAAAGGCGGGAACATCTGCCTGGATAGATGGCTTGGTTGTCGAGACTATTTGGGGAATTGCAGTGGTATGGGTTTGTTCGACCCTGGGAGAAAGATTTCCCGGAAGGTCACTGGTGGACTATTCCGGCGATATTCTGGGAAAAGTTTTGAGCAAGCTGGTCGGTATTTTCTATATCTTCATTTTTTCCTATGTTAATGCAATAATGGTCAGGGAATTCGGCGAGTTTATGGTTACCGCTTTCATGCCGGAAACCCCGCTCCTGGTTTTTAATATTTTTCTTATTGGACTGGCGGCATTGGCTGTCAGAAACGGGATTGAAGTAATCGCCAGGATGAACCAGTTCGTGATTTCACTAATGATTTTTGCCCTTATTTTTATCTTCGTCCTGGTTGTACAGGAGGCTGAATTGAATCACTTGCTTCCCTTTTTGGAAGGGGGCATTAAGCCGCTAATGCGCGGTGCGTTGATGCCGATGGGCTGGCAGGGTGAGGTGTTTTTGTTAGTGTTTTTGCTGCCCTATTTAAACAACCATCGGGAAGCCAAAATTGCCGGGATAAAAGCCGTTATTTTGCTTGGATTGGCCTTGGGGATAGACATAGGCATGGTTCTTGCTGTTTTTGGCAAAGCGGCCTCCAATTATGTTTTCCCGGTACATGTCCTGTCAAGCTATATAAGTGTCGCGGGTTTCCTGGAAAGAGTGGAAGCCTTCGTTCTGGCTTTGTGGGTGGGCGGGGTTATGATAAAGGTATCTGTTTGGTATTACTGCCTGACATTGGTAACGGCCCAGACCTTCGGACTGGAAGACAATAAGTCTTTGGTTCTTCCCCTGGGTGTCATTCAGGCTGTCTGGTCGATTACTATTTTTAATAACTTCAGGGAAATGGTAGATTTTTTCGTTAAGCCCTGGGTGACATTTTCCCTGTTCTTCGAATTTATTGTGCCGGCAACATTGCTGCTTATAGCCGTTGTCAGAAAAAGAGGTGGGCAGTCAGGATGAAATATAAAGCGGTCCTGTTGATTTTAGCAGCCGTATTTCCGCTTTTATCCGGTTGCTGGAGCAGATTGGAAGTGGAAAACCTAGCCATCGTGGCCGGGCTTGGTATTGATAAAACCCATGAAAACGGTAAAGAAATGTATTCTTTAACGGTTAATATTTTGCGCCCTTCTCTCATCGGTGGCGCCACGACTGGGGGCGGAAGCAAAGGAATGCCTAATTTCTGGCGGGTGACGGCCAAGGGAGAGAGCCTGGCAGACGCCGAGAAAAACATAAATACCAGGATTCCCAGAAAAGTATTTTATGGTCATGACCGGTTTGTTATTGTCGGGGAAGATGCGGCCAAAGACGGGTTGCTTGATATCATTGACTATCTCCAGCGCAACACGGAGATTCGCCTGCGGATATTAATGTTATCGACAAAAGGAAAAGCGGAAAATGTCATGACCCAGTTTCCCGAGTTAGAGACCACTATTGCCAGGGTAATTGAAGAGATGGAGCGGATTACCAGTAAAGACGTATCCAAAGTTTTAATCCGGGACCTGGTGAAAATTACTGATGATATTATTACACCCGGGGTGGACCCCGTTTTAGCTCAGGTGATCATCCAATTATCCCCACCAACCCAAGCCGGTGGCGGACCTATTAAAATTCTTAAGTATGTTGGCGGCGGTGTGATAAGAGAAGATAAACTTGTCGGTTGGTTGGATGAAATCGAGACCAGGGGGTATATGTTTGCCATAGGCAAAGCCCTCCGGAGTGCCATCAGCATTAAAGTGAGCCCGGGCCCAGGAAAGGATGCCGGCATCTATCTAACGAGAGCCTCCAGCAATATCAAAACCAGTGTTAAGGGGCAGGAAGTGACGGCCCAAATAGAGATTAAAGCGGAGGGCGAACTGGCGGAGTATCATAAGCAGGATAAGATTGCCAAACCAGCAGGGATTAGGAAACTGGAAGAAGGCCTTGGCAAAGAAATACAACAAGAAGTGATGCAAGCATTCAAAAAAGGCCAGAAACTAAATGCTGATATTTTTGGTATTGGTGATAATATGCATAAACACAATTCCAAAACGTGGGAGAAGATGAATAAGGACTGGTATAAGATACTTCCTAACGTGAAAATCGACGTGAAGGTATCAGCTCACGTTAGAAGGACCGGATTTATTTCCAACCCCTACATTGCGAGGTAATGGAGAAAATTGCTGATGAAATTGCTTGGTTTGCTTGTAGTTTTTACCGGGATTATTTTGATTGATGTCCCCGGTTTAATAAAAGGGAAAAAGTGGAGAGAACTGGCGATTCATGTCGTATTCTTGGTTTTTGGCGTAGGAATGGCTGCTGCTGTAATCATGAATATCACTCTACCAAATCCTGCGAATGTCATAAAATTTATTTTTACACCGCTTTCAAATGCTATGTTTTCATTATTTGAATAAGACAATATTATAGAACGGTTTAACACTGTTAGTGGCGGAAGTTAAGCATTCAATTGCCAAAGGAAGGAAAATGTCAATGTGGGGAGAATAACAGTAGATACAGTAATTTAAAGCGGAGGTTTCAGGTGCGAGATTTACTTGAAGTCTTAAGAGTTCAAAGACACGACTTTATGAATCACTTGCAGGTAATTTCCGGTCTTTTGCAGTTAAAAAAATATGACCGGGCAGGGGACTATATAAAAGAGGTGGCAGAGGAGCTAAACCGGGCTGCGGTTGTGATGAAGCTGGGATCACCCGGAATAACCGGGGTGATATTAAACGCCACATTAGCGGCCAGCAAGAGGGATATTGTCATCAACAGCACAATTGAGACAACGTTAGGGTTTGGCCCGGGTATCGAAATCGCAGTTACCGAGATTTTGGGGGAAATGCTTAGTACGGCAATCCATACAGCCGAGGTTTCTCCATGTGTTGCAGGAAGTATTGATTTCGAAATCAGGGAAAGGGACGGGGAGTGCTGTTTTCAGGTAAGTTATCATTCCCGTGAAAACCCGGACAGCCTGGCTCTGGCTTCAAGCATCGTTTTCATGGAGGACATGGCGGCCAAGGTGAAGGGGCGTCTGATAACGGGGGCTTCTGCAGGCGGGGTAACGGTGATTTCTCTTGTGGTCCCGGTACACTGCAAAGAGTAGTGGGCACTCTGGTGAAACAATTTACCTTTGGCAAAAAAACAATATAGACAGATAGGTGACCAAAAATGTTTTATGACAAAGCGAAGGTTTATGTTAAGGGTGGGGACGGTGGAAACGGCGCCGTGGCCTTCCGTAGAGAAAAATATGTGCCTCTTGGCGGACCCAGCGGCGGCGACGGGGGCAGCGGGGGAAGCGTGATTCTGGTTGCAGACGAGGGCCTCAGGACGCTGGTGGATTTCCGCTATCAGAGGCATTACAAGGCCGATCGCGGTGAGCACGGTCAAGGCAAAGGTATGCACGGCAGAAACGCCGGGGACCTGACAGTACGGGTGCCTGTGGGCACGGTTATCAGAGACGCTGAAACAGGGGATTTCATCGTAGATATGACAGAGGACGGACAAGAGGTCAAAGTTGCCACCGGCGGCCGCGGCGGCCGGGGAAACGCCCGGTTTGCCAGCTCTGCCAACAAAGCTCCAAGACTGGCCGAAAAAGGCGAACCAGGTGAAGAGAAATGGGTTGCTCTGGAACTAAAGCTTTTGGCAGATGTAGGGTTGGTGGGTTTCCCGAATGCCGGAAAATCAACCCTCATATCACGGATTTCGGCGGCGAAACCCAAAATTGCGGATTACCCCTTTACCACCCTGGTGCCAAACCTGGGGGTGGTACGAATGCCTGACGGGGACAGTTTTGTAGTGGCTGACATTCCCGGCCTGATTGAAGGTGCCCACCAGGGGGCCGGGTTAGGCCATGAGTTCCTGCGCCATATAGAACGGACCAGGGTTTTAATACATGTGGTTGACATGGCCGGTATGGAAGGGCGTGACCCGGTGGAAGATTTCAAGACCATCAATCAGGAGCTTGCGGCTTACAACCCGGCACTGGCCAAACGGCCGCAGCTTGTGGCAGCCAACAAACTCGACCTACCGGGGGCCGGGGACAATTATGACAAACTAAAATCCGCCACAGGAGATGACTTCGAGGTCTTTCCCATCTCGGCTGTAACCGGAGAAGGTGTCGACCCGCTTCTGTTCAGGGTGGCCGAAGTTTTATCAATAGCCGAACCTGTTGACCAGGTCATTCAGGAAGGAGAAAAAATCACCCGGGTTGTTGCGGAGCCCAGGTTCTCCGTGCATAAAGAAAAAGGTATTTTTATCATTGACGGGAAGGAAATCAAAAAACATTACGCGATGACGGATTTTTCCAATGAAGATGCCATAAAACGTTTTTTGAGAATCGTCAAGGTTATGGGCATAGAAGACGAGTTAAGAAAACAGGGTGCCAAAAACGGCGATACAGTGCGGATAGGGGACCTGGTTTTTGACTTCGTAGATTAGCCGGTCTGTCGTCAAACGGCTCTGATTTATGGGGCACTGATAACCCCCTCCTGCGAGGGGGTTAATTGGTTTGTTTGCTCCGCAAAACATTACCCCGAAACCCTGGCAGGAAAATGAACTATCTTCTGTGCCGGCCGGTTTTTAAGGACCAGTCGGTCCGTCTAGTTTTCACAGCATGCATGTTATGATATAATAAAATTTAACAACCTTAAGGAGGGTTACCGTCTTGACGCCGAAAGAAATAACTTTAACCGGAAAACAGAAGAGGTATTTACGGGGGCTTGGCAGTACTATTGACCCCATTGTCCACATCGGCAAAGGAGGCATTTTGCCCGGCGTTTGGCAGCAGGCGGATGACGCATTGGAAGCCCGGGAATTAGTTAAAGTGAGAGTATTAAACAACTGCCTGGAAGATACCGGTGAAGTGGCAAAGGCCCTGTCCGGACAATTGGATGCGGCCCTCGTACAGGTTATCGGACGAACATTCCTGCTTTACCGGCCGTCGATGAAGAATCCTCAAATTTTGCTGCCTTAATCTTGATAACGTGAATGTACGGCTTCTCAAAGGCGACTGCGGAATGCGGAAATGAGGCCGTTGCTGTGTTTTGAAAAGGGGGTCGCCACAGTGGCTTCAGATGCCAAAGAATTTCGTGATTTCGAAAATGTCAAACGCCTGGTAGTTAAGGTAGGGTCCAGCACCCTTACTTATCCGACCGGCAAATTAGATATAAACCAGATGGAACAATTGGTAAGGCAGATGGCCGATTTGCGCAACAGCGGGAGGGAAGTCATCCTTGTGACTTCAGGGGCTGTCGGGGCTGGAATAGGCAAGCTTGGGCTTGGCCGCAGACCGAAGACGATTCCGGAGAAACAGGCCACAGCTGCCATCGGCCAGGGTATTTTGATGCACATGTATGAAAAATTGTTCTCTGAATATGGGATTATAGTGGCCCAGGTTCTTTTAACAAGGGAGGACATCATGGACCGGCGAAGGTTTCTAAACGCCAGGAATGCTTTGAGTTCACTCCTACAGTTAGAAGCCCTGCCAATAATTAATGAGAACGATACAATTGCTGTAGACGAGATAAAGTTCGGGGATAATGACACCCTGTCCGCGCTGGTGGCAAGCCTGGTTGATGCAGAACTCCTGATTATGCTCTCAGATATAGACGGCTTGTATACCGGAGACCCTTCCAAAGACAGGAAGGCCACTTTTATTCCCGTGGTCAGGGACATTAACGGGGAAATAGAAAAGCTTGCCGGGGCCAGTGGTTCTACCCTTGGTACAGGAGGGATGGTCACTAAAATTCTATCCGCCAGAGTGGCCATGAGTTCCGGTTTTCCGATGGTCATAGCCCATGGCAGGACGGAAAAGGTGATTAACCGGATTATCAGTGGAGAGCCGGTAGGAACCCTGTTTCAGCCGGGAGAAAACAGGCTCCACTCCAAAAAACGCTGGATTGCCTTTGGGTCTAATGTGCTTGGCAGGATTTATGTTGATGAGGGTGCTCGAAAGGCTCTGGAAGAAGAAGGCAAGAGCTTGCTTCCCACAGGCATAGTAGATGCGGACGGGGATTTTGAAATTGGCAATACAGTAAGCGTGTTCTGTGATAACAGGGAGGTCGGCAGGGGTATTGTCAATTACTCTGCCAGGGAGATAGGGCTCATCAAGGGCAGGAAAACCAAAGAAATAGCCAAAATCCTTGGGTACAAAGACTTTGACGAGGTAATTCACAGGAATAATTTTGTATTAAGTGTTTAGGGGGGATAGAGTTGGTTAGAGAAGAGGTTTTAAGAAAAGCGGCCAAAGCCAAGGAAGCCTCCAGGCAGATGTGTACCTTGTCCACTTCCGTGAAAAACCAGGCCCTGATGTTGATGGCCGAAGAACTTCTTGACCGTGCTGATGAAATCATTGAAGCCAACAAAGCCGACATGGCCAACGGCAGAAAACAGGGCTTACCTGTGGCATTACTAGACCGCCTGCTCCTGACGGAAGGCAGAGTTTACGATATGGCCGAGGGTTTGAAGGCAATTGCTTTGCTTCCCGACCCGGTAGGTGAAGTCATTTCCATGTGGAAAAGGCCCAACGGTCTGCAGATCGGGAAGATGAGGGTTCCTATCGGGGTAATCGGCATCATCTACGAAGCGAGGCCCAATGTCACGGTGGATGCGGCAGGCCTGTGCCTGAAAACCGGCAATGCCGTGGTATTAAGAGGCGGTTCGGAGGCTATCCATTCCAACATGGCGATTACCACGATTATCGCTGATGCCGCGGTTAAAGCAGGAGTGCCCGAAGGAGCCATCCAGCTTATTGAAACAACCGACCGTGAGGCTGTTAATGTTCTCCTCAAACTTAATGACTACCTGGATATCCTTATACCCCGCGGGGGTGCAGGGCTCATCCAGACAGTGGTTAAGAATGCTACAGTACCGGTGATAGAAACCGGTGTCGGTAATTGCCACGTTTATGTCGACAACGAAGCCAGA
>JAJZQD010000064.1 GCA_021847735.1 Bacillota bacterium | reverse complement strand
CTTCCTCTTTCTCCGGCATATAAACAAGGGTTTGGGCTAGGACTTGTGTACAGGATTTTTGTCCAAACGGCGCAGGGATTCTGCCAATACCAGGCCAAAGACAATGGAGCCTATAAAGTTTATCAGTGATGTTCTAAAAGAAATCAAAGTGAGAAATGGGAGTCTTAAAGCTATTCCGGCAGCATATATAAAGAACCATGAAATAATTCCGAAAAAAATCCCCTTGACGATGTAATACCTGCTGGATACTGTAGGAATAAGGTAGGCAAAGACTACCCCGACAAAGGCCGAAAAGGCTATTTGGACTAACTGGGCAAATACTGCCTCCCAAATGGCGACAGGCCTTCTGCCAAAAATCAAAATGCCGGCCCAGTCCAGATATCGTATTGTGGACAGGTTCAACAAATAGGCCGGATAATTTATGATGTTCATGCCTATTCCGGCCAAAATACCCGCAATTATCCCATTAACCAACCGGTCTTTCAATTATCATCACCACCAAAGCAATTTTAAAACTAATTTCCCCACGTTAATTTAATATTATTCCGCAGTATGTCCGGGAGGCAGGAAAGTAATGGGGCTGGAGGGAATACCCAGGAAATACTTTTGTGAAGGCCGGAGTTCAAGTATAATATAGCTAGTATTTGTGAAAGAAGCAGGGTGAAGCTTGTGAAGATTATTTCTGTCAGCCAGGTCACCGGATACATTAAGGAAAAACTAGAGACTGACATTGTCCTTAACAACCTGTGGGTCAGGGGCGAGGTTTCAAATTTTAAGCACCATTCATCCGGTCATATGTATTTTACCCTTAAAGACCGGGACAGTGCCCTTAGATGTATAATGTTTAAAAGCCGCAACAGCGGCTTGGATTTTACTCCCCAGGAAGGCATGGCCGTTATTGCCCGCGGTTCTGTTACTGTTTACGAGCGGGACGGGCAGTACCAACTGTATGTTGAGGAGATGCACCGGCAAGGGATAGGTGCCATGTATACGGCTTTTTTGCAGTTGAAGGAGAGGCTCGAAAAAGAAGGGCTCTTTGACCAAAGCCGTAAACGGCCGCTGCCTGCCTTTCCCCGGAAGGTGGGGGTGGTTACATCTCCCACCGGTGCCGCAGTGAGAGATATTATTACAGTAATGACACGGCGATATCCACAGGTCCACATTATCCTGATACCCGTTGCAGTTCAGGGGGACCTGGCGCCCGCTCAGATAGCGGAAGGGATTAGGCTCGCTAACACTGTTGAAGGCCTGGAAACAATTATAGTCGGCCGGGGCGGTGGCTCTATTGAGGAACTTTGGGCCTTTAATACTGAGGCAGTGGCCCGCAGTATTTACCAAAGTATAATCCCCGTTATTTCGGCTGTAGGACATGAAACTGATTTTACTATCGCCGATTTTGTGGCGGACAGGCGTGCTCCCACACCATCTGCTGCCGCTGAGATAGTTGTTCCTGACTGTATGGAAATACAAAAACACCTTACGAACTTAACTAAAAGGCTGGTTACAGGAATCAGGAATAATGTGACAATCCTTAGGGAAAGGGTTGTTCGAGCCGGGGAAAGCCAGTTCTTAAAACGGCCGAAGGACGATTTATACAGGAAGATGCAGGACGTGGATTATTTGACTAGGCGGTTGGGGCAATCTATGATTGTGCAGTTTAATGGGAAAAAGACTGCCTTTGCTATCCAAATGTCCAGGCTCAATGATTTGAGTCCCATAGCTACTCTAAACAGGGGTTATTCTATCTGCCGGGATGAACAGGGGAATGTTATAAAACAGGTGAAAATGACAAGCCCCGGGAAAAGCATAGAAATTCTGATGGCAGACGGGTCAGTCGACTGTATTGTTGAGAAGATAAAGGAGGGCGCATATGTCTGGGAAGAAAAGTAACATTAATGAACCCACTTTTGAACAGGCTTTGAACGAGTTGGAGGAAATCGTAAGGTTGATGGAGGAAGGCAGCCTGGATCTGGACGGAGCCCTAGCCAAATTTGAAAAAGGTATTGCATTGTCCAGGGTATGCGCCAAAAAGCTTGAACAGGCAGAAAAGAAAATTGATATGCTCCTCTGTTCGGAGAACGGAGAAATCACATTGAAACCCGCCAATATAACGGAGGACCGGAATGAATAAAGAAGTCCTGAAAAGGGAAATAAATGATAAAGTCAGGTTAATCGACCAAGCCCTTGACCGGTATCTTCCCGGGGAGCAGGTGAAGCCTGGGACAATTCACGAGGCAATGCGCTATAGTGTTTTTGCCGGCGGCAAGCGGTTGAGACCAGTGCTGTTCCTGGCGTCTGCCGAGGCTGTGGGCGGCAACTCAGGGGCAATACTCCCCGCTGCCTGCGCCCTGGAATTGATTCATACTTATTCACTAATCCACGATGATTTACCGGCAATGGATAATGACGACTTCAGGCGGGGCAAACCTACAAGCCACAAAGTATATGGAGAGGCCATAGCCGTCTTAACCGGTGATGCATTATTGACACTGGCCTTTGATTTAATAGCGGGATGCGGGCAGGCAGGGGTTTCACCCAATGTGGTGGTCCGGACGATAAAGGAAATATCAGGAGCCGCCGGCACCCTTGGCATGATAGGTGGGCAGGTGGTCGACATTCAGTCTGAGAACCGGTCCATTGACAAGGATGTCCTGGATTACATCCACTCCCACAAAACAGGGGCCCTATTCAGGGCATCCGTTAGGGCGGGGGCGTTAATGGGAGGGGGTTCGGACCGGCAAATCGACTTACTTACGGAATATGCCGAAAATCTCGGATTGGCCTTTCAGATAACTGACGATATTCTGGATGTGGAAGGCAACACGGAAAAATTGGGTAAAACAGTTGGTAGTGATATACGCAAAAAGAAATGTACGTATCCCGCCCTTTACGGTTTGCAGGAATCCAAAGAACTTGCCCGGAACTGCGTTGATAGGGCAATCTTAACTTTGAAGAATTTCGGGGCTAAAGCGGATATTCTAAGATACATTGCCAGGTATGTGTTAAACAGGGAAAACTGATTTATTGTAATTGTCTCTGTCAGGAGGAAGAAACATTGAACCCGGTTTTTCGTGAACTTGCAAACAATACGACCCTGATAGCAGCAATTGTGTCCTGGGTTTTGGCCCAGTTTATAAAGTTTGGTTTAGGAATCATTGAAGGTGAATTTGACCTGACCCGCCTTACCAGCAGCGGTGGCATGCCGAGCGGCCATGCTGCCCTCGTCAGTGCCGTTACTGTCGGGGTGGGCCGGGAATATGGTTTTTTTTCCGGTAATTTTGCCCTGGCCGCAGTTATAGCCCTGATAGTTATGTATGATGCCACAGGTGTAAGGCAAGCCGTGGGCATCCAGGCCAGGATAATGAATGAGATCCTGCATGACATTTACCGGGGCAGCGGCCCAACACCGGTCAAGCTCAGGGAAATTCTGGGCCATACGTCCGTTGAGGTAATTGCCGGGGCAATATTGGGCTTGGCCGTGTCAATAATGATTTAGGAGAAGCTACATCGACCTTTGGTTCGAGGATACCCGAATGACTGTCAAGATATAGTGTACCAGGTTAATTGCCCTGAATATTCGGCTTAAGGCGTTTTTAGTCGAATTGAACAATAATTTATTATATGGTATAATGATTTTCACAATTTCTAAATGAGTGAACTCGTTCAGCTAAAGCTGAACATCGAAACTTCAGTGGGGGACTCTACCCCCACTGAAGCAGAAAAGTGGAAACTCCACCTAATAGAAGGTGGAGTCTTGGAATTGGGATAAAACAATGATCAAACGGTAGGTGGCGCAGTATCCTAGTCAGAACTGCCACTTTGAGGACGGGCCTAAAAATCCGTTAAAGGGCATATCGATGAAGTTCCTGGTACCGGCTGCTGACGCCCAGTTGGGGGTCGGTTCTGGGAGTAAGGAGGAAGGGCGATCTACAATGGCATGTAGGCGTGGACCCAGCCTCCGTGGAGGCCCGGGATACAAGACCGGCGTAGTAATAGGCGGAGTTGTACCCCGGGGGAAACCTGCATATGATGTTTTGCCACGGCAAAATGTTTGCAGCAGTGTAGCCTGCCTTGAGTGGTGCTGGTGGATATCGGGCTATCGAGTTACCGGGGGCGGGCCCGCCCCCATAAGCTCGCTGATTGAAACCACCACTGCAAAAGAGGCTAGAAGTGATCCCGTTCTGTTGAGGAAAACTCCTAGGCTGTTTAGGCAACTATGGCATGTTGAGGATTAAGGTGTGGACTAAGTGGTAATCTAGCCCCGTATCCGGCGACGGTACGGATTCATCGTAAAGGGAAACCGCCGGCATGGTAACATGACGGTGATGATTGGGAAAACCAGCTGGACCTAAGCCACAACATTTACTCAACATGCTGCCACCTACTTTACATATTTCGAGTGACCAGTGGCCGGTATTAGTAGCCAGCAGCCACTGGCCACTAATCACTAGTTACTGATCACTAATTCGTATGGGGTGAAATTATTTGGGATATAATAAACCTAGCTCCCTTAGATTTGCAATAGTAGCGGGAACTGGTGCGTTTTTTACGGCCGTTTTTTTTAGCTTTTTTTCTGAAGTAGTTTTGCCCAAACTTCAGATACTTATTCTTTCTTTTTTGTTTCTTTTACTTGTGATTGTCACAGGTATCGTTTTTGATATGATTGGTGTGGCTACAGCTGTAGCTGACGAAAAACCGTTTCATGCCAAGGCTACCAAAAAATTGCAGGGAGCCAGTCATGCAATTCTCATTGTGCGAAATGCGGACAAAGTTGCCACTTTTTGCAACGATGTAGTCGGGGACATTTGCGGTACCGTCAGCGGTGCCCTTGGTGCGGCGATAATATTTCAAATCGTTGCCGGAAGATTAAGTTTGAACAAGTTCGAGTCACTCCTTAGTATGGTTATGACCGGTATTGTTGCGGCAGTGACTGTCGGTGGGAAGGCAGCCGGGAAAAGAACCGCTTTAAATGACTCTGAGCAAATTGTATTTGCGGTCGGAACGGTCTTGGCAAAAATTGAAGCCGTAATTGGCCTGAGACTTTTAACTGGTAACCGCAAAGGCAGGGAAAAAAGAAGGTGAGTATAATAGAAACCCCATTGTTAAATCAGGTGCATGGTCCGTCAGACGTGAAGCGGTTTTCGGTAGAGGAACTATACAAGCTGGCAGGTGAAATCAGGCATACTTTAATAGAAACTGTTTCCAGGACCGGAGGGCACCTGGCGCCCAACCTGGGAGTAGTGGAACTAACTCTGGCCCTGCACAGTGTCTTTTCCTGCCCGGAGGATAAAATTATATGGGATGTCGGGCACCAGTCATATATACATAAAATTCTTACCGGCAGAAGGGAAGCATTGTCTTCACTGCGGCAGTACGGCGGTATAAGCGGTTTTCCCAAAAGGGCCGAAAGCGAATGCGACCCCTTCGACACCGGCCACAGCAGTACTTCCATATCTGCGGCTGTGGGCATGGCCCTGGCCCGGGACCTGAACGGTGAAAAACACGATATCATTGCAGTCATCGGTGACGGTGCAATGACAGGGGGCATGGCTTTTGAGGCCTTAAACCACGCCGGGCATCTGGGCACCGGACTGATTGTGGTTTTAAATGATAATGAAATGTCCATATCCGAGAATGTAGGAGCCCTGGCAGGCTACCTAAGCAGGATGAGAACAGACCCCAAGTATTATAAACATAAAGAGGAAATGGAACTGATTCTCAAAAAGATCCCCTCCATAGGTTCAACGGTTGTCCGGGCTATTGAACGAATAAAAGACAGTTTTAAGTATCTCGTAGTGCCCGGAATGCTTTTTGAGGAACTCGGATTCACATATCTCGGGCCCATCAACGGCCATGATATAGCCCTCACTAAGACGGTCCTGAAGAGGGCGCAAAACAGCCATGGGCCTGTTATTGTGCATGTCATTACAAGGAAGGGCAAGGGATATGGCCCGGCTGAGGAAAATCCGGATAAATTTCACGGGGTTGGCCCCTTTGAAATTGAGACCGGTGCAACGCCGGTGCAAATGGGTGTATCATATACAGAGGTTTTTGGGAAAACCTTGTGTGAAATAGCTTCTACCAATGACAAGGTTCTGGCGATATCAGCCGCTATGCCTACCGGTACGGGGCTAACCCAGTTTAAGGAGCGGTTCCCTGCCAGGTTTTTTGATGTGGGAATAGCGGAACAGCATGCGGTTACTATGGCTGCCGGTTTGGCAGTGAGAGGGTTTATTCCTGTAGTGGCTGTCTACTCTACTTTCCTGCAGAGGGCATATGACCAGATACTCCATGATGTTGCGTTACAGGGGCTTCATGTCGTATTTGCCATTGACCGGGCAGGTCTGGTTGGTGAAGACGGTGAAACTCACCAGGGTGTGTTTGACATTTCATTTTTAAGACATATTCCCGGGATGACCATTATGGCCCCCAAAGACGAGAATGAACTCAGGGGTATGCTAAAAACTGCGGTGGAATACGGGGGCCCGGTGGCTGTCAGGTACCCGCGCGGGGTGGGCGCTGGAGTCCCGTTAGCGGGAGATTTGGAAGCCGTTCCTCTGGGTAAGGCAGAGGTCTTAAGAGATGGTAAGGACATAACTATCGTGGCCATAGGGCCACTGGTCCACACAGCCCTAAAAGCGGCAGAGGCCCTGCTTGATAAAGGTGTAAACGCAACTGTCATCAACGCCCGCTTTGTTAAACCGATGGATGAGTCCTGTTTGGTTGAAAGTGTCAGGTCTACCGGTAGACTGATAACTCTGGAAGAGAATGTTCTTCCGGGCGGCTTCGGTAGTGCAGTCCTTGAACTGCTTAACACCAATAACATGAGCGTACCTGTTAAACGAATAGGGATTTCTGATGAGTTTGTGTGTCACGGGGCCTCCGGGATATTGCGGGAAAAATATGGCCTGAGTGAGGATAATATTATATTAGAAGCTTCCAGGATGTTATCCGGTCCGGTTAAACCCCCCGCGGCCCGGAAGAATCCCGAAATAAAGCTGGCTACCCAGCCATAGGGGTGTTTGCGTGTGACTGTCAAACAGCGGTTAGATGTTTTACTTGTGGAAAAAGGCCTTTTCTCTTCCAGGGAAAAGGCCAAATCATCCATTATGGCAGGTTTGGTTAGGGTGGACGGCAAACAGGTCGATAAAGCAGGCAGCGAGGTACCTTTCGATTCACAGATAGAAGTAAAAGGGCCGGCAATCCCCTATGTCAGCCGTGGCGGACTTAAACTGGAAAAAGCTATCGGCGAGTTTGGTCTGGGTCTGGCAGGGGAGGTAGTTGTGGATATCGGTGCATCTACAGGGGGATTTACTGACTGTGCCTTACAAAACGGAGCCTCCAGGGTGTATGCTGTAGATGTCGGCTATGGCCAACTGGACTGGAAGCTTAGACAAGATCCAAGGGTAATTAATTTGGAACGTACAAATGTAAGATATTTAGATACAGGCCTAATTAAAGACACGCCAAACTATATTACGGTAGATGTATCATTTATTTCCCTGGCAAAGGTTTTGCCCAAAATATCGGAACTCCTGATTCCGGGCGGCCGGGTAATTGCTCTGATTAAACCACAGTTTGAGGCCGGTAGGGAAAAGGTAGGGAAAAAAGGGGTAGTCAGAGACCGCCTTGTGCATATTGAGGTTATCCTCAAAGTGCTTGACTCTGCCCACAGCCTGGGTTTTGACTGTATCGGTCTCACTTATTCCCCTGTCAAGGGGCCGGAAGGCAATATAGAATATTTGATGTACCTGGTAAAGCAAGGAAACGACAAGTTATCTGTTAAATCGGAAATAGAAATATCGGTAGAAAAGACCGTGTCTGATGCCTTCAGTAACCTGGCTTAACTTCCTTTTTTTACATGATTTAATGACAAAAAATATAGAAATATCACTTTTCAAGAGGAAATTGAAAAATTTCGGCGAAATAGTAATATATACCTAAAGAGAAGCAACCTTTCCGCCAACCAAAATAGGGGAAAGGTTTTTTCCTTTGAGTAGTTTGGGTTACTGGGGTGTGGTTTAAATGGGTGAATCGAGATTCAGGATAAGTGATGTCACTTTAAGGATACTGATAGGTTATCTGGGTGTGGTTATTACTCTTACCCTAATCATGGTTGTGGCAGATACAAATATGGCCCGTACACAACAGGCCATAGAAATCAGCAGTAACAAGTATGTGCCTCAGATGAACATAGCCAGTACCATCAGGTCCATTGTCCAGGAACAGCAGATGCTAACCCGTGATTTTACTGTGGGTAATAAAAATATTAAACAGAGATACAGGGAACTGGACAGGCTATTTAA
>JAJZQD010000063.1 GCA_021847735.1 Bacillota bacterium | reverse complement strand
GACAGTGTCCCGGGGAGGAACCGTTAAATATTTATGGTACCTCTGCTAAAAAAAGGCAAAAAAATGCATGGCACTTTGCCATGCTTTAACCGGGGTATCGGGTTAGGTTAGGGATGGTATGGTCGAGTTCTACAATAACTACTTCATTTCCGATTTTTTTTATCGCCTGCCACGGAATTATCATATGCTGTCGGTCCATCCACAGGCTAAACAGGGTGTTCCTGCGGGGTAGAATGATTGATTGTATCTCTCCGGAATGTATATCAATAACCATATCAGCCTCACCGATAACACCTAGTCTGACGCCGTCAACGAGGTTAATCACCTCTTTACCCTCAAGGTCGCTCAATCTCAGGCAGTTCATATAATCCAACCCCCTTTTTTGAGAGGTGTGAAAAGAAAAACACCCCACACTACATGTCTATGTGGGGGTGTCTCTGGCTATGCTTCTTTCTCTATTGCCTTCCGGTAGACCCGAACCCGCCGGAATCCCTCTCGGTTTCATCAAGGTCATCCACTTCCGTAAAATCCGCTCTGGCGACTTTGTTTATAATCATCTGGGCAACCCTGTCCCCTCTTTTTATCTCGAAGGGGGCCTGTCCCAAATTAACCATTATCAGACCTATTTCACCCCGGTAATCGGCATCAATTGTTCCTGGGGTGTTAACCATAGTGATACCGTGTTTTAAGGCCAGGCCGCTTCTGGGCCGGATTTGTGCCTCATATCCCTCCGGCAGGGAAATTGAGATACCGGAAGGAATTAGCTTTATCTCGCCTGGTTTCAGCGTTTCTGTCTGTTCCACCGCAGCGTAAAGGTCCATCCCTGCCGCACCTGTGGTCATATACCGGGGCAGCGGAATGTCCTTCCCGGTGCCGGTTCTCTTAACCAGTACTTTTACCCGCTCCATGGGTCCTCCACTAATCGATACGTATATTTAACTGCTTTTCCTCGAGTTCAGGGCCGATAGAAGATACAACAATGTTATCACTCTTAAAAAGCCTCCTGGCCAGGTCTTTTACATCATCAAGAGATACCGCATTAATTCGTTCAACAGCTTCCTCCACGGTTACCACCCTGTTAAGGCAGAGCTCCGATTTGCCAAGCCTGCTCATCCTGTTGCTGACATTCTCCAGTCCCAGGAATAGGCTGCCTTTTAACTGTTCCTTCGCCCTCACAAGCTCTTTCTTGGTTACTCCGTTGGCCCTTAGTGATTTCATTTCTTTGCTGATTAATGAAACAACTCTCTTTAGATTTTTCTTGCTAAGGCCGGCGTAAACCGAAAACAGCCCGGCATCCCGGTAGGAACTATGGTAAGTGTAGACCGAATAAGCCAGTCCCCGCTCCTCCCGGATTTCCTGAAACAGGCGGGAACTAAGACCTCCTCCCAGCACACTGTTCATTACATGTAACACATATATATTCTCATGGTCCAGGGAAAGCCCCGGTGTTCCAATACAAAGGTGGACCTGCTCGATGTCCTTCTTCTTAAAGGATACACTTGATTGGGCCTGGGGGGCAGTATATTTTCTCTTTGCGGTCTTCTTCTTTAAGCCGCCGAACAGGGGGGCAAGCTTGCTAATAACGTCTTCGTGCTTAATATTACCTGCCACCGCCACCACAATTGATTCCGGCAAATACAAATTATCTTTGAAACTGACAATATCCTTTTTTCCCATTTGCCTTATTATCTCTGCAGTACCAATAACCGGCCTGCCCAGCGCATGGCCGCTCCATATGGTGTTGGCAAAGATGTCGTGCACAAGCTCGTCAGGGGCATCCTCGTACATTTTAATTTCTTCAATGATGACATTCTTTTCTTTTTCAATTTCATCTTCATCAAATGCTGAGTTGAAAAACATGTCACTCAGGAGGTCTATGGAAATATCCAGGAACTCGTCCAAAACCTTGGTATAGTAACATGTGTACTCCTTGGAAGTAAAGGCGTTTAGCTGACCGCCCACCGCGTCAAGGGTTTCGGCAATTGCTTTAGCCGACCTTTTACCAGTCCCCTTAAACATCATATGCTCTATAAAGTGAGCTACCCCGCTGTTGGTTTCGTTTTCATCCCTGGAACCCGCGGCAACCCAAATCCCAATGGAAACTGATCTGACATAAGGCATCTCTTCGGTAACGATTCTTATACCGTTGGGTAATATTTCCTTTTTGTACATTAACTAATGACCTCCTGGATGCTATAACAAAGATACTTCTGTTAATTCGTGAAAATCGACGAAAATCCTCCAATAATTCTTAAATAAATAGGATATCAGCCAAAAATGTTTTGTGTCCTAGTTTTAACCCACTTTTTCAACCTGTGCCAAAGGCCTTGTCTCTCAATATCCGCTGCTGAAACCAAATTTACTTTGCCGGCAAAACAGCCATTGGCAAAATAACTGGCCTCACCTATAACCTGCCCTTTTTTTACAGGTGCCGTTATGTCCGGTTGAATTGATACCCTTTTAGTTAGAGCTTTGGGGTTTTGTACAGGGACAAGAACACCCAGGTCCGCCCCGTAGGCTACCGGCATATACTCCTCTACCCCGTCAAGAACTTTGTAGTTTCCTACTCCGGCCCCGGCAACGGCTACTTGGGAATATTCATAATGGTTGAAACCATATTCGAACATCGTGATGGAGTCTGTCCACCTGTCCCCGCTTCGCAGAACTACAGCCACTAACTGCCTGCTGCCTTTACTGGCAGATGAGACCAGGCATTGCCCGGCGGCATTGGTGGTACCGGTTTTCACCCCATCCGCCCACAGGTACCTCCACAGAAGTTGGTTAGTGTTCTCCAGCCTCCGGTCCCAACCGTTCCCCGGTAGGTCGATCAACCTGTCTTTGGTGCTGACAATATCGGAAAAGGTCCGATTGGCCAGGGCACGACGGGCAATTAGAGCCAGGTCGTAGGCACAGGTGTAGTGGTTTTCATCCGGAAGACCGTGGGGATTAACGAAATTGGTATTGAGGGCTCCGATTGCCAGGGCCTTTATGTTCATCAGTACAGCAAACCCTTCAACACTGCCGGCAATGTGTTCGGCAATAGCCACACAGGCGTCATTGCCCGATTTGAGTAGTGCTCCGTAAAGCAGGTCGGACATGGTAAACACTTCCCCTGTCGAAAGGTACATGCTGGAACCTTCGGTCCTGGCTGCTTTGGGGCTTATGGTCACTGTGTCATTAAGCCTTCCGGTTTCGATGGCCAGTAAGGCGGTCATAACCTTGGTAGTGCTTGCAGGAGGTCTCTTCTTAAAAGGGTTTTTAGCGTAAAGAACCTGTCCGGTTTTTGCATCCATTAATATGGCGGCATCTCCCGATAGATACGGTTGGCTGCCCAACGTATACCGGTCACAGGCCAAGGCCTTAGGCACAAACAATACAAAGGATAATAATACAACTATAATCACAGCTTGCCTGCAATTCTTCCCCAACCCAGTCTCTCCTTAATCAAATATTTACCCTTTGTTTTACCCTTTGCGGATCGCCACGCTATCTTATACCAGCCACATCTGAAACCGTAGTCAGCTCGTAACCTTTTTTCCTAAGTTCTTTGATAATTACCGGGAGAGCCGCAACCGTCGGTCCCGTCGGGTGCATCAGGACAATCGCCCCATTATGGGCCTTATCACACACGCGCCTCACTATTTCATCCGGTGAAGGCCGCTGCCAGTCTAGTGTATCTATACTCCAAAGAATTATCTTGTAACCGTTTTCCCCCGCCGCTTCCAGGACAGTGTTATTAAACTCCCCATATGGCGGGGCATATAAACGGGTAGTCATTCCGGTCACTTTGTAAACCGCCTGTTCCGTTTTTTCTATCTCTTCAATGTTCTCCGCCTTTGATATGAAGGTGGGATGCGGATGGGAATAACTATGATTACCCAATTCATGATTTTTTGATAATTCCCTCGTCATGTCTGGGAAGTCCTTGACCCATTTACCACCCATAAAGAAGGTCATTTTAACATTGTTTTTTTTTAAGATATCTATTATCTGGGGAACATATTCC
Organism: Bacillota bacterium; assembly: GCA_021847735.1. Lineage (GTDB taxonomy): Bacteria > Bacillota > Thermincolia > Thermincolales > UBA2595 > JAJZQD01. The sequence goes on along the minus strand of JAJZQD010000063.1, from coordinate 4,747 downwards.
TCCCCCCATACAACATTGCATGTCAATGCTATTTTCTTTTGTTCCGCACTACCGCGGTAGATCGGTTCAAAATTACTGATGGCCGGCTTGAACAGATTGTACTGGATTATTTTGAAGGCTAGCAGGGCCGCCAAAATAACAATTAGCACGGCAGCCATTTTCTTGATGATGTAGTTGAAATTGAAATAGTACATTCTCATCTGACAAACCTCCGGATCAATTATTACAGTTTAATGGATTAAACTGTGCCTGATATTGATATTATTCATCAGGCCCCGAGGATATTCGTAAAAAAAAGGGTGCTGCCGGAGCAGCATCCTTTTAAACAGATTCATACTAGAATATATTACCAAAGCATACAAACCTTTGTTTTATTTGGAATTGGAAAATTTACCGGCAATTGTCTGCCAGAAACCGTCATCTTCGAAGCCAAGCCGCCATATTGCCACCCCGGCTAGGTTGTATCTGTTCACCATGTCCAGTTTAAATGCAGCGCTGTTATTGCTTTCAAACCACACGACATGCTTGATACCATTGGCCCAGTAGTAAAAATAAGGCACCTGGGCGGTATCGTCCCAGTTTACCACGGCACCAAACCGTTTTGCCTGCCCAAGGGTTTTTCCCGCGGGAAGTGTGAAGGCTTTACCCGAATTAACTTCCCAGTCATATCCGTACATACCTATTCCCAGCAACAATTTGTTCGCCGGAATCTGGCTCCCGGCGTAACTGATTACCTGCTCAACCCACCCGGCAGAGGCCACCGGTCCCGGTGGTCCGCCAAACCAGTGTTCGTCATATGTCATCAACATTATCCTGTCAGCTATCACCCCCAGCTCCTTATAATCAAAGGCGCCGTTCCAGCCTGTTAATTCATCATATGTCTTGGCAGGGATTGAGATAGTCGTTATGTACCCTATTTTCTGTAAGGCCGAGGAGACTTCAGAGATAAACCGGGTGAAAAGGTCCCTGTCAGCAGGTGGAATGTTTTCAAAATCAATATTCACACCGTTGTAGCCGTTGTCTTTTACCACAGTTAGGATGTTTGACACTGTTTTGGCCCGAAGGGCTGGACTATTGAGGACATTGTCGATGAGATCCCTGTCAAAGGCACCGTTACTGCAGTTATGTACTAGGGCCAAGGCTTTGCCACCGCTGTTGCGGAATCGCGAGACTATAGATGCCGGACTGGAACCCGCTAAATTCCCGTCTGCCTTAAGCTGAAAAGAAAATGTGGCTACACCTGACATCATATCACCATGTGAACTGACTGACCGTTGTGAATCCATGTCTCCTACCCAGTCTTCGGTGTAATAACCTATAACTTCCCGAGACAGGCCGGCGGCAGGTTTAAGTTTGGGAATTCGGGGAACATATTTTGATATTTTTATAACCTCCGTGGTTCCGGCAGGAGCCTTTCCAGTAACCATGTCGGCCATTAAAAGCATTTTCCGGCCAAAGGAGGGCAGCGGCTTTGGGTGTGAAGGCTGTGATGACTCAGCAAAAGCTTTGTCCTGGTAGATTTGCAGTATGATTACCATAGAAAATAGAACTGTTGCAAAAACAATCGCAAATTTTTTCTTCATATCTTCCCCCCTTTCTTAGGCGTGTTGCACCTGATCATAGTATAAAGGGGGCGGAATTTCCCGGCAATTCTGGTTTTGTTACAACCAGTCCAATAAAACAGGTAAAAGAAAAACCATTTACCAGAATGTTTAGCCTTTTACAGTATTGGAACCAGATGGTATTTTCAAAGAGGTTTTCCTATTCCATAACATATCATTATCCTTGTATTTCCATACCGACCGGCAAAGTGTCTCTCCGCAAAAACGGCCACGGTTAACCTTTTTTTGTATAAAAAATAAGGGTTAGCTCCTCCGAGTTAACCCTTCACTCTTTTAAATCACCTTCGAAACCTTACTTGGCAAATACATGCTGGCCTATCTGCTTCATAATAGGCCTTGACCAAATCCACCTGTTGGTGGTTTTGGCGGGGTTCCAGTAATAAATAGCATGGCCTGTGGGGTCATATCCGGAAAGGGCCAGTTCGGCGGCCTTGACGGATTGTTCGTCAGGATCCAGCCAAATTTGGCCGTCACTGACGGCATCAAAGGCCCCTGATTCAAATACCACCCCTTTAATCGTTTTCGGAAACTGGTCGGAACGGGTCCTGTTTAGGACCACCGCAGCCACTGCAACCTGGCCCTCAAAGGGTTCTCCCCTGGCCTCACCATGGACTACCCTGGCCAGCGTAACTACATCTTGTCTGGATACTCCCCTGGAAACACGGTTAATGTCTGTTCCGGGCCTTAAGCCGGTCCGTTTTTTACCGTCTAAAACGGCACCGGTGTTCCGGTCGAAAACGCCTGTAGGCTTTAGGTGGTTTTTCTTTTGCAGGTCTATCACGGCCTGCTGGGTTTTCAGCCCATAAATGCCGTCAAAGGGTTCAAGGTTGTAACCTTTTTTATTAAGGTCAACTTGCAGCTGCCGGACATCACCACCGATTTTCCCCAAACTTAGTTCCCTCGTGCTCCCTGCCTCAGCCCCGCTAGGCTTGTAGAAGGCACCCAACATCAACATTACCAAAATACCGGTGATAAAATATAAAATCATCTTGTTTGTCTTTTCCATATTAATCCCTCCTGTCAAAAAACTTTAAATGTGTTTGTCCGGCAGAGAGATACTTAACGATTATAATAAAAATCGCGTGTTTGCGCAATCTGCCTTAACCCCCGCCAAACAAAAAAGACCCCGCAGGGTCCCCTTAGGAGCAAATTACTATTGAGTTTCACCCGATTCCTTACCTTTGGCACCGGTTAACCGGCTGTGGTAAACCACACCATTTAAGGCAAGAACCTTTTGAAACTTCATTCACCGGTTAGCCGCCTGACAGTTTTCAGGTTCCTCTCCCAGTCTTCATCCTGTTCGGCCGGTGTCTCCAGGATAAACGGGATACCCTGCAGCCGGGGGTTGTTCAGGATGGCTTTAAATCCCCGCTCCCCGATATAACCATTACCTATGTCGGCGTGCCTGTCTTTGGTTGAGCCGAGAGGAAACACCGAGTCATTGGTATGGATCAGCTTAAGGTCAGATAAACCGATAATGCGATCCAGCTCATTAAAAGTGGCGTCAACCTTTTCCCCCTCGGACAGGTCATAACCGGCGGCGAACCCATGGCAGGTGTCAAAACAAATGCCTGCACGCCGAATTTTTAATTCATTCAAAACCTGGCCTAACTGTTCAAAAGTACTGCCTACTTCAGTTCCCGAACCTGACGTGTTTTCCAGCAGGAGCATAGTATCACCTTCGTAACCTTCCAGGGCGCTGTTTAAGGCTTTGGCCACCTGGGCTAACCCTTTGTCGGTACCCTCGCCCCTGTGACTGCCCATATGCAGGACCAGGAAGGATGCACCAAGCGTATCAGCCCTTGCCATGTCCTCTTTGACCATTGCCCAGGCATACTCATGCATTTTGGGGTCGGAGGTAGCCAGGTTCAGTACATAGGGTATATGTACAACCACCGGGTTGATATCATGTTTGCCACATAATTCCCGGAACCGCCTTACCTCTTCTTCGCCTAAAACCCTGGCCTTGCCTCCCCGTGGACTGCGCGAAAAAATTTGACAGGCATTACAGCCAAGCTTCACTAAACGTAGGACCGCCTTCTCAAAACCCTCGTTTATTTTGGTGTGAATACCAAGCCTCACCTAAAAACACCCCCGGTTATACTTCTGTGGGTAAAAGTAAAAACCGATATACATCGGTTTTTACTCCTATTTTTCGGATGATTGCTGGGCCCGGATAGCTTCCTTACGAGACAGGTTAACCCTACCGTGCTCATCAATTTTGACTACTTTGACCATTATTTCATCTCCGACAGAAACCACATCTTCCACCTTTCCGACCCGCTGCTCAGCGAGTTGGGAAATGTGTACAAGACCTTCTTTGCCCGGCAGGACTTCAACAAAAGCACCGAAATCCATAATCTTTACTACTTTGCCAAGATAGATTTTACCCACCTCGACGTCGGCTGTCAGACTTTCAATTATCTCCAGGGCCCGCTTACCGGCTTCACCGTCAACTGCGGCAATAAATACCCTGCCGTCGTCCTCGATGTCAATCTTCACACCGGTCTCATCAATAATCTTTTTGATTGTTTTACCGCCCGGCCCAATAACGTTTCTGATTTTATCGGGATCGATGGTAAATGTAATAATCCTCGGCGCGAACGGCGAAAGTTCCGGCCTGGGAGTTGAAATAACCTCCAGCATTTTCTGCATGATGTGCGTTCTGCCGCGTTTGGCCTGTTCCAGAGCTTCTTTGAGTATCTCCCTGTTAATTCCGGCAATCTTAATATCCATCTGAATAGCAGTGACACCGTTCTCCGACCCTGCTACCTTAAAATCCATATCCCCCAGATGGTCCTCACTGCCCTGAATATCTGTCAAAACGGCAAACTTATCGTCTCCCTTAATCAAACCCATAGCCACACCGGCCACCGGGGATTTTATGGGGACTCCTGCATCCATCAGACCCAGTGTGCTCCCACATACACTGCCCATCGATGATGAGCCGTTGGATTCCAGAACTTCCGACACCACTCTGATAGTATACGGAAAATCCTCTTCACTCGGAATCATCGGCGCCAAAGCCTTTTCTGCCAAAGCACCGTGCCCTATATCCCTGCGGCCCGGTCCCCTCATGAACCTGGCTTCCCCGACACTGTACGGTGGGAAATTATAGTGATGCA
>JAJZQD010000062.1 GCA_021847735.1 Bacillota bacterium | reverse complement strand
ACTATACTGGAAAACCAGGTCACCGGTTTAACTATAAGCCCTGACCCGGTAAAAATTGGATTCAATAGTACTATCTCGTATACACTTGGCCAGGCCAGTACTGTTAACGTAGTTGTTTACAAGGAAAGCGGCGAGTTGGTTCGCAATATTTTAAGCAGCGGCTCAAAGCTGGCCGGAGCTAACAGATCTGTCTGGGATAGCTATGATAATAACAGCACCCTGGTTCCTGACGGCAACTATAAGATTGTCGTTGAAGCCACAGACGCCACCGGTGCCCAGATAGGCCTGGCAGAAAAAGTCGTAATTGCGGCGAGAAGTCCCCTGCTCAGCAATGTGAGTGACACACCTGACCCGTTCAACCCATTAAACGGAGACCAAGCCAACATCAGTTACACGGTCTCAAGTGATGCCATAATTACTTTAAAGATTCTCAAAGGCACTACCACGGTCATCAGGACTATTAATACTGTAGGCATAACCCCGGCCGGGACATACACCATTGCATGGGATGGTAAAGACAACCTCGGCCAGGTTGTGGCAGAGGGTACTTACACGTACCAGTTAGAGGCTGTCAGCCCCCTTGTATCTACATTCAAGAATACATACAAAGATACTACTGTAGTTGATAAGGCAGCCCCGACGATTACCGGGCTGACTGTATCCCAGGACCCCCTTAAAATTGGGGTAGCCTACCAGAACTTCAAGTTCACGCTGAGTAAGAATGCCAGTGTAACCGTGAAGGTACTTGACAGTGTCGGCACCCTGGTGAAGACAGTAACAAATGCAGAACCCAGGAACGGAGGGTCTGTCACCATTTCATGGGACGGCACAAATGATGCCGGTAGTTATGTCCCGGAGGGAACGTATACCGGGGTAATAAATGCCGTAGACAACTATGGCAAGACTTCAGGTGACCAGATCATTTCCTTTGTCGCCGGGTACCAGCCGGCAGTAAACAGTGCGGCAGTTGCCCCCAACCCATATAGCCCGGGGAAAGGCAACGCGACCATCAGCTACAACATTTCCAACAATGCCCTGGCAACGGTAAAAATCCTGAGCGGGACTACTTCCCTCGTAACACTTGTTGACAATCAAAACCTGCCCGCAGGGGACCAGTCCGTCACCTGGAACGGCAAGGACGGCACAGGCAATGTCTTAGGGGATGGTACTTATACCCTCCAGGTAACCGCTGTCAGCCCGACCGTCTCAACCTTCTCCGGTACTCTTAAACCAACCTTTACTATTGAAGGAAAACCTTTGGAAATCACCGGCTTTAGTTTGAGCCCGGATCCCTTCAAAATTACCCTTAATTCGCTGTCCATCAAGTACACCCTGAGCGAAAACGCGACAGTTAATATCAAAGTTTACCAGGGTTCAACCACCCTGCGGAATATAGCTTCCGGGGAATCGAGAAATGCCGGTGCAAATACGAATGTATGGGATGGCAGGGACAATGCCGGCAACTACGTTCCGGAAGGAACCTATACGGTTTCCGTCAGTGGCAGCGATGCCTCCGGGAACTCCACGGAAGTTGCGGGGACCATCGCGGCCGGATACGTGCCGGGTATCAGTGACGTTGCCCATACACCTGAGCCCTTTAACACGACAGCCGGTCCTGCGGCAGTTAATTTTACACTGTCCAATGACGCTAAAGTGACACTTACTATTCTAAAAGGGACAGCCGCGGTCAGGACTTATCCCGCTGTCACCTTATTCTCCGGTGCCAACTCTGTCGGATGGGACGGTAAGGACGATGCCGGGAAATATGTTTCCGACGGTCCCTATACTTACCGGTTAGATGCAGTAAGCCCGACGGTGTCAACTTTTAAGAGTACTTACAAAGGAACCATCACCGTTGAAGCCGCCGACCCTATTTTAAGCGGCCTTAGTGTAAGCCCGACCACAGTCAAAATCGGGAACCCCGTCACCTTCAAATATACTGTCAGTGAACCGTCAAATATCAGCGGCCAGGTTCTCAAAGCCACCGACCGCAGTGTGGTACGCGACTTGCCGGCGGAGGTTAAAACAACAGGCGGCAACGGTTCGCTGCCCTGGGATACCAAAGACAATTCGGGCAGCCCGATTACCAGCGGGAATTATTTCCTGAAGCTTACTGCTATTGATAACTTCAACAAAACAAGTTCCGCGGAACTGGCCTTCCTGGCCGGGGCTATCCCGGTAATATCCAATGTCTATTCAGAACCTGCTACTGTAGATTTAACTCAGGGAAATCAGGTCACCGTTTACTACGATGTAAACGAGAGATCTTATGTTACCGTCAAGATTTTCGACGCTAATAACGCTCTCGTAAAAACAATTTGCAGTTACAAGGAGATGCCGGCAGGGACCGGTACCGCCGCATGGGACTGTGCCAACGGGAAGGGCCAGACAGTAACAGGTACCTTTACCGTTCAGATTAGCGCATCCTCCGTAATCGGTGCATTGAGGGGCATCCCGGTAACAGGTACTTTGCAGGTAAGCGGCTCAACCTCAGGGTCGACCGGCACCTGTGCCGACTGTCACCAAAGCTACCCGGAAGTTCACCCGATGGCAAACTGTGACGGTTGTCATAAAGGCGACCTGCCTATCAGGGACTGCCGCGTGTGCCACGCCGGAAACCACACTTATACTGTGCTAATCTCTTACAAATGTACCGACTGCCATAACGAAACTTATAGTTACAAGATCCGGGGGCATGGGGATATCGCCACCCTCCACACTGCGGCAATAGGCGCAGACTGCCAGAAGTGCCACAACGCTTCCCTCAGTGTGGAGCACCCGTTACATACCGATGCATTGGGGCAGCCGTTTAACTGCAGCACCTGTCACCAGAGCACTGTCACGGGAGTGGTTTATGCGATTACCAACGGACTTAAAAACTGCGGGGCATGCCACATCCAGGCAAGTCATGAGGAAAGCCACACTCCCACAGGAATTGCTCAGAACTGTACGTCCTGTCATATAGACAGCCTGACCCAGGAGCACCTAAACAACCCGACTACACAGACCGGCAATGCATGGACCTGCGATACTTGTCATGGTGCTAATGTAAGCCAGACTGTTGGAAATGCCGTTTACAACAAAGATAAGTCGTGTACAACCTGCCATACCCAGGCCAACCACGACGACCTCCATGCAACCACCGCCCTCGATGACAAGTGTACCACCTGCCACATCAATAACCTGACCCAAGAGCACTTAAACAACCCGAAAACACAGACTGACCCGGTTACTAACAAGCTGAAGCCCTGGAACTGCAATACATGTCATGCCAGCAGCAATCAAACTGTTGCCGGAGCGGTTTACGCCGGCAATATGCAGTGTGCTGCTTGCCACCGCCAGGCTCATAATATGACAATTGTTGAGTTAGTCCCTTCGGATATACCGCTTTATCCCGGGTTTATCTGGTCAATGCCCCAGGAGGCCTCTATATGGGCCGGGGAATCATGGATGCCGGATGAATATTTGCTGGGGGGCAGAGTAGTTATTTCCAACCGCCGCCCCGCAACAAACGGTATTGTGGACAGCGTGTACGGTCCGGTTTATGATTACTACCTGCTCAACATGGCAGCCACCGGTTGGACCGGCATTTCACCCGCCCCGACCAGTCCGGACTACTTCAACGTCAGTTTCATCAAGGGAACACACAAGGCAACCGTTTGGTCCTATGGTGGATCAAACCATAATGCTTCTCCGGTTCTTGATGCCGGCTACAGAATTGAGGTTATTTATAAATAAGCTGGAAGTGAGGAGAGTAGCGATTGCTGCTACTCTCCTTTTTTCAACCCTCGTACCGGTATGAATTTTATAACCATTGGATGGGATAAGAATGAAAAGGATTGGCCGGCTTAATTTTTATTTTATAGCTATCATATTTATTATTTATATTGTTACTGCATACCCTTCAAAGGTTGCGGCCAAGGAAATGGGTATAGACTTTTCAGATTTAGCCGATATTACTACGTCTGATAGCAATGGACAAGCTGTGACAACTATCTCGTTAAGAGAACGGGATTCAATGAAGAAAATTGAAGAGCTGCAAGATCTAAGCAGGGTATGGTTCACCCTGGATAAAAACTACGAGTCAGTCAATATCAAACTGCCATACACGGTTGCTTCTACCCTGGCCGAACACGGTGCTTCGATAGATGTTAGATTACCTGATTTTTCATATACAGTGCCATTGCCCGGTTTAAGGATTGCCGAATATGCCCGGCAGTTAGGCGGCAGCCCGGACAAATCGGTAATTGACATCATTATAGCCTGGGAAAAAACAGGGGATCTCGAAAAAGTAAATGGGTTTGTAGTAGATTACGAAATAACCCAGGTAGCTGAACCCAGTTCATTCAAAATAGAAATTTCAAATCAAGGCAGCAAAATAAAATTAGACCGGTTTAACAGTTATGTTACGGGGACCCTGCCTTTAAGTAAAACAGTTGACGTTAATGAGGCAACCGGGGTCAGGGTTGATAAAAATGGAGCTTTGGTGTCTGTGCCCACTTTGTTTATCGAGAAAGACGGTAAGATGTTTGCTGTTATTAAACATCAAAGCGCCGGAGTATACACGGTAATAGAAAACCGCAAGGTTTTTACCGATGTGAAAGACCACTGGGCCAGGGAAGACATTAACACTTTGGCATCCAAGCTATTGGTCTTTGGTACAGACAAGAGTAGTTTTTCTCCAGATCAGGGGGTTACCAGGGCCCAGCTTACAGTTATGATAACCAGGGCTCTTGGAGTTGGCCCTTCCGGCAGCAAGCCTCAGTTTTCGGACGTAAAAAGCAGCGATTGGTATTCGGTACCTGTGGTCACTGCAGCTGAAAAAGGTATAATCAGCGGCTTTTCGGACGGGTCATTCCGGCCTGCCGATTACGTGACAAGGGAGCAGGCTGTCTCCATGATTATCCGCGCCCTAATCGAAGTAAAGGGGAATGCCGCAATCTCACCTAATGAAATAAATCAGAGCCTGGCCCGGTTTAGAGACAAAAATGGCATCAGTCCTTGGGCCAGAAGATTTGTGGCTCTGGCGGTTAAGAACGGTATTTTCACAGGGAACACCACTGAGGCATTTTACCCGGACAAAACCTGCACCAGGGCCGAAATATCGGCATTTATCAGACAAATGATGATAAAGGCAGAACTTATTCCGGACCTTACATTATATTACCCGTTTTATAACCTGCAGACCAACAAACAGTCGGTAAAAGTTAAAGGGCATTCGGAGCCGGGGAGTTCCGTAACCGTTAACGGGAACCCGGCAACAATTGACGCCGGAGGCGACTTTACCGCAGATATCAAACTGGAAAAGGGTACAAACATTCTCAGTGTTAAAGTTATTGGTCCTTTGGGGTATCTAATGATTTCTTACCGGACAGTGGTTTACGATTCTTCACTGCCATCCCTTGACTTAAAGGATTTCTCCGATAATTTGGTGACAAATAAAAGTATATTGCCGGTTGCAGGTTCCGCCGAAAATGGCAGTAAAGTGGTAGTTAACGGGGCAAAAGCCGCAGTCGACTCCGAAGGCAAATTTAACCAGGTTGTTAGCCTCAACCCGGGGAAAAATATCATAACCGTAGTGGCAACAGATACTGCGGGTAACGAATTTACTTTGACCCGGACGGTACTCTACGATAATGTCCCCCCTGTCTTAGTTTTGACTGCCCCATCCGAAAACATTGAGACCGGCAGTGGTTTCACCATAGTTACCGGATATACAGAACCGGGGTGCAAGGTTACAATCAATGACATAACAGTGCCTGCGGATACTGAAGGCAATTTTAGTAAGGCTGTTAACCTCTCTGTTGACAGCAACGGTATTACCGTAACAGCAACCGACACAGCGGGGAATTGCACCTTAATTACACGAACGGCAACATTTAATGACAACCGTGTCACAGGCCTTGAGTTGCCTCCACAGATTAAGTTAGGCAGCCAGATTAGTATTAAATATAAAGTCAGCATTAACTGCTATGTTAAGCTTTACATCTGTAACACAAATGGAGACCGGGTGGCGACTCTTGTATTAGACCAGCTTTGTCCTGCCGGGTCCTTCTATCAGAAATGGGACGGAAAGAGTGAAGACGGGGTCTTAGTTTCTGATGGAGAGTACAGGTTTGTTGTCGAAGCCCGGGATGGAAACGGAATACTGGTTGGTAATGCGGAAAAAAGACAGGTGGTGGCCCGCGTTCCGGTACTCATTAAGGTTGATGATTTAAGTTACAAGCTCTCCTCTGAGGCCCTGGTTACATTAAAAATCCTTAAAGGCAGAGAGCCAGTTAAAACCATCTATAACAAAGTCTTTCAATCTGACGGAGAATACTTCATTAATTGGGATAATACCGATGACAAGGGTATTGTGGTAGGAGATGCCACTTATACATATAACCTTGAAGCGGTCAATCCAACAGATGCTTCTTTCAAGAGTAGTCTTTCCGGGGAAATTATTATAGAAAAGAACTCGCCGGAGATAACCGGTTTAACAATAAACCCCGATTCCCTTCAAATAGGTGGCCGGGGGGCAGTTATCTCCTTTCATCTGAGTGAAGACGCTAAAGTCTCATTAAAGGTTTTTAATAAAGCAGGAAAGACGATTTATAAAATTCCTGAAGGCACCTTTAAAAAAGCCGGTGACGGCAGCATTTTGTGGGGTGGCAGAGACAACGGAGGTAAATATATCTCTTCGGGGACGTATACCGTTGTCCTTGCGGCAGTGGATAATTATGGCAAGTCTTCTAAAGAAGTCAGGAAGACCCTTACTGTAAAGGAAATAGAAAACCGGCTTCCTGCATTACCTGGGTTGCCCAGAGGTTTAACGGGACCACCGGTTAAATTTTCCGCACTTGCCGGAAGCCAAACTCCAAAAATCATAGATGTAAGCCTGAGCCCGGATATTATAAACCCACCAAACGGCGACTCATGCAGGATAGAGTACACCATTACCCTTGATGCCCTGGTAAGTATCACCATACTGGACAGGACCAACCCGGTTAAAAAAATTACTGTCAACGAGTCTAAAACGGCGGGGACTTACAGTACTGCCTGGGATGGAAAGGACGAAGACGGTAATCTGGTGAGGGATGGGGAATATACAATCCAGATAGCTGCCGCCGGCTCTGAAATATCTACTGCCAGAAGCACGTATAAGGTTTTACTCACTGTTGAAAAGGGCGACCCGTCAATCAAAGACGTTTCAATTTCGCCAGACCCTTTTGGCATTGGTAATCCCATGAGGATAAAATTCACCCTGGATGAAAACGCCGCGACTACAATACAGATATTAAAAGACAACGGAGTGCCTGTTAGAACTGTTTTCAACGCTGAAGCACGAAGGGCGGGCAGCAATACCTGTCTTTGGGATGGCAGGGACGATAACGGGAGTTATATTCCCGAGGGAACATATTTCGTTATTATCAATGCAGTTGACAAGTTTGGTAAAGCCGCTGTTGAGCAGAGAAAAAGCTTCAAGGCAGCTTACAAAGAAGTAGTGACCGGTTTATTGATTACCCCCGAGCCGTTTAATCCTAAAGATCCTTCAAATGGTATAGCCAGTATTTCGTATACAGTTCCGAATGAATCAACCGTTTCCGTTCAGGTTCTTAAAGGTCCCACGCCTGTCAGAACCCTTGTAAATAAAGAAAAACAGGGTGCCGGAAACAAGGTTGTCCAGTGGAACGGGAAGGATACCGCGGGGTATATTGTACCTGACGGTGAATACACTTGCCTTGTAACTGTTTCAAGTTTAACGGTAGCCAGTTTCACCAAAACTATGAAAGACAGCATCGTAATTGAGAAAGAGCCTCCCCAGATTACGCAGTTTAAGTTTAATCCTAACCCCTTTTGGCTTACCAAGGCCAAAAAAATGACAGTTCAATACTACTTAAGTGAGAGTGCCAGGGTTTCAATAGAAATCCTCAATGGTAATTCACTGGTTAAGACCCTCTATACAGATGCGCAGAGGAAGGTGGGAAATAATTCCGCATATTGGGATGGTACAGATAATTCCGGGAAATATCCCAATCAAGGAAGCTACACCGTAGTAGTCAAAGCAGTGGATGCCTTTAACAAATCGACAGAGGTAAAGGGTACGGTTAATTTTGCGCCGTTTTTTGCCGTCATTTCAAGCAGTCCCGATAATGATGAGACTGGTACAAAGGTGGATTCCGAGATTGTAATTAAGTTGAATGACAGTGTGCTTAAGGACAGCCTTTTCGGAGATATTTCTCTTGAAGTCGAAAACAGGGGTATCCCGTATGCCGCTAAATTATCGGGAGACCAACTGACCATAATACCCTTCGGGGATATGGCATACGGGACCAAATACCAGGTTGTTATTCCTGTAGATGCGGTTAAAAACCGTTCGGGAGAAACATTAAAAAGTCCTTATGAATTAAGCTTTACAACTGAGAATGCGACCAGAGATTTGGCCGCTGCCAGTGAAGTCAATTTATCTGATGCGGTTACAAGCAGAGTCTCATCATCCAACCAGCAAACAGTTATAAATGTGACCGTCAATGAAACCGCCGCCATGACCATCTTAGACAAACAAAAAAACGCCAAAACAGCGGTAATTTCTGTCCCCGTAACCTGCGATTTGGTAGTTACCCAACTGAGTGGAAGTTTCGTCCAAACCCTTAACAGTAAAGGAGTTGCACTCAAAATACAAACTGCCGGGACTTTGTTGACGCTGCCGGTTGGGACAGTGAATATTGAAAACTTGGTCTCGCAACTAGGTATTGATGTTCAGGAATTAGTAATAAATGTTAGTTTAATCCTTAAAGAACCGGGAGTTACTGAGTCTTTAGAGAGTCTTACAAAGAAATATAAGTTAGTCCGGTTAGGTAATCCAATTGCAATCAAAATAGAAGGTGCGGCGGGTGGCAAAAGGGTAGACGTAAAAAGTTTTAATAAGTATATTAGTTGTAACATTCAGTTACCTGACAGTGCCGGTTTCAAGTATACTGCTGCAATTTCACTAGACAACGCCTACTTCTTCCCTGTACCAAACC
>JAJZQD010000012.1 GCA_021847735.1 Bacillota bacterium | reverse complement strand
AAGCACACCCACACTCCCGATGGTACACCTCAGTGCGCCGAGGCCCCAGAAAGCACACCCACACTCCCGATGGTACACCTCAGTGCGCCGAGGCCCCAGAAAGCACACCCACACTCTTTTCCGCCTGTCTTCCGACCCAGGGGTAGAAAAATGCCGTCTGGCTAGGCGTACGCCCGGCCGCAACCGGAAGCGTATGTGGATACGCTGAGGATTGCGGCCGGGCGCACAACGACGCCAGACGGCATTTTTCTCAGCATGCAACCGCTCCATAAGAAAATAAAAGACGCCCCACGGCGTCTTATATTTTCTTATGGAGCGAAAGACGGGATTCGAACCCGCGACCCTCGCCTTGGCAAGGCGATGCTCTACCACTGAGCTACTTTCGCATGTTGGATTTGTATGGTGCCACGGGACGGAATTGAACCGCCGACACGAGGATTTTCAGTCCTCTGCTCTACCGACTGAGCTACCGTGGCATATGGCGGAGCTGACGAGATTCGAACTCGCGATCTCCTGCGTGACAGGCAGGCATGTTAGGCCTCTACACCACAGCTCCGTGCTAATGGTGGGCGATGACAGGATCGAACTGCCGACATCCTGCTTGTAAGGCAGGCGCTCTCCCAGCTGAGCTAATCGCCCGTTTATTTTCGTGACAAAAATAAGTATACACAATCCTAATAAAGAAGTCAAATGTAATTTTTGGTGAAACCCAATTTTTTAACCGGATTATCTTGAATATCTCGACATTCCTGGAAATATCCCATTTTCTCAAGATATCCCTAGTATTTAAAGCTTATGACACTGCAAACCCGTTTTTATCCAAAATCTGCTCCAGGCTTGTTATTTCAAGAATTCTCTTGTCAAAAACTATCTTGGCCTGTTCAGCTGCCGCGGCAAATTCCACACTGATAACTCCGGGCACATCCCTCAAAACATGGGCCAGTCCTTTAAAGCAATCATCGCTTTCAACACTGTTAACGTGAACATGCCCCTGATGGTTGGCTGCATGGTTTGAACAGCATTCACACATAGCTGGCGCCCCCTTACATCAACTTCTTAAAATATCGTAGCCTATCCCCAAATTATTGTCAAGGGGCCGCAGTATATCTAGGGATTGGGCCTTGTACAACCTAAAATCGCTTCCCTGATAATTTTCGCTCCCAGCAGGGCAGTCCGCTCTGACTGGTCAAAGGCCGGCGCTATTTCCACTATGTCCATCCCCACAATGTTAAGTTCCCGCATGAGGTGGACAGCTTCAATCAACTCCCGGGCCGAAATCCCGCCTGGTTCGACAGTTCCGGTACCTGGGGCAAAGGCCGGGTCAACCACGTCAATATCAATTGTCAGGTAAACCGGTTTACCGCCAATACCCGGGATTACATTCCTGAGGGGGGCTATAACCTGATCCACATACATGTTGGTACTGGCCTTGGCATAGGTAAACTCCTCCCGGGTTCCGGACCGAATGCCAAACTGGTACAGGTTCCTCCCGCCGATGAGGTCACACACCTTCCGCATGACCGTGGCATGGGAATTGGGCTCTCCCAGGTAGTCAACCCGCAGGTCCGCATGGGCATCAAACTGGATAACCACCAGATCGGGGTGCTTTTTGTAGACTTCACTGATAATGGGATAGGAAACCAGGTGCTCCCCGCCGACAAATATAGGAAACTTGTTGTCATTACAAAGGCGTGCAGATACTTCTGCAATCCGTTCGAGGCTGGCGGGCACATTGCCGATGGGGAGGTTGATGTCGCCCCAGTCATGATATTTATAGTCGGCAAGGTCCCGGTCCAGGTAGACACTGTACTCTTCCAAAACATACGAAACGTTTCGCACAACCTGGGAGGCAAACCTTGACCCCGGCCTGTAACTGACCGTGAAGTCCATCGGTACCCCGACAATGACAGTATCCGCCTCATCATATGAGTCATTGCTGCCCATAAAACTGCTGTATCTTTCTACCAGTTCCATCTACCGCACCTCCAAAACCGTAATTCCGGGACTACTTAACAAGTTCCTCCACAAATTTCGGCAGCATAAAAGCTCCCTTGTGAACTCCCGGTGTATAGTACCTGGTCGGATAACCGGGTGCAGCTGAGGCAGGGCTTTCCGGGTCGTATTTTTTGGACCCCATTGTAAATGACCACAGCCCACTGGGATAAGTGGGAACACTGGCCAGATACAGTTTTGTAATTGGAAAAGCTCTGGAAATTTCCTTGTGGCAGTTTGTAATCAGATCCGCATTGAAAAAAGGCGACTCAGTCTGGGCCACAAACAAGCCATCTTCTTTAAGGGCTTTGAAAATTGAACTGTAAAAACTGCCGGAGAACAGCTCTACTGCCGGGCCGACAGGCTCCGTGGAATCCACCATGATCACATCGTAAGTATCAGGATTGTCTTTAACATGCTTGATGCCGTCATCATAGATAACAGTTACCTTGGGGTTGTCCAAACCACAGCTAATTTCAGGCAGGTATTCCCTGGAAACCTCCACTACCCGCCGGTCAATCTCCACCAAAGTTGCCCGTTCCACCAGGGGGTGTTTGACTATCTCCCTGATAGCGCCGCCGTCCCCGCCCCCGATAACCAGCACATTCCTGGGGTTAGGATGAGAGTTAAGAGGAACATGGGTAATCATCTCGTGATACACAAACTCATCCTTGATAGTTGTCTGAACCATACCGTCCAATACCAGCATCCGCCCAAACTGCAAGGTTTCAATGACTGCCAGACCCTGAAATTCCGTCTTTTCCACATGCAGGGTGTTTAATACCTTACAGGTAATTCCGACATTTTCGGTTTGCTTCTCAGTGTACCATAATTCCATGGCTATCTGCCTCCTTATGATAAATAAAAAGAGGAGTCCCTAACGGATACTCCCCCCATAGACCGTTAATACCACAAAGGTACTGCGGCAAATGCACAACCCAGCTTCTCCACCTTATGCTCAACAGCCGCAACCTTTATTTCCTTTAAGGGTTTTTCCCGGGTTTCAAACGCCTCCCGTACCATTGCCTTAATAATCTCCTCGGCCTCCGCTTTAGTACATTTCCCTGAAAACTCCATAATTACACCAAAGCTTTCTTCAGACAAGCCGACAGCCACGGCAGCAGATATGGTCTCACCGGGCACATCACTGATAATGGAACCGTAAGCAGTCGGGACCAGAGAACCCGGCGGTATCTGCAGGCCTTCGTCAAGCCTGGCCTCAGGCGGAAGTATACTACTCACCCGTACGAGATTCACATTACCAATTCTTGCCTTCAACAGCGCATTATCAAATGCCGTAAGTTTGCTTTTTCCTTCAGCAGACTCAGCTGTTAGAAAATACTTTTTCGGCGTAGGTAACATTTTTCATTCCTCCCACATTATCATCGAAAAATAACACATGAATATTATAACAGAATTTCTAGAAAAATAAATGTTTTTTTAACCTTCTGACAAGATTTGACAAGATTTGTGTTTAGAGTTTTGGATGGGGCGCATATTTTTTCTTTCACCTCCAAAATTTGTTGTTTTGACTCGCATCTTACCCCTTGGATTTCAAACCACAAAATAGTATATGAATCATTTAATATGATTGTTAATGGTTTTTCGTGATTTGGTATCCGAATATTGGTGGCGCAAAAAAGGAAACATAATAATGTAGCAAAAACATTTCAAGGAGGTAATCGATTTGTCCAAGACCGTAATCGGGGCATTTTCATCGCGGGACCAGGCTGAAAAAGCCGTGGCCGAACTACGCGCTAAAGGGTTTGAAAAAGAGATATCCATTCTGGCCAAGGATGACCGTTCTTACACCGGAACAGATCATAACAGTGTAATGTCCGGTGGGGACTCTATGACAGACGGCGCTACCACCGGTGGAGTTATCGGCGGAATTGCCGGACTTGCCATAGGCGCAGGCGCTCTCGCCATTCCCGGGCTTGGTCCCATCATCGCGGCAGGGCCTATTACGGGCATGCTTTCCGGTGCCGCAACAGGCGGCATCGCGGGAGGGCTGGTTGACTGGGGTATACCCAAAGACCGCAGTAAATTTTACGAGGAAAAGGTTAAAGAGGGTAACCTAGTTGCCACCGTAAAAACCAGTGACGATAAAGTCGATTCCGCCGCCGAAATCCTCCGTAGAAACGGAGCCCATGACGTGGAGACCCATTAATATCCAACAGCTTAAGCATCCGTCGAGGGCGGATGCTTTTTTGTACCCCCCAAAAATTTATTTAAACTTTGCAGGATTAAGCTCACAACACAACTAATACATTTAATAAAGAATGTAAAGGGGGGATTTTTGATGACTGACAATCCTAATACCGGGCTTCTGAAAACCCGGGACCTGCTGGGCACGCCTTTGATTTCACTGCAGGGGGAAGAAGTCGGGTCCGTTACGCGGGTAATTGTGGATCCTGCTAATGGAAGCATTGCCGGCTTGACGGTAAACGTTAAGGGATGGTTCAAGGGAGAGAAAGGCATTGAGTTTGAATCCGTAAAGTCTTTCGGTGAGTATGCCGTTACTGTTTCGCGGGCCGACCAGGTTGTTCCTCTCAGCAACCTTCCCACCCTGGAAAAGCTGGCCCAGGATTACAACATCTATAATATGCGGATAATTACTCCCGATGGGAAGCTAATTGGTACCATTGACGATTATTACTTCAACATTCAAACAGGACAGATAGAAAAATATATTCTGACCGGTGGGGTGATTAAAAACCTCTTTCAAGGACGGGCCAGTATTCCGGCCAGCAGTATAGACAAGATTGGCAAAGATGTAGTTATTGCCACCGCCAATGTGGAAGAAACCCTTCAAAAAGAAGAAAGCGGTATCCAGGATAACCTCGAAAACCTGAAGGGCGACCTGGAAAACTGGAAGGATGACTTTGAAAACATCTGGGAGAAAACCCGGGCTAAAACCCTTGAATTGTCAAAAACGATGGGTGAAAACCTAAAAGAGGCAGCCAAGACCGGCAAGGACACGGGGGAGAAAATACTTTCGAAAACCGGGAAAATCCTGGTTGAAAAGAAAGAAGTGCTGAAAACCTCTTATGATTCTTGGATGGACCGGCTGCAGACCGTTAAAAACGGGCCGGAAAAACCTCTCACCGAAACTGACATAAACGCCCTGGCCGGGCTCAAGGCCGGTGAAACCGTAACCGATGACAGCGGCAATGTTATTATTGAAAAGGACGACAATGTTTCTCCGGATGTGATTGCAGAGGCCCAAAAAGCCGGCAAAACCAAGGAACTGCTGATTTCTGTAGCAACCAGGGACTTGGAAGACCAGATTAAATCCATCGAACAGGAGACAGAAAAAGAATAAACTACACACAAATAAAATCACCGGGGCCAAAGCGTACTACATAATCGAACGCTTGGTCCCGGTGATATTGCTTTCTTAGCTGTCAGGGGTGGTATTACCTGGCGCCTTTTCCGTGTTGACGGTCCACTTCCATTATAAACACCAGGACTTCCGCCACCACCTGATATAGTTCGGGGGGTATTTCCTGCCCCAGGTCCAGTTGGCCCAAGGCTTCGGCCAGCACCGGGTCTTTCTCCACAGGGATATTGTACTCCCGCGCCAACTCCATAATCTTCCCGGCAATATATCCCCTGCCGGTTGCCACAACCTTAGGCGCAACCATTTCGTCCTTATTATATTCCAGCGCAATGGCCATGGTTTCCCCTTTTTCGGGCTCTTTCCGGTTACTCATGACGATACTCCTCTCTAAGCTGCCTATACCCGCAGGTTAATGCGAAACAACCCGGGGGTTTCCTGTTTGTCACCAGGCAGAAACCCGTTTTTTTCTGCCTCCAAATCTAATTTTGAAGGGAGCATGGTCACCTGGTATTTCATCTCTTCCAGCCGCTTCACCAGAGTATTCCCGGCATTATCGATAAGTTTAAGGGCCGCCTCATTGTCAGATGCAAACCGAACCGTGAGGCTGCCGGCATTCACCTGAACCTCACATTTAACCAGTCCCAAACTGGGTGTCTGCAGCTTAACTTCCACCCGGCAGGAGGTAAAATCCCGTTTTTTACTCTTGTTGTCATAGCGGTAATTTACCAACATGCGGAGGGGTTCCTCGTAATTATCAAACCTTATTGATGAATGCATCATAATAAAGTTGTCACGGATGGTCTCAGCTTTGTTATTGAAGTTTTGCACAATTTCAAGTTTAGACATCACGTTCTTGGTTAGTTGAATTAATTCACCATATTCCTGCTTGCCTGTTTCGCTTAAGGATTTCGATATTTTGTCTAGCAGCGGGAGCAGGTCAGGCTTTTGGGGCCCGTCCTTTCCGCCTTGCTCAAAAACATTATTTATCTTAGTTAATACCTGTTCCTTTGTCGCTTTATCCATTACCGTATTTTTGTCTATCAACTCAGTCAACCGGTTGGCAATGACTTCACCGGACCTTGCGCTATCCCGCCCCGGCATAGGTGGTTCGGCAACAGTAGACTGCTCTTTTCCCAACGGCGGGTTGGGCTGCCCGGCATCTGCCTTAGCAACACCTGGTTGTGCACTGTCCGGCATAGACTGGGATGTACCGGCAGGTGTGGGCTGGGACGTGCCGGCAGGTGTGGGCTGGGATGTGCCGGCAGGTGTGGGCTGGGATGTGCCGGCAGGTGTGGGCTGGGATGTGCCGGCAGGTGTGGGCTGGGACGTGCCGGCAGGTGTGGGCTGGGACGTGCCGGCAGGTGTGGGCTGGGATGTGCCGGCAGGTGTGGGCTGGGATGTGCCGGCAGGTGTGGGCTGGGATGTGCCGGCAGGTGTGGGCTGGGATGTGCCGGCAGGTGTGGGCTGGGACGTGCCGGCAGTCGTCAACATCGCACCTGTCTTTCCGCCCTGCTGGGTTAAACCGGAGGGCATCGTGTCAGTCCGGGATGCCTGGGATTCACTAATGTTCCGCCCTATTTCAGGTTGTACGGCTCCCGGCTGGCTGCCGGGCAGGCCTTTTGGCGCGGCAAGTTCGGACATCTTCCCTTGCGGCTGGGAAGAATCGGGCATCAACTGTCGGAAAATATCTGCAATTTTCTGGGTAACCGTCTCCTGCCCGTCATTCCCCAACAGCTGCAGGTTTTGTAACGCCCGGTTGACTTCTGCGGCTAATTGGCCTAAATCGCTGCCTGGCTTGGTTGTTGCGGCCAGGTGCTGTGTTTCGGTGAGCAGCTTGGTCATTTCGGCCTGCAGGTAACTTATATCAGTAAACAACCCTTTGACATTTTGATACATCTCCTGGTTGAGAGGAATCCCCTGATTACGCATGAACACCGGGACCCACATATCCTGGTCGGAAATGCTTAGGGCGTGGGCAAAGGTCGAAAGCAACCGGGCGGTTTCCTGGGTTAACGGCATCTCCTGTTTAATCATTTCGCTTAACAACCGCAAGTTTATCCCATCATCGGTAAGCCCAAGTTTAGTCAGAATGTTCTTCAATGTCTCCCCGGCGATACCTTCCTGGTTTCCTGTCAGCACCTTTAGGAAAATCTGACCGTCCTTTTCCCCTTCCACCATGCATTTTAACCTTTGCCCGGCCGGGACTTCAGTCTCGAGCTTGGCCAGAATATCTTTGCCCTGGTATGTCAGCAGAGCCATATCGCCTTGAATCTCCTTCAGGATAAGACTGATGACCTGACCTGGAGAAAGTTCTACGGTGTCGGTATTGTCGACTGCCTTTAGCAGGCTGATCATTATTTGTTGAATATCCGCCGTGTTCATTTCAATACCCCCATATTCCGATGACATTTGAGGAAAATCCTACACCCGCCAGTGAATCACCCTGGAACGATGGTAGGCCTCCTCACCCTTGAGGCATTTTAGGAAATAAAGCATTTCTTCGGTATCCGGATAAAACCGCTGCATTAAAGGCTCGGTATCATGAAAATACTGCAGGGACCTCAAAACATCCTCTAACAGTGTCTTATATCCAGGTTCGTACTCCAGTTCTTCCAACAGGAGGTCCAAGGCCCACCAGCCGGTATCTTCCCTGGTTGTCCGGCCTGCCAGCATTTTTTCCATCCGGTCAATAACATCCTGTCTGCTAACTTCCACTACCGGGAACACCTCCTGCTCTTAATTGGTATTACTACATCTTTCGCGGTTTTCCTTCCGGCGGTATAGGAAGTCCCCAAATAAAAAAGGCGGCCTGAGCCGTCCGGGTTGTCCCTTGTCAGTGAAGCTTTGTACCTAAATATATGCTTACTGCCAGGAATATTACCAATGCCAGGCTAAGCACAAAAAAGGATAGCATGTAGTTGCCCTTCCACAGCAGTATTTCTTTCGTATAATCACATAAGGTTTTTCTCGTACCCTCATCGGCGGTTATATCCGGCATCCTCGTTAAAACTTCCTGTAAAACCTCTCCGTTTTCACAGCTTAAGGGGTTTATGTCCAGGTCAACCCCCATGGTTTTTCCCTCCTGGTCAAAACGCAAAGTCAACAGGTATCCTACCCGGGTCGTTGCCAGACTGATGTCCCTGATGCTGTCCAAAGGTACTTCAAGCTCAAGCTTGTTAATGATAGGAAAGGACATATACATCTGTTTGCGGGACAATAACAGGTTACCTTCGGAAATAGTCATCCGCTGGGTTTGGATCTTCAGGATTTGGTTTGCTATCGCCCATAAGACAAGGTACATAAGGCCAAAATTGAGGCCATACAGAACGGCAAGAGTTACAGGGTAGTGCAGTATATAGGCACCACCTAAAAACAGAATAAACGGGACAACCAGGATTACCAAAAGAAGCGGCATTGTGATCCCTCCAAAGACCCTTTAAATTAGCTTTTCCTATTTTACCATCCTTAGGCTAATTAGTAAACTGTGGCAAAGAAACAGGTGAAAAAACGCGCATTGCAGCGCGTTTTACATATTTGAACCTACCGGGGTATACAATAAGGTCAAAAAGAGGTCTATGATGTCCACACTGACCAAAGTACTCATTTTGTTCCTTGCTTTAACTGCCGGGGTTGTCGCCGGTGCGTTATACGGCACATGGCTCCGGAAGACCCGTCCCTAATCCTTGCACAGTTCCCTGACGACAGGTATGTCAGCTGTGGCAAACTCGTACCGGGACATCTCACCCGGTTTTACCCATCGAAAATCCTGGCAGTCTACAGCCTGAGGTTCCCCGGACGTAATTTTGCACGTGTAGCAGAGCAGGATTATATGCTTGGTTTCGTAGTTGTGGGAAACGACCTTGTAAATATCTTTTACCTCAATACTTATATTAAGTTCCTCCTGAATTTCCCTTTTTAGACAGGCTTCCGGGTCTTCACCTTTTTCCACTTTACCACCAGGGAACTCCCATTTCATCTCCTGATGGGCTCCCATCTTTCTCTGGGCAATGAGGAACTTGCCTGAATTTTTGATGATTGCCGCTGTAACCACTAGAGTTTCCATTTACCAGATCCTTTCATATTGTAATTTCAATCTGATTAAATAATATACCCACTGCCCGTTGTTTTCATCTACCAACCCAAAAACAGGTCCGGCTGTTTACAGAATACCTGCAGTACAGCGGACCTGTTTTGTTAAGCGTTGGCTTGAGCCATCAAACCGGCCGGTACAGCCGTTCTCTGCTCTTCAAATATTTTGTGAAGGTAAGAGGGAATTGTATCATCTTCAACTATTCTCAAAACCCTCAGCTCTTTTTCATTACGAAGGTCAACTTCCAGATAGTTTCGGTTGGCCTGAACCCGTTTGCTTTTATCTGTTAGGATTCTGATTACCGGTCTGGAGGTCTCGGGCCGGTTGTTACCGGCTACTACCCCTATCTCGCCGGTGTTAAGTTCAACCAGTGACCCGGTGGGATATATGGCGATATTTTTCAAAAAGATATCTGTCAGGTCCGTATCCACACGTTTACCTGTTTCGGTCTTCATCAATTCTATGGCAGCGCTGTACGAATGGGACTTGCGGTGCCGTCTCTCCGAGGTCAGGGCGTCAAAACGGTCTGCGATTGCCACAATTCTGGCAAACTCGCAAATGTCAGCCTTTTTCAACGACCGGGGGTACCCTGTCCCGTCAATACATTCGTGGTGTTGAAAAGCAACATGGGTAGACAACAGGTTTATATCCTTTTGCTCCCTAAGCAGGCTAAAACCGTCTATACTGTGCTGTTTAATTTTTTCGAAATCGGAAGTCGCCAGTTTGCCCAATTTTTCAACTAACTGTTTGTCCACAAATACCATCCCTATGTCATGGAGAAGAGCCCCGATTCCCAAATCCCGCAGCTGCAGCTCGTTATAGTCCAGCATTAGACCCACCCGCAAAGTCATGATGCATACGTTTATGCTGTGTGCGTAAAGGTAAGAGTCAAACGACCGGATATCGGGAAATTCAAACAAATTCTTGCGGTTTTGCAGTATTTCGTCGACAAACTCGTTGACAAGGGACTTTACCGCCCCTGTATCAACCCTCTTGTATTTCTGGGTTTCCTCGAAAATGTGCCTCAAGGTCACCATCCCGTCAGTTCTGGCCTTGTCTGAAACAGTTTCGGGATAAGTTAAACCGTGGCAATAGTTCTCTTCAACCAAAATTGCGGGATATCCCAGGGCTTGCAGCCTCTTCAGATAATTGGCGTTCAATTGAGCCCCACCAGCAAGTAAAACGTGACCATTAGGTGAAAAAACCGTTTTGCCCAGGATCATTCCCGGCAGCACTTTACTAATGAGCATTTTTCGCATACGGTACCACCCCTGTCCCACTAAAAAAACCGCCTGGCTTGCCAAAGAAGCAGACGGATAATACCCATCGCCGGCAACTTGGCAATCATAGCAAATGCTTTAGACCCAAAGTTTTGCGCCCCACCCTTTCGGGAGGTTTGCCCTTAGCATAAGTTTTTATCAGTTATTATTCTATACGTATCGGACAATTCCTTTTATTGGGTGGGGTTAACAATAATTTTAAAAATTGCCGCTAAAAAGGCTGTTGCATACAAAATTGTTGTACTTTTTCATGTATTCGACAATAAGACAATCCAGTTCACAACTCTTGGAATATACATCCGGGTCGTTAATCCCTTTTGTTTTGACCAGGATGTACATCTCTCTTTGAATTTGTTTGATTCTTTTCTTAATATCCCGACGGGTGTCCCACATTTTCGTACCTCCACATACTTTTTTGTAGCTTTCGTACAGGTAGAAAACTGCCATTTTTTGCATTTCTTCGAGAAATTCGGCAAAAATTCCTTCAGAGAAAATGTCGAACGCCGTCGTGTCGAAACTTTTTTTTATCCCAATTCCAAGACTCCACCTTCTATAAGGTGGAGTTTCCACTTTTCTGCTTCAGTGGGGGTAGAGTCCCCCCACTGAAGTTTCGATGTTCAGCTTTAGCTGAACGAGTTCACTTTCTTAAAAATTCTCTATTTCCATTCCAGCATAATACTATCCCCGTTTCGGAGCGGGGTGGTAAATTCGCCCGGAATCCCGTTCACCTTCATATCGAGCTTAGTCCCGCCCGCGGGAGGCCTTAAGGGGAAATCTATTCTGGTCAGGATATCAGTTAAAATAATATCCTCCCTCGGAATCTCGACCCGTTCCTGGTTGACGTATACCACGGTTATACCAGGTTCAACCTCATTATTGTCGGCTGCCACTTCAAAAGACGACTGAATATAATGTTCACCGTCCTTATCGTCAGGATTCCCCTCACTGTTGACCGGTTCACCCATGCTGTCCTCTGCCGGTGAATTGTATACCGGCAGTTCACCGCCCGGTTCATGGGACTCGGGTAACCCGGCTTTTTCTATTACTATATCGTCCCCGTCCACAATTTCAGCCATAACATCAACTACACGTTCGTTGACATAAATCTGATAATCGTTTTCGCCCTCACCGTAGCCGGCAATCTCCAGAACCTCGGCAATTGTCCTGGGCAGGTAACACGTAATCCTGGCGTTGTCTATAAGTTCATCGTAATAAGTAATTATCTGGCCGTTCATAGTAATTACCGGACTTATGGCGAAGGGTTCCTCATTGATGCCTATATTAATCGGTAAAATGTCGGGGACAACGTCGTAAATATACCCCTTGGCATTTTCCCCATCCTGGGCCTCCACAAACTCTATAATATCATTATGTTTAACCTGGGTGTCTATCGTAACATCCTGTCCGTTTAACTTTATGACTGCCGGGACTCCCCGTCCTCCTTTGACAATTTTCAGCTCTCCGTTAACTACTACGGTAAGGGCCATACCCAGCCTGGGCTGGGTTTTGCGTATGTTGACTCCAGCCGCCAACAGTGCATCAGCTACTGTACCCCGGTTCACTTCAAACAGTCTAATCTGGCGGTTGTTGACCATTACCCTGGCGAAACCGAGACCCTTATGTTCATAAGAAGTGACAGCTATCCCAATCGGTGTGACAGCCTCAGGTCCCACCAGTTCCTGGGCCCCATACACTTCGGAAATAGCTTCCCTGCCCCTGATTGCCACTCTCTGCTTAGAGAGTCCGAGATTTTCGGCCAGGACATCTTTTAGAAGAGGGGTCAAACTGCCTCCCCCGATACAGATAACAGCCTGGGGAGTCCTGCCGTTAAGTTCGATTATCTTTTCGCTGATCTGTTTTGTCAGAAACCGGATTGAGTCTGAAATGACGTCCAGCGCTTCAGTTTTGGAAATAGCATGTTCGATACCCAGCACATCGGCAAACTTGATTTCTTCACTGTTATCTATGGAGCGTTTGACAGTCTCGGCGCAGTTAAAATCAACCAGGTAATGCTGGGATATTTTCTCCGTGATTTCATCTCCGGCCACCGGAACCATACCGTAACCGACTATCGACCCGTCATCTGTGATGGCGATGTCAGAAGTACCGGCCCCAATATCGACAAGGGCAATGTTTAGCTGTCTCATGCTGGGCGGCACTACAACGGCGCTGGCAGCTATCGGCTCCAGGGTAAGGCTGGTCATCTCCAAATCCACTCTTTGCAGGGCAGCGAACAGTGAGTCAACGACCACCCTCGGTAAAAATGTGGCAATTACCTCCACACCCATGTTTTTACCTTTTTGGCCATAAAGGTTACCGATTTTGTATCCGTCCAATTCGTAATGGACAACACTGTAGCCTACACAGTGATAGTTAAAGGAGTCTTCATCCGCGTCAGGCTCAACATTAGTCAGTTTAAATTGCGCTTCCTGGACGGCCTGCAGCTCGAGGCGCAGGATATCGTCCCGGTGGATTTCTTTGAACTCTAAAATGTCCGTGTTTACCTTAAGCCTCACGGTTTTCAGGGCACGCCCGGCGGCCGCTACAGCCACATGGGCGAGTTTTTGACCTATCTTTGTCTCCAGTTTTTCCTTCACAGTTCGAATGGCTTTAGCCACCTGTTCAATGTCATGAATCTGGCCGTCTATCATGGCCCGGTTCTGGTGCTCCAGGTGTTCGAACGCAACAATTTCCAGGCCTTTCGGGGTTTCCTGCATGACAACCCCTACCACCGACCTGGTTCCAATATCCAGGGCGAAAATATAGTTTTCGGACATATCTGAAACCCCTCCTTATTAAAGGGCAATACAACCTTTTACTAATTCGACCAGAAAAGACAAAATTCCTGCCGGGTGGCAGAAAAATGAACTCTCTCCATCAAAAGGGACAGCCCCTTTTCGCAAAAAAGGAAGAGGCGGGTGTATTCCGGAGAGCGGTCTGACGTCGTCGGCAAACCACCCCGTAAGGGGTGGTTTGCCGAACGGCGTTGTTGCCGCTCGAATATATCCGCATCTTCCTTTTTTGTGCAAAGTAAAGGAGCTGTCTTTTGACTATTCCCCTTTTTTATAAAAGAATGAAGCCACCAGCGAATACCCTATTTCCCTGGCCTGGAAAATCTGTTCCGTACTTCCCGTAAACAATACCCCGCCAAGCTTGAGGGCTGCGTAGAATTTGCGGTATAACTCGGCTTTGCTTTCCTCTGTAAAGTAAATAACGACATTCCGGCAAAGAATTAAGTCGTAGTTGAAATCAAAGCCTTCCCTGAGCAGGTTATGCTTGCCAAATTTAACCTTCCGCTTAACTTCGTCAGAGACGGTAACATTATTCCCCTCCTGGGTAAAATACTTGGTAACGTAACTTTTTGGAAGATTTGCTACCGCTTTGTCCCCATATACCCCGGCTTTTGCCTTGTTTAGTACCTCGTCGTCAACATCACTGGCAAACAATGAAAAGTAAACATTGGGAAAATGGTTCATTATCACCATTGCAAGGGTGTAAGGCTCTTCACCTGTAGAACAGCCTGCACTCCAGATTTTCAGAGAATGGGAATTTTCGATTAACCCCGGCAAAATTTTAGTCTCCAGTACATTCCACTGGGTAGGGTTCCTGTAAAATTCCGAAACGTTTATGGTTAAAGTGTCCACAAACTTTCGCCAGTGCTGGATCTCCTTTTCCATCAAATCAAGGTAATCGTGATAGTTTGCGATTTTTAAGCTGCGCATCAGGCTATTGATCCGTCTCTCCATTTGAGGACGTTTATAGCCGGTTAAATCCAGTCCTTTCCTTCTCCTTAAATCCTCAAGAAACGTCTCATATGCATCTGGCATTAGTTCTACCCCTCTGTCATTTTACTGTCATGGGCCATTGAAACACCTCTCCGCTTCGTTTACAGCCCCTTATCTTACTTTACCAATTTGATTTTATACTGTTGGTGGCATTTGTTGCAGAAGTTTTCTTTGGTTTCATTCCGTTTTTTGTGGCAGTCAAGACAGAACTTGTTCAGGTCGGCGTGGCGCGCAGCCACTGCACCGTGGTCTTTAATCCATTTGTCCCTGTCCCCGCCGTGGAAAAAACGGCTTGCGGTGGCAAAATACACCACAACAATCAGTGTCAGCACCAAAAGAACAGTGATAATGTGCTTTTTGTTCATCAACTCTCCCACTCCTTTGGCAATAGTTTTATTCGTTAGAAATTGACTAATTCCTCTATTTCCTTCTTAAAAATGACACGGTTTCCACATTATTTTTTTGATTGTTCCCCGGCTTGCAGGGTCGCCTTAAAGGCCTCAAAGGCAGCATCAACAGTTTTTGTGATATCTTCGTCGGAATGGGCAAGGGATACAAAAGCCGCTTCAAACTGGGACGGAGCCAGGTAAATTCCTTGGTCGAGCATAGACCTAAAGAAAATCCCGAATTTCCCTGTATCTGAGGTGCAGGCACTGGCGTAATCGGTAACCTTTTGGGACGTGAAAAAGGTGCAAACCATGGATCCCACCCGGTTAAAAGATACCCTGACACCTGCCCTGTCGGCAGCGGCAGCGAGGCCTTCGGCCAGTTTGGCCGATTTATTTTCCAGTTCCTCGTAAACCCCTGGTTTTTGAAGGGCCGTTAGTGCAGTGATTCCGGCTGTCATAGCCAGAGGGTTCCCTGACAGGGTTCCGGCCTGATAAATCGGGCCCGAAGGGGCTATTTTCTCCATAATTTCTTTCCGGCCGCCGTAAGCGCCAACCGGCAAGCCTCCACCGATAATTTTCCCGAGGCAGGTGAGGTCAGGCTCAATGTCAAACCTAACTTGAGCCCCACCGTAAGCAACCCTGAATCCCGTCATTACCTCATCAAATATCAATAATGCTCCGTTATTGCGGGTGATTTCGCGGAGCCCTTCCAGAAATCCCGGCAGTGGCGGGACAACACCCATGTTGCCGGCGACCGGTTCAACAATAACTGCCGCAATATCGTCACCTTCCAATTCAAAGATCTTCTTTACGGTATCCAGGTCATTGAACTGGGCAGTAATCGTATTATTGGCCGTGTTGGCCGGAACGCCCGGGCTTGTTGGAACACCCAGAGTCAGCGCCCCGGAACCGGCCTTAATCAGCAGGGAGTCGGCATGGCCGTGATAGCACCCCTCAAACTTCAGGATTTTGTTTCTCCCAAGGTATCCCCTGGCGAGCCTGAGAGCGCTCATGGTGGCCTCAGTACCGGAATTGACCATTCTGACCATTTCCATAGCCGGCAGGGCATCGATAACGGTTTTAGCCATAACCGTTTCCAGTTCCGTAGGTGCCCCGTAGCTTGTGCCCTTGTCCAGGTAAAATTTCAGGGCAGAAACCACTTCGGGGTGCTGATGCCCAAGGATCATTGGCCCCCATGAACCAACATAATCTATGTATTCGTTTCCGTCAACGTCAAATATTTTGGAGCCTCTGGCCCGTTCGATAAACACTGGGTTGTGGCCCACGGACTTGAATGCCCTGACGGGACTGTTAACCCCTCCCGGAATGTACCGATTCGCCTGGGCAAACAATTCGGTCGACCTGTCGTAACCCTTATGCATGCGTACACCTTCCTTTTCAGGTTTATTTTTTAAACACCCTTTATCCCAATTCCAAGACTCCACCTTCTAGAAGGTGGAGTTTCCACTTTTCTGCTTCAGTGGGGGTAGAGTCCCCCACTGAAGTTTCGATGTTCAGCTTTAGCTGAACGAGTTCACTCGTTATTGTCCCCGCTGCCTCCGAAAATACAACAGCCTACGTTATATTAAATACGCCAGGCCCGCTGGTAGGGCACTGGCGCATTATTTTTAAAATCCTTTCCTGCCCTGATACAGGCACCACGGCTCTTCTGCCATATAATCGCCGTCATTATAAAATGCCGCCCTGGCCCGGCACCCTCCACAGATTTTTTTGAAACCGCATTGTCCGCAGCCACCCTTGTAATCCATGGTCCTGAGGGTTTCAAACACATCGCTGTTGGCCCAAATCTCGCTAAAGGGGGTTTCCCTGACATTTCCCACTTCCATGTCCATATAGGCGCAGGGCTGAACTTTGCCTTTGGGTCCGATAATACAGTAAGATGTACCAGCCAGGCAGCCCCGGCCAAACCTTAAATCCATACCTAATTGTTTGGCAATTCTCATAAACTGGGGAGCACATGTCGGTTTAATCTCTATGTCAACCTGCTGTTGTTTTTTCATTATCCGGGTCAGGATATCTTCGTACTCCTCGGCCCTAAGGGATTCTTCCTCGATGTTTTTGGCCCTTCCGGTAGGCACCAGGAAGAAAAAGTGGTGGGCTTTGGCGCCGATATCAACAGCAAAGTCTGTGATTGCTTCGGCCTCGTTCCAGTTCCAGTCCATCAGGGTAGTATGAATCTGGAAAGGCACTCCGGCCTCACGGCAGTTTTTCATGCCCTGTACGGCGCCGTCCCAGGCGCCCTTTAGCTTTCTCAGATTATCGTGTTTCTCCCTGTCCAGGCTGTCGAGACTGATTCCCACCCCGTCGACCTTAAGGTCTTTCAGCTTTTTCGCCACTTCAGGCGTAATGAACGTCCCGTTGGTGCCAAAAACAGTGATTAGCCCAAGCTTCTTGGAGTGTTCCACCAGCTCAAAGATGTCAGACCTCATAAAGGGCTCACCGCCGCTGAAAATCATAATCTTAAAACCAGCCTTTTTTATCTCATCCAGCAGGGCTTTGCCTTCCTCGGTATTAAGCTCTTCAGTGGCCTTAGAACCAGCGTCGCGGTAACAGTGGTCACAATACATGTTGCATTGATTTGTTGTATTCCAGGATACAATCATTACTGTTCCTCCTTTAACCATTTTGCGACGTCTTTGGCGTGGTAAGTTATGATAATGTCCGCGCCGGCCCTTTTAATCCCGGTCAGCGCTTCCAGCACAACCCTTTTTTCGTCCAGCCAGCCGTTTTGCACAGCCGCCTTTATCATCGCATATTCGCCGCTGACATTATAAGCCGCCACCGGCATTTTAAACTCATCTTTAACCCGCCTGATAATGTCCAGGTAAGGCAGCGCCGGTTTAACCATCACAATATCGGCACCTTCCTCGATATCAAGCCATACTTCCTTTAATGCTTCATCGCTGTTGGCGGGGTCCATCTGGTACCCCCTGCGGTCTCCGAACTGTGGTGTGGATTCGGCCACATCCCGGAAGGGCCCGTAAAACCCCGAAGCATACTTGGCCGAGTAGGCCATGATAGGGATGTTGTGATACCCGTGGGCATCAAGGGCCTCCCTGATGGCGGCAACCCTACCGTCCATCATATCCGACGGTGCCACAATATCGGCCCCGGCGCGGGCATAAGAAAGGGCTATTTTGGCAAGAATGCCAAGTGTTTCGTCATTGAGGACATTCCCCTGTTCGTCCAGGAGCCCACAATGCCCGTGGCTAGTGTATTCACACATGCAGAGGTCAGGAACGACAAGCAGCTCGGGGTATTTCTCCTTAATGGCTCTGATAGCCTGCTGGACAGCTTCATTATCGTCATACGCGGAAGAACCTTTTTCGTCCTTGTAGTCAGGAATTCCAAACAGCAATACGGCCGGAATACCAAGGCCAACCACTTCCTGAACCTCCACGAGGACCATATCAACAGAAAGTTGGAAAACACCAGGCATTGACTCAACCGGTTTTTTCACGCCCCTGCCATTTGTAACAAACAAAGGGTATATTAAATCGTCAACGGTGAGCCGGTTTTCCCGAACCATGCGGCGAATAGTATCCCCGCTTCTTAACCTTCTTGCCCTGACAACCGGAAAACCCATAGTGAATACACCTCCAAAGTGGATAGACGTTACCGCCGGCCCTAATTCGCTTTAAAATAATTCAGGATTGCCTGAACCAGTCCGTCAATTGTATATTCCGCCGCCTCAACATCCACTACAAGGCCAAGTTCCCTGGCACTGGCGGAAGTGATCGGGCCGATACTGGCCACCACAACTCCTTTTAAAAGCCGGGAAACATTGTCTGGGCCAATCTTCTTGACAAAGTTCTTAACTGTCGAAGAACTGGTGAATGTGAGGACGTGTATTTTGTTATCCTGCAGGAGCCTGATTAACTCCTCCGAACTGCCTGCCCCCATGACAGTACTGTAGGCCGTCACTTCACTGACATTGGCCCCCATGGACCCAAGGGTTTCCGGCAGCACTTTTCTGGCTATATCGGCCCTTGGCAGCAAAATTCTTTTGCCCTTGATGTCTTCTCCCTTAAACATTTCAATTATGGCTTCAGCCACGAATTCCTCAGGTACAAACTCGCAGAAAATGCCGTATTTTTCGATTTCTGCCCTGGTTTGCGGGCCTATGGCCACGATTTTGGTCGTGCTAAGCCTTCTGATATCTGTTCTCAAATGCCTCATCCGGTTCATAAAAGACTGGACCCCGTTAACACTGGTTAAAACCAGCCAATCGTAAGAATCTATACTGGCAATGGCCTTGTCCAGCGGGCCAAAGTCTTCCGGGTCGGTTATTTCGATGGTCGGAAATTCGAAGGGTTCTCCGCCAAGGTTTTCAACTTTTTCAGCCAATACGCTGGCCTGGCTTCTAGAGCGGGTAATCAGGATTCGCTTACCAAATAAAGCCTTTTGTTCAAACCACCGGAGCTTTTCCCGGAGGGATACAACCCCGCCCACCACTATGATGGCGGGATGGCCCATTTTGGCTTCCCTGGCTTTTTCCTCAATATCGGCAAGGGTCCCGGTAACGGTTTGCTGCTCGGGTCTGGTCCCCCACCTGATCACTGCTACCGGGGTGTCCTGAGAGCGGCCGTTAGCCGTTAACTTTTCGACGATATGGGGCAGGTTGGCCATGCCCATATAAAAAACAATAGTTCCACAACCTGTGGAAATCTTATCCCATTCGATGGAGGTATCCTCTTTGGAAGGGTCTTCATTTCCGGTGACGAATGCCAGGGTGGAATTAAACTCGCGGTGAGTAACGGGGATGCCGGCATAAGCAGGAACCGCGATGCCGGCAGTGATACCGGGGACAATTTCGAAGGGTATGTCTTGATCTAAAAGAACTTCCGCTTCTTCGCCCCCCCGGCCAAAAACAAAGGGATCTCCGCCCTTTAACCGGGTAACAGTTTTACCCTCGAGGGCCCTGGATACCAGGACCTGATTGATTTCATCCTGCTTGAGGGTATGCCTTATAGGTGATTTACCCGCATATATCAACTCGGCCTCAGGTTTCGCAAAAGACAGCAACCTGGGACTGGACAGCCTGTCATAAACCACGACATCGGCATTTTTTATACACTCCAGGCCTCTCACGGTAATCAGTTTAGGGTCTCCCGGGCCGGCACCAACTAAATAAACGATTCCATTTTTCATCTTATATTATCCCCTGCCTGACTGATGTCAAAATCTTATCTGCACCCATAGCAACCAACTGTTCAGCTAAACTTTCCCCTAATACAGCCGCTTCCCCGACAGGCCCGGTAATCTGGCTGCGAATCACTTCTTTGCCGTCGAGGCTTGCCACCACACCTTTTAGGGTCAGCAGGCCGGCTTCCACGGTCCCAAGAGCCCCGATGGGTACCTGGCAACCACCTTCGAGCCTTTTGAGCAGCGCCCGTTCAGCAATAATAGCCGCCTGGGAGGGAAAGTGGTTGATAGTCTGAACAACATCGTAAATCTCTTTGTCACCTTCCCTGATTTCGATACCTATTGAGCCCTGGCCCACTGCCGGCAGGCATACATCGGTTGACAGGCGTTCGGTAATCCGGTCTCCCCAGCCGAGCCGTTCAACCCCTGCTGCCGCCAAAATAATGGCGTCCAGGTTGTTCCGTTCAAGCTTGGCCATCCTGGTGTTGAGGTTCCCCCTGAGGGGGTCTAACTGTAGGTCCGGCCTATAGGATAGCAGCTGGGCGCACCTGCGCAGGCTGCTTGTTCCTATTTTGGCGCCTTTGGGCAGTTCAGCCAAAGCAACCCCGTTTCTTGAAATCACTACATCCCTTGGGTCAACCCGTTCACAAATGGCACCAATCATTAAGCCTTCGGGTAAAACAGTGGGCAGGTCCTTCATACTGTGGACCGCCAGGTCTGTTTCACCGTCAAGCATTGCTACTTCAAGTTCCTTCGTAAAAAGGCCCTTATCCCCAATTTTTGCTAAAGCCACATCGAGGATTTTATCTCCCTGGGTTTTCATGCTGACAATCCGGAAAGAGAATCCGGGGTTCAGCCTTTTCAGGTTGTCAACAACCCAGTTTGTCTGCCACATTGCCAGTGCGCTGTCTCTACTGCCGATAATTACTTCCCTTGCCATGATTATACCTCCAAACCAAGTACAGTTCCTTTATCCCAATTCCAAGACTCCACCTTCTATAAGGTGGAGTTTCCACTTTTCTGCTTCAGTGGGGGTAGAGTCCCCCACTGAAGTTTCGATGTTCAGCTTTAGCTGAACGAGTTCACTTATCACTGCCAACAACCTGACCGTTCATCGGGTGCCCACCAGGATGGCCTGATACAATACCCATCCGATGCCCGCCGGGATGGCCCGATACAGCACCTTCAGCCGAGCAGTCGTGGGCAGCCGCAAATTGTTTCTCCCCCGGTACGTCGAGGTTAAACAGATTTTGCAGGATTTCGGTATACAGATGCCCCTGCTGCGTAAGGGCGTAATGCTTTAACTGCATAACCGGGTCATGGAGAAGTTGGTTAACTATCGAATTAGCCATGGAACTGATAACCTTTTTCTCGTGTTCGGTAATATTCCCCAGGCGGTTAAAAGCCCTGGTCATTTCTTTTTGCCTGATTTCTTCGCCACGGTTTTTGAGGGCGGAAACGGTAGGGGTAACAAACTGTGTACTCAGCCATTTCCAAAACTCAGCAATTTCATCCTGGATGATTTTTTCGGCCTTGGCGGCTTCCTTTTTTCTATGCTCCAGGTTCTGGTCAATCACGTTCTGCAAATCGTCAATATCAAACAGGGACACCCCTTCAACTTTACCGGCCAAAGGGTCCACGTCTCTGGGCACGGCAATATCAATCACAAAAATCTTCCTGCCGTTTCTCCGTTTCATGACCTTTTCCATGTCGGGTCTTTCTATAATGCAGTGGGTAGCGGCAGTTGCGCTGATGACGATATCTGTTGCGGCCATGTGGTCAAAAAGCTCGTCAAATCGGATTGCTTTCCCTTCAAATTGTTCGGCCAGGACAACAGCCTTGTCGAAGGAACGGTTAGATACCACCACACCGCTGACCCCGTTGGCGACAAGGTGCTTGGCGGTCAGTTCGCTCATTTTTCCCGCTCCCACCACTAGGATGGAGCGCCCGTCAAGGCCGCCAAAAATCTGTTTGGCCAGTTCCACTGCAGCGTAACTGATGGATACAGCATTCCGGTCTATCGCAGTGTCTGTCCTTACCTTCTTCCCTACTTCTATGGCCTGCTGAAACAGGGTATTCAATACCCTATTGGTTGCTCCTTGCTCACAGGAGGCCTGGTATGCCGTTTTCACCTGGCCGAGAATCTGGGTTTCCCCTAAAATCATGGAATCAAGGCCTGATGCAACCCTGAAAAGGTGGGTAATAACGTCGAAAAGAGTATAAGTATATAAATAGTTTTTGAGTTCGCTAATGTCGGTTCGGCAGCATTTGGCAAGATATTCCCGAATTTTGGTGAGACCCTTATCTACATCAAGAACAGCCGCATAAACCTCTGTCCGGTTACAGGTGGACAGAATTATACAGCCTCGAAGGGTTTTGCTGGATGTTAGCTTTTCCAGGTGTTTGGGCAGGGAATCTTCTGAAAAACTCAGTTTTTCCCGGACTTCTACGGGAGCCGTCCTATGATTGAGTCCAACCACTACCAAGTACATGGCTGATCCGCTCCTTTACTTTTTCATGCTGGCCTTCTCTTAATAACTCAATAATGTCCGAATATACCAAACGGCGAAAAACATCCTTACGCTTATCTTCCTCAGGGACATTCTGAATAACGTGTTCCCTGATATCACCCATGAGATCCAAAAACTCGCGGTATTCGGGGCCGAATGACGGTTCCAGTTCTTCTCTGATCCGGCGGGCCAGCATGGGGCTTTTCCCATCAGTGGAAATACTGATAGACAGCGGCCCCTGCCGCAAAACCGCAGGCACAATAAAGTTACACTTAGCCGTATCATCTGCTATGTTGACCAGGACGTTTCGCTCCAAACATTCCTCCGCCACCCTGCGATTAACCCGGTCGTTATCGGTCGCCCCGATTACCAGGAAAGCGTTTTCCAAATCAGTGGGAGTGTAGTTTCTTCTGACAGCCGTAATTTTACCTGCAGCCGCAGCCTCATCCATCCATTCCGTAAGTTCGGGGCTGACAACATATATCCCTGCCCCGCATCCCAGAAGAGTTTTGACCTTGCGCTCAGCTACTTTTCCGCCCCCCACTACAAGGCACTTCTTGTCCCTTAGTTTTAAATAAACAGGATAATAGTCACACATCAAAGCTCACTTCCCAATAGGGCATCACGCCAAAGTATCTTGTATATATTCTCTACTGCACCCGATATTCCTTCCAAACAAGATACCCTAATATCAAAGACAGGACTCCCTATTCTAATTATAGCTTATCAAAGAATTCTCACCAAGGATAAATGTTTTCCAAGTTCCCATTATTACAAAGCCATTAAAATATGGTTTGCCCATGGCTGTCCAACATGCACAAGCCATGGGCCGGCCGTGGCTTGAAATGTAAAAACAAGGGCGCTTAACTGCCTCCGTAAGCATGAATACCGGATAATAAATAGTTTACACCAAAGAAGGTAAACAGTACAAAGATAAAACCCAGGATAGACATCCAGGCGGCTCTGCTGCCCCGCCACCCGAAGGTAAATCTGGCGTGCAAATATGCTGCGTAAACCAGCCAGGTTATCAGGGACCAGGTCTCCTTGGGGTCCCAACTCCAGTAACGGCCCCAGGCATACTCGGCCCAGATAGCCCCGCTTACGATAACTATTGACAGGAGGGGGAAACCGACCGCGATAAACTTGTAACTGATGTCATCAAGTATATCAAGGGTGGGCATCCGTTTATTGAAATCGCTTTTGGACTTGTTATTCTCCATGTTTTGTTTAATCAGGAACATTATGCTGGTTCCGAGGGAAAGAGCGAAGGCGCCGTACGATACCATCGCTGTGGCAACGTGAATGGTCAGCCAGTTGCTCTGGAGGGCAGGCATCAGGTTTTCCGCATTTTTCATCTGCGGCGGCATGATTACCGCGATATAGGCGAGCAGCAGCCAGGCCACCGGCATAACAAAAGCACCTATCATCCTGAATTTGTAACGCCACTCTGCCAGCAGGTAGATTCCGGCAATACCCCAGGTGAAGGAAACCAGGAATTCAAAACCGTTTACAAAGGGGGCGTGACTGCTTATCTTCCAGCGCAGACCGAGCAGTGCTGTGTTTGCAATAAAACCGACAATTGTACCCAGTGTCGCCACCCGGACCATGTTTTCATTTTTGTATCCCAAATACACTATATAAATAACCGCGGCTGTCATATAGGCGACAAAGGTAACCGTAAACGCATAATTTTCTAATGTAACCAGGTCCATTAAATTCACCCCTTAACTCTTAAATTCGCTGACTATGGCGTCGAGATTACTATCAAGTCCGCGCTTGTCTTTTGCCGAAATTCCGCCTATTTGTACTAACGACCCGTCTTTTTCCGGACTAATAACAGACCAGATTCTTCTTTGCCTCAGTAAAAACGATATTATTACACCCGCAATGAGTAAAATCGATCCCGCACCTATGATGGGTACCCCAGGGTCTTTTTTGACTGAGAGGACAGTGTACGCTTCAGCCTTTTCAAATTTCACTTCGGCCTGTTCATATTTGTACGGGGTATTCAGAGCTACTTCCTGCTGTGCCACCTGATTGTTTCCCTTGTAAGTCTGAAACAGTATTTTCCTTGTGGTATTGTCAAAACTCATAGGGATAAAGGTAATGTCTGTACCGGCCGGCTGGATATACTGCTGTACCCCAACGGCAAAGGGCTGGTCCGTGACCGAGGGCCCGGTGTATTTGCCGGAAAACTGGCTGCCATATGACATCTGGTAAAACTTAAGTCCTTTATAAATCAACGGATGATTCACATAAATGCTGTAATCAAAAGTATTACCCTTGTCCAGCACTGTCACATCACTGTACCATTGTTTGACACTGCCGTCCGGTCTGTATTCCGTCCTGAAATTGTTAATTCTAAGATCAAAGTATTCGGAAGAGTCCATGTTCTGGATGCCCTGAACCTGACTGAGGTTTACTGTTTGTCCCACTACCCCGGACATCATACCGTCAAACCCGACAAGTCCGCTGAATTTGATTACAATGGCAACAATCATAATAATAAAGCTTAGGTGGGTGAGGTAAGGCCCCAAAATTCCCAGGTGGCCCCTGTCTGACGAAATCCTGACGGTGTCCCCGTCCTGCTTGGAAAAAATCCTGTAGCCCTGTTTCTTTAATAAGTCCTTGACCCTTTCGGCGGTCTGGGTGGGTTCCCCCTTAAGCTTTATAGTCCTGACAGACTTAAGGCTTTTTACAAAGTTCTCGGAAAAATTGACCCCCGGGCCTTTAAGGGTGTTGGTTACGGCCTTCCACCTGTTAAGACTGCAGACTAAAAGGTTTAAGGCCAATAGGCCCAACAGAATCCGGAAAAACCAGGTGTTATAAAACTTGGCGAAATCCTGCTGTCCGGTGAGCGGGTCGGTTGGCACCCAGACGGTGCCGATGATGGATACAATGGCTAATACAAGCAGGAGAATGATTCCAAGTTTCATAGAACTCAGGAAATTCCATACCGTATTAATTATGTTACTGTCCTTTGACGAAGCTTCAGGTTCGCCTGGTGACGTGTTTTGCTCAGCAATCCCGGGTTCAGGTGTTTTGTTGTTTTTGGCCATTAAATCTAATCCTCCTTTTTGAAATTCTATTTAGATATGTTAAATAATTCTCTGTGAAAATTCCTACTATTTTCGAATTTGCTCCCAAACCGGATTTTCCCTTCAAATTATATAATTACTTACCTGCTTTTACAATCCTTATATCCAAATAATATCACCATTTTGTGTCAAAATCGTGGCAAAAAGGGATTAAAACCTGTCTGTGGGGCAGTTATTATACTACCCAGTTGCATCTATTTCAGGATAGTTTGCGGACATCCCCTGGCTTTATTCCAGCCCCTAAGGAAGAAAAATGGGGTTAAGTATTACCCGCTGATATACGGAGAATGGGTACTGAAATAAAAAATGCCGATTCCAAACA
The DNA here is from genome assembly GCA_021847735.1 of Bacillota bacterium. Lineage (GTDB taxonomy): Bacteria > Bacillota > Thermincolia > Thermincolales > UBA2595 > JAJZQD01. Next base: position 19,297 of record JAJZQD010000012.1, on the reverse strand, counting down.
AGGCAAAAGCAAGAACTCCAAAACTGAAAACGGAAAGCCATGCCAGTCTTGCGCCCCTCCATCCCCTGGTACGCCTAAGATGAAGGTAAATTCCATAAACCAACCAGGAAATCAACGACCATGTTTCCACTGGATCCCAACTCCAATAAGAACCCCAGGCATTGTTGGCCCAGATGGAACCCGCGACAATCATTACAGCAAGCATGAGGAAGCCAAAACCTGTAAAACTGTAGGCCAATTCATCCAGGATATCCAAGGCAGGTATTTTTTTATACCATCCCCCTCTGGTTTCGTATCTTTTCTTAACAAGGATTAGAATAGAGCAACCCGTACCAAGTAACAGAGAACTGTAGGCAAATTTCGCAAAAAATATGTGAACCATTAGCCAGTATGTCCTGAAGGTTTCGGGAAGCTCCCTTATTTCTGGTGATGCCATCATTGCCAAACCAATGAGCAATAAGGCCACAGGCATGACCACCACCCCGATGACCCTAAGGCCCGGCTTCCATTTTTGGACAAGGAGATAAACAAGTATGGCAACCCACACATCAGAGGAGTATACTTCATAAACCCTTAAATATGGCCCGTGGCCGGTAATAATCCAGCGGATTCCAAGAGCAAGGGTGTGGGGAACCAAACCGGCGGCTGCCAAAATAACCCCGAGGCGAAAACGGTCCTTATGGAAAGTAAGGCTGTACACAAACACCAAAGTACTTATAGCGTAGACAGCAACCGCTATCCAGTGGAAAACTATTTCATACCTCATACCGGCGGCCTCCTAATGTTTGTTTTCCAGTTCCGCGATTATCTCCCTAACCTCTTCCCACATAGAAATCCGGTACCGCTGGGTCCAGCCTCCGGCCTTCACCTTACCGTCGACTTCAGCAATAATGACTTTTTTGGGAACATACAGATAAAGGAGCCCGAGACCGGCCACTACAGTCCAAAAACCGGTGTAGACCATAATTAAACTACTGTCGTTGACAACTTTAAAAGCTGCCCAGTATACAACCCGCGGCATTGAAAGGTTATATCCTTCAAAGGATACCGATTCGTTACCGGTCAGGTAGCCGGCAAACAAGGTCCGGCCGTTACCTGACACATTCATTTTAAGAGCCGGCGTCTTTATATCCCAGGACCTGGTTTTGGGGCTGCGCGGATTTTCGTTATAGTCGGGAAAAAATTCGGCGGATACCTTAAAATCTGTGCCCGGTAAAATAAAATTACTGGTAAACCTGAAGTTTGGCGCAAAACCACGGTTCTCCATTAGAAGCAAAAGCGGCGTTTTCTGGTTTCCGGGGCCCGTCAGAAGCAAACTTGGAGTATATCCAAAGAGAGAATACTGGTAAAATGTCAGACTTCCAACAGCCATCGGACGGCTCATGGTAATCGTGCCGGTTTTTACCGGCTTACCGTTTGTGTAAATAGTCACATAGCTTTCCATGGATTTAACCCGGCGGTTTTTATCCGTTGCCAGAGAAAACCTTTTTAACTCCAACTCAAATGCCCCATGCCTCTCAAAAAACAGCGACCCTTCGTCTATCTTGATATATCCCTTATGGACATCCCTAAAGGTACCCCCGACATAGACGGGGAATTCCCCGGACATTTTGGTTGCCAAGCTTAAAAAGGCTCCAAGCACCACTATAACAAGCCCAAGGTGCATGATTACGGACGCCCACCGGCCAAACATGTGCTTTTCCCCGGTAATTCGGTTACCGTTATCTGGCATCTCGACCCGGTACCTTTTACGCTTTAAGATTTCCTTTGCCTTTCTGGCGCCGTCCGGCCACGAAACCCCGGTATCATAATCAGGGTTAACTGCGGCCGGTTTTCTTATCCTGGTAACCTGTGCAACTGTACAGGCCGCCGTGTTCAGTAGGAGAAGCACCACAATTGCCATATACCACCAAGTGGTAAAGACATTAAGCAGGCCGATGTTCTCCAGTAAGGGGAAAACGGCGATTAACTGCGGAATGACTGGTAGTTTGTTGGATTCAAAAATTACGCCCAACAGGGACCCCGCCGTCAGCAAAACAATGAGGAAAAGGGCAAGTCTGGTTGAAGTAACAAAACGCCACAACCGGGATCCAAAGGAATTCATGGTAAACCTCACAAAACAGTATTTACTGTTATTGTGCCCCAATAAAACTTAAATATTGTACAAAATGGACCGGGGGCGGAAGGCCGGCCCCCGTTTTTCCGACAAATCAAAATTTAGTTACAACCCGATCCTTGGGCCTTGTGATTACAGTTGCTTTGCTGCCAGTTGTTGGTGCTTCCCCAACTGCTAATAACAATCTGGGACCCGTTGTTATAAGGCGCCGGGTCAGAGTTCGTCACCAGCAGTTTCTTGTTCTGCGAGCCGTGGGGTACAGCGCTGTGGCATTTCACACAGGCAACCCTGTGTTTAGTCCGGTAAACGTGGAGGTTGCCCTTGCTGGAGTTGCTGAAACCGGAAGCGCTGGCAGCCGTGTTGGGGTTGGACCCTACCCCGCCGTAAGTGTTCGGGTCGTGGCACTTGAAGCATAAATCGTTTCCTGTGCCGCTCGTGCCTGTACTTGTAGTATAGGGCGCTTTCAGAATATACCTGTTTGAGGAACCGTGGATAGCGCCCGGACTGGTTACTGCCGTTCCCGCTGCCCCGTGGCAGCTGGTGCAGTATAGTTTCGAATTTGTGTTAAAAGGTGATACATAGGTCCCCGCGTTTGTCTTGCTTGTACTGGTGCCGATTCCCAGGAAGTGAAAAGAGGCGTTGTTGGGGTTAAACTCCTTGGCGATATCGGTCTCGGCAATGGCACCTGCCGGCGGGGCCGGAAAGTTCCCGTTAAAGCTGGAGTGGCATTTAAAGCATAGTTCATATTCATTAGTAACGGTTCCAAAGGTATAATTCCCGCCAGGTACCGTGTTCCAAGCGGCAGGCCAGGTACTGACTGTCACCCCGGTGGCATTGCGCAGGTCGTTTGATGCTGCCGGGGCAGTGTTAGTTGTGGTATTTACCGTTTTCGGATTGCCGTTATTGGCAGAATGCGGGTCGTGACAGTCATGGCAGTCAGCGTGCCTATTGGCGGTAGACTGAGGGAATGTTTCCGTGTCACTGTGCAGGCCCGTATTGTAAAGTGTAGGATGCCTGTAAGTGGAATCTGAGCCGGCCGTCAGGTCAGTATAGACATTAGCAGCGCCTGCCGGTCTGCCGGCCTGGTTCCCGTGGCACTGCAGGCATATCCCACTGGTGGCGGAAGGAGCAGAAGACGGGTCTTCGGGTAAGAGCGTTAGCCTTGAATAAGGGGACCCATGATTATCATGGCACTTATCACACTGGTAACCTTGAGTATAGTGTCCCGCCGGGGAGGCACCGGTATAGGCGCTCTTATTCCACCCTCCCCCGTTGCTAGTGATGTTCCCATTGGGGAAAACCACACTATAGGGGACAAGGGCCGAACCGTTATTGACCGCCGTCGGGGGACTGCTGTTATGACAGCCTGCACAAAACTTAGAAATATCCCCTGATGCTGTCGTAAATGGGTTTAAAGTATTGGCAGGGTCAGAGATATCAGAATTGCTCAACCCGGCGCTTAACGGATTTTTGCTGGCGCTGTGCGGTCCATGGCAGTTAACACAGGTTAACTGAGCCCCGCTGGCGCCGGTAATATCGTGTTTGGACGCCATAGTAAATTCGTTCTGGATCCCTTTGGCTAATGCGCTCATAGCAGTCCCGTACTGGTCGCCGGTGGTATTGTGGCACTTGAAACAGAACTGCTGTTTTAAGGGGTCGGTTAGTGTCGCATCACCAAAGGGTGACAGAATGCGCTGATAGCTTGAGTTGTGAGTACTAAATTTGTTGGTGGAAGTCTGCTTGTCTTTGGTCATGTCGTCATTATGGCACTTCACACAGTTGGCCTTAAAAACTGTACTGTCGCCAAAGACTGATGTTGCCGTATAATTATGGGCTGAATTGGCAAACCCGCTGATGGATAATGGCGGGGTCGCCGTGGTTCCGTCTGGCTGGACATAGCTCTTGGTCTGTTGGTTCTGGTGGCACGACAGGCACAAACCACCGTAGGTGGTGTCACCCGCATTGAAATCGCTATTCTGTCCGGCGGTGGTATCACTGGTCGGGAAGCTCTCGGAATAGTTGGCTTTCAGGTTGAAGGCCTTCTGGTTGTTAAACTTATTATGGTCAACGTGGCACGAGAGGCAGTTCCTGGCGCCATTTTGGGTTGTAGTGTAAGTTGCCGCAGTGTTGCTCATCAGATGATGGAACCCCGATGTTGTAGATGACACAGCAACTGCGACAGATGAGTGACAGGTATTGCAGTCAACCCCGCCGCTGGAAACCCCGGAGTTGGGGATATGGGCCGAACCATGGCAGTTCAGGCAGGCGGTAGTGGTCCCAGAGTGCTCCGGAACAGTTGAGGGGGGCGCAGACATCGTAATACCCTCGACAACCTTGCCTGTCTGATGGCAGGCCAAACATTCATTCCTGCCGTCCCCCAGGTTGGAACCAAGGGAATCCTTCATCAGGTGCTTGTTGTTGTTGGCTGATCCGTGGAGGCTGTGGCAGTCCTCGCAGAGAAGTTTTGAACCAACGGCAAGGCTTCCGCCGGCAGTCTTGATATAGTGGCCGCCCTTAATGTCATTGTACGGTGTCTGAATGTCGTATTTGCTGTTAGCACTGGTACTGTTATGACAGCTAAAACAGAACGTGAAATCTGAGGCGCTATAGGAGGTTTTGCCGTCGTTATATACGCCCCTTATTGTTTTCATCGCTACTTTGGAAGTACCGTTAGCCGAGCCGTGAGGATCATGGCAGTTGGCACACTGCCCCGCCTGGCCCGTGACACCGGGGTAAGAGGCATTTGTATTGGCGCTGCCGGTCAGGCTATGGGGGTCATAGGTGGTGTTATCATAAAGCGCCTGTCCCAGGTACCTGTTATCAGCGCTGGCCCCTGAATGGCACTCGTAGCACTGGCTTTTATTGTCTCCGGTCACATACGTTGCATCATTATTGGGGTTAGTCCGCAATAGCTTTACCAGGGAAGAGCCGTGACTTTCATGACATCCTGCACAGCTAATGCCCGTGCCAGAAACCGGGTTAAAGGGCGTTACCCCGTTAACAGTATAGGTTGATTTATTGTGCCCCACCCCAACGGCGGGATATGTGGCAGAATTTATAGCACCTGTAGTACCCCGGGCACTCTGATGGCAGCTAAAACAAAACTGGTTACCGCCGTTGGTGGTCGGAGAAGCGCTGCTTTGCAGTAAGCGCGGCCAGTGAACACTGCTGCCCTGACTGTCTTTGCCGCCGTCATGGGGGTTATGGCAGTCACTGCAAGCTTGGGTCCCTTCCGGAACCTTATGATGTGAACTGGCATATGGTGCAGTTTTGCCAAATTGGTCGGCCACATCATATTGGCTCTGACCTCCGGCGTCATGGCAGAGGTAGCAGGCCTGGGTCTGGGTGGGCTTATTAATCAGGCTGATACCCTGCCCATTGTGGGTGAGATGACACTTCGCGCATTGGTTTGTGTCATTTACATAGCTGCCGTGCGGATTTTTGGTGGACAACCCGCTGCCGGTGAAGGTGGCGGTGTTATTCGAGCTTCCGATAATGTTGCCGTATATATCCTGGACATTGGAAACTGTAACGGTATATGCGGTCCCGGCGGTTTGGGTGGCAGTAGTCAGCTTGACCGTCACCCCGTCACCTTCCAGACTTGCCCCGGTAATCCCTAATGCAGGTAGAATACTGTAATTGGCCGCATTCTGGGTTGTTATCGGGTCCATGGTCGCACTGAATATAATCTCCACAGTTGAATTGTCAGGCGCCGAGGCCGATAAAACCTTTGGTGCAGCGCTGACAGGTGGAGAGGTTCCGATAAACGCAGCAGTATTATTAGCGGCGCCCACGGTATTTCCGGCGAGGTCCTTAACCCCCGTAACCGTCAACGTGTAAGTGGTGCCGCCGGTCTGGGCGGAAGTGGACAGTTTCACAGTAACCCCGTCAGACTGCGTTACCGCGCTCTTTACTATTAGTGAAGGCGAAATTGAGTAGTTGGATGTAGTCTGGGCTGTTAATGTGTCCACTTTCTCACTGAATACAACATTAACAGTATTGTAGTTCACATCCGAGGCAGAAACCACGGCCGGAGGTGTGGTGTCAGCACCCAAAAAGGCTGCCGTGTTATTCCCACCCAAGGTGTTGCCGGCCAGGTCTCTGACTCCGTTGACGGTGACATTATAGCTTGTCTGGTATGTCTGCTTGGCCGTAGTCAGTCGCACAGTCTTGCCGTCAGCCTGTAAAACGGCGCCGGATACGCCCAGGCTCGGGCTGATAACGTAATTGGTCAAGATCTGGGCTGTTGACCCATCGACTTTTTCACTAAACATTACATCCACGGTTACATCATTAACAGGGGCTGCCGAGACCACGGTTGGCGGAGTATTGTCGGTGCCTGTGAATGAAGCTGTATTGTTGCCGGTTATAACATTGCCGGAAGTGTCTTTGACACCGGCCACTGTCACCGTATAAACGGTCTGCCATGTCTGCACTGCAGTTGTCAGTTGTACGGTCTTGCCGTCTGCCTGCAGTACGGCGCCGTTAACCGCCAGGGCCGGGGAAACAGTGTAGCTGGCCGCCGTCTGGGCCGTGGTAGAATCAACCTGCTCGTTAAACAGCAGGTTTACCGTGGTATCATTAACAACAGTGGTGGAAACAACCTGGGGTGGTGTGGTGTCAATCCCCGTGAAGGTTGCCGTGTTACTGCCGCTGATTGCGTTGTTATGAGTGTCCTTGACACCGGTAACAGTCACCGTATATGAAGTACCCTTGGTTTGAGCTGTAGTGGTGGTCAGCAAAACAGTTTTCTGGTCTGCCTGCAAAGCCGCGCTGGCCACGGTAAGCCCCGGTGCAATCGCGTAGTTGGCCGGGTTCTGGGCAGTGGCGGAATCCACCGCCTCGCTGAACAGTACATTGACCGTCTTGTCAGTAACCGGGGTAGCCGAAACCACTGAGGGCGGCGTGGTGTCAATACCTGTGAATGCAGCCGAATTGCCGCTGCTGATAACGTTTCCGGCGATGTCTTTGACATTGGCTGCCGTCACCGTATAATTGGTGCCATAGGTCTGATTGGCAGTGGTCAATTGGACCGTCTGGAGGTCAGCCTGCAGAACGGCAGAAGTTACCGCCAGTGACGGACTGATAGAATAGTTAGCTACATTTTGGGCAGTAGCCAAATCCACTGACTCACTGAACTTAATATTGACCGTGTTGTCCGAGACCGGAGTGGCAGAAATTACTGTGGGCGGCGTGGTGTCAACCCCGGTAAAGGCCGCCGTACCCGGTGTAGTCATGGCATTACCTGATATGTCACTGACATTGTTAACTGTTACCGTATAATTAGTGCCAAAAACCTGGGTGGCTGTCGTCAATCTTACGGTTTTGTTGTCGGCCTGCAGGACCGCACCTGTAATATTAAGGCCCGGGCTAATAGAATAATTGGAAATCGTCTGGGCAGAAGCCGGGTTCAGGGGCTCGTTGAAAACCACGTCAACATTATGGTCGGTAGGTGCTGAAGCAGAAACTACCTGGGGCGGAGTACTGTCGTAGTTGACATTGAGCTGTACACTGTCAAACCAGGTGGTGGAATATGCCGAACTGTTGGCACCGGTCCTGCCGTGTTGCACCAGGCGCAGTTCGTATTGGGTATTCATATTGGTTATAGCAGTTACGTTTTGATTGGTTAAGTTGGTCCAACTGACATTGGCGTTTCCTGAGTTTATTGGAATTGTCTGCAGCGCCGCCCCACCGCCAACCTGCCATATCTCGGCCTGCACTGTCCAGTTGCCGGAGGAAGGCTGGCCATTAGTATAGGCTTTCCTGTACGCTACATTCAGGGAAGTCGAAACGGGAACCTTTGTTGTGGTAAAGCGGTAATATGCATACCCATTATAAGAAATGTTGTTTCCCGTAGGTGATCTCAACCGGCCCGAACCGGTGCCGGCATAGAAGGTTGTGGTATCCAAAGCCCAACTGTTGGTACCGGTCACGTTGGTGAGAGTAAAGGCATTTACCTGGGTCGAGTTATCCAGACTGCCGTTTCCGTTCAGGACATCGACGGGGGCGCCCATTACCGGCAGCAGGTAGTAAACGGTCAACAGAATACCCGTCAGCAGCAGGGAAATGAATATGGCCGCTGCCCGCTTTGTTTTCCTATTTAACAAGGGCGCCGGTCCTGTTTTGATTTTTTTTATTTTCAGCATAAGCTTCAACTCCTGGTGGTCTAACTATTGAAACCGGTTGCCTGACACTTATTTGGTAATCTATTTTTTGTATCCCCAGACCTGGACCAGCCCGGTTCCCCTGTCAGCCACATAAATCCTGCCGGTCCCGTCCACAAAAATATATGACGGATATACAAAATTGCCGGCCGGTGAACCCTTGCCATCAATACTGAACAGCTCTTTACCCTGGAGTGACATTACATGGACTGTACCGTTAACCGTATCGGCCACCACTAACCTGTTGAGGCTGTCAATACTCATTCCTCTTACGAGGGAGAAAGCCTGGGGCGGTTCACCCCAACTTCTGACGGTGGAAGTTACCAGACCGTTGGAATTAATCTCTTTAACGGCAAAATTCCCGCTGTCGGCAACCCATATGCTGTGGGAAGAGGGGTTAACAACAAGCTCCTGGGGATATTTTAATGAAAAGAAAATGGGTTTAACCTTACGGACGATTTTTCCTTTGGGAGTTACAACCAGTATTTGATGATTCATTAAGTCAGAAATATATATTTGGCCGTCTTGGTCAATAACCAAGGCCCCGGGTCTTATTTTCTGTTTTGCTTCGATAAGGGTCTTTTTGTATTTTCCTCCCTTAGAGAAAACCCTTACATTTGAGTTAACGGAATCAGAGATCACCAAATCCCCGCTTTTCAGGAATCCGATGCCGTAAGGATAGCCAAAGCCGCTGTGACCGGTACCCTTTTGGCCAAAGCTCCTGTAATACTTGCCATCAGGTAAATACACTTTAACACTGTAATCACCGGCATCAGTAACATAGATCCGCCCTTTTTCGTCTATCGCCAGCGAAATGGGCTGTTTAAGTTTTCCTTTGTCACCATCTCCCAGAGCAAACAAAAACTGCGGCTTTTCCTCAACTTTTTTGGGTAAAACGGCAGCGGCAGGGGTAGCCGTCACCGGCAGGTAATCTATCGCAGAGTACACCCCAAAGCCGAAGATTAAGGCCAGGGATAATATTATCAAAATCAGTTTTTTAAGCTGCATTTTCCCAACTCCTTTTTTTGGTATGTACGAGAAAAATGCAAAGATACCGGGAACCGGTTTGTGGAAAACCGGCCCCCGACATGTAATCGGGACAAAACTTTGTTTGGCATACATAATCATATTACCTGGAACCTGTTATTTCTTGTGACAGTCTTCGCATACCTGCATGTTTGGCAGCCGTTTTAACATAGTGCTGTTGTTTGTGCCATTTGGTTCATAGGTTGGATTTGTACCTGTTACCACTGTACCGTGGGCATAGTGGCAGCTGATACATGTTACCTGTGGCGAAGCGTAACCCGGGTCACCCGTTTCCAATGGCAGGGAGGTTGTTAGGGTTCCGCCTGTGTAATAGTAGTTAGTCAGCGGCACGTCAACGGCGTGACGGTAAACGGACTGGGTCCCCCGGCCTGAACCGGCAATTACGTCAAACTTGTCATGGCAGAGAGCACAGTAAACACTAAAGCCTGCAACGTAATTCGCGGTTTCACCGGCGGCGCCGGTTTTCGGGAAGGCCTTTACAGTAACTGCGGTATCGGTACTCCAGACTTTGGACTTTAGGATTCTGTAGTTGCCATCATTATCGTGACCGTTATGGCAGGAAATACAGGTCATGGTGTTTCCGGCGTAGGAACCGTTTAAGCTGCCGACGGTAGGTGTGCCTTTGGTGCTGCCCGGAATCAGGGAAACAGTGCCTTCGATATCGTGCCGCGAAGTAACCGTTGTTCCCACACCCCAAAGGTTCTGGTCAGGTAACCGGGGTGTGGCTTCAGTACCAAAAGGTCCGCCCAGAGTCTTGCCCCAGGTGGCAGTAGTTACGGTATACTTCAAGGTGGCCGGGTCTAGGGTGGCATTACCCAGTAAAACCCTGCCCTGCTGTACATCATAGCGGCTGCCGGTAGTTGTGTTGGTGGAGTGGCAGGTATAGCAAAGGCTCTTGGTATCCGTCCCCTTTAACAACTTGGCCTGGGTAGCGTTGTGGGTAATGTGGCAGCCCTTGCACATATCGGTGTTGTCTGAGAAATTGGCATGGCCGTGGTTGTTTGGCGGCATTACATCCACATACTTGTACCCATCTGCAAGGTTGTCCTTAATTCTCACATAATAGAGTTTAAAGTCCACCATGGTAGCAGTAAATTTGTAATTTGGGGCTATGTTGCCGGCATCAGGGGTTGCCGCGATCCATGCTGCCCCCCCGTCGCCGGTGTACTCCAGGGAGAAACCTGACCCGGTACCGGCTGTTGGTGCAGCACTAAACTGAAAAGTTACACTGGCATTGGGAGGGGACGGGTCGTTCACATTCACCTGAACCCTGGTTGGCAGTGCCGCAAAAGCAGGAGCACTTAAAACAATCACCAGCAAAACCCCGAACAAGGTACCTATTAAAATTTTCCTCACTTGAATCACCTCCTTCCTTAGAACAAGTCGATAGCCTGAATCCGAAAAGGGACCTATCCTGATCAAATTCCAGGTAAGTGTTAGGCATGGAGGCTGGCATTCAAGTACCCGTGAATAACCCTTGTCAAGCCTAATAAGAAAATACCGATATTCTGTTGTTCTCGCGGTCGGTTACAAAAAACCTGTTCCCTTTAACCGCCATTCCGTTGGGATAATCGAACTGACCGTTGTCTGTACCCTTTTCACCGAAAGTGTATAAGAGTTTACCGCGGTCTTTACCGTCAAACACCTGTACTTTGTGCTGGAAGGTGTCAACAACGAAAATCCTGCCGTTCTTATCTGTATCAATACCTCGCGGTAGAGCCATATCGGCTTTTGCACCACCGGAAGTGCCAAGCATATACAGGAATTTCCCTTTGGGGTCAAAAACCTCTACCCGGCTGTTATTGGAATCAGACACGTAGACATTCCCGTTTTTGTCCACCGTCAGGTCATTGGCGTACTGGAACTTCCCTGGTGTACTGCCCGGAGAACCAAACTGGAACTTGAACTTGCCGTCCTGGTCAAAAACCAGCACTCTTTGGTAGAACACGTCTGATATATACACGTCGCCTTTTTGACCTACGGCGACGCCTACAGGAACAAAGGCCCCGACTTTTTTGCCAAGGTTCTTGTCGACAAAAGTTTTAACAAAATTACCGCCGGTACTGTACTCTAATACCCTAAAGTTGTTACCGTCAGTAACGTAAACCCGGTCCTGCCAAACGGCAATCCCGGCCGAACCTTGCAGTGCCGGGGCTTTACCGCCTTTGCCCAGCTTGTAAAGAAACTTCCCTCCGGAATTAAAAACTTTAATTTCCGAGTTGCCTGTATCTGCTACATAAACATTACCGCGGTCGTCCACATCAACAGCCAGGGGCTTGTTTAGACTACCCGGCTGATTTGGGCGGTCACCGAAATTGAAAAGAAAGTGTGGCGGCACTGAGACATTAACTGGAGCAGCGGCAGAGACAAAGTCAGGCGCTGATTTGTGAAGGAAATAGTAACCGAAATACCCGGCAACCACGATAAAAATAATCAGGATAATATTGAGCAGTGTTTGGATATTCATTTGCCGTGGTGCTAGACTTTTTGCGTGACTCATATCTTTACGGCAGGGAGGTCCCCCCTGCCTTCACCCCTTTCCCTGATTTGGGCTGAATCGATTATTGCTTCAGACGTTTGATTCCCTCTTTGGCCTCTTGCAGGTCAGGCACATAGCGAAGCGCCTCCCTGTATTGTTTTAAGGCTTCATCCTGCTTGCCCTGAGCTTCATAAACCATACCCAGTTCAGCCATCACATTGGCCGAAGAAGGTGAAAGCCTTAAGGCTTGTTGATACTGCGCTCTGGCCTTGTCATATTGTTTTGACTCACGGTACACCTGGGCCAGGGTATATGCCGCCAGTTCATGAAGGGGTGCCTTTTTGAGCACCTCTTTCATTTGAAACTCGGCCTCTTGATAGTTTTTCATGTCTTTATCCACCAGACCGATGTTATACATGGCCCCGATATTCCCTTTATCTAAGCTGAGGGCTTTTTTATATTCCTGGAGTGCCTGTTCTTTCTTACCTTGTTCGTAATAGGTCCACCCTAAATTCAGATGAGCATTAACATCCTTGGGGTTAACCCGCACCTGGGCCCGAAAGGTTTCCTGGTCTCTCACGGACTGAGGCCTCTGGTCGTAACGATCCCAATACATTGTATAACCTACGGCTACCCCGGAAGCAATGAAAGCAATTGTACTAATGATTATTACGGCTATAGCTTTTTTTAAGCTAATTGTCCTCGGTGCAACCACTTCGCCTTCATCCTTTCCCTTTTCTTTCTTAGCGCGTTTCTAAATAGTTTGAACTTTTTTTAACTTTTAGAAGCACTTAGTGTGATTTCGGGGATGAGCCTGAAACTCCTGCTAAAAAGGGAGATAATCTTTCTGAAAATTGTAGACAATTTAACCATTGATTTCATTTATACCCATTGACTCCCTGACCTGGGAAATATGTATAGCCGGTTATCATGATAACCGTGATTGCCCTTAGTGCCCAGACCGGAATCAAGACACAATAACAAACCGTGCATTTAACAATGCACGGTACTGTATGGCTTAATTGGGTGTAACTTAGTTCTTTTGCTCCAAATATTTCCTGACCTCATCCGGGATGTCACCCATCCCGGTGAGATGCCTAACCAGAAAGGAGTTTTCCATCATTACCTTCATGGATCTCAGTAGATAATCCCTTTTAAACTCATCCCGGATAGTGTCATACTCTTTGATCTTATCCATGTAATAGCGCCGGTAGCAGTCAATGACTGCCCGGGAAATCTCCTCCATCGTCATGTTTTTGGGCCGGACTACAGGTTCTACAAAATTGTACTTTGAATAATCCTTTTCCTCTACATGCTCCTTGAGTTCATCGTAAATGTCCGCATACGGCCAGGGCGCAATCAGCAGGAAATGGGCAAAGTCCGGGTTGTAGTGTTTGGCCAGGGCCAGGGTTTCTTCAATGTGCCCCGGTTCATCATCAGGCATCCCCAGCACAAAGGAACATTCGGTCAGCATCCCGGCCTCGTTTATTAACCTGATAGCTTCCCTGGAGTGTTCGCAGGCGATGTTCTTCTTAAAGTGGTCCAGTTTGTCCTGGCTGGTGGCCTCCACCCCTACGTAAATGTGGAGCACCCCGGCCTTTTTGTATTTCCACATAATGTCGGCATCCCTGATAATGTCACCCACACAGGTCTCCAGCAGCAGGTAAACACCGGTCTGCCGCTCAATCATCAGGTCAAGGATTTTTTCCCACCGCTCACCGTTGCGAGTGGCATACTCGTCAGACAGCATCACTACATTAACTCTGTAGGTGTCCCGGAGGTATTCCAGTTCTTCCACAAACTTCTCGGGTTTTCTCTCCCTGTAGCTGCGGTGCCAGAACTTCTGCTGGGAGCAGAAACTGCACTCATTGACGCAGCCGCGGGAAGAATTGACAATACCGAGTCTGGAACCTGGCATGACATAAAAGGAATAGTCCGCCCAATCAACCAAATCCCAAGCCGGTATCAAAGAGTCCAGGTCTTCTACAAAAGGCCTTGGCGGATTAACCCGGACCTTCCTGTCCTCCCGGTAGACAATACCTAAAACCTTGCTCAAACCGGTGTCTGACGGAAAGTCCCGCCCATCCGCCAGGCGTGGCACCCCGACTAATACTTCCATTAACTCCGGTACTGTGACTTCTCCTTCTCCCCGGACCACGATGTCTAGTGTCTCCGGGTAACCCCTCAGCAGTTCTTCATAGCAGAAATTGGCGTGGATGCCGCCAATTAAGGTAATTATTTGCGGATTAACCTCTTTGGCCGTCCGTAGTACTTCCATAGCATCATTGATAGACGAGGTGTAGGCTGTACTTCCTACAATATCAGGATTTGAGAGGGTGATACGCTCTTTTATTTGTTGGATGGTGTGACCCTTGGTCATCGCATCATATATTTCCACATCAAACCCGGCGGCCCGTACATGCCCGGCAACGTATACAAACCCGATATGAGGCCAGCTCCCGGCGGCTTCGACGACCCCGGCGTGGTACGGTGGTGTGATGAGAAGCAGTTTTGGTTTTTGCGGCATGGTCAGCCTCCTTTCTAGCATTATTTGGCTGGTGTCTCTTCAAACTCAACGTCGGCTATCTTCCACTTGTTGTCTTCTTGGACCATAATATAGGTTACACTGTAACGTAACAAGCTGGGTTTATCAATTTTCTGTTTGGTCCGCATATCCAAATATTGATAACTCCACAGTTCTTCTGTTTTTACCAGGGCCCATCCGGATTTATACTCAGTTAAAGAGCCTTCGTTAGGAACCCGCGAATCGCGTTCATGTCTCTGACGGTATTGATTGATTAATTCTTGCCACTCTTTGTCATTCAAAACCTTTATCGATCTAAAATTAATGTATTTTAATTGACTATCAATAATCTTATTCTCATCAGCCATTTGGGTCATATATATTTGTATCCTTCCCCGATCTCGTTCAACAGCAACGTCTTTTAATACTTCAGGGTCAGACTTTAAAGCAATAATAAGTTTTTTATTATACTGCCGAATCGCATCTTTTAATAATGTCTCGTCCGGTTTAGCACATCCGCCTGTAAAGATGAACGATAAGGCCAGAAAGGCAAAAAATAATCTTCTCATTTTATTCACCTCAAAAACTGTCAGTTCATATAGGGGGAATGGTTAGATATATATAACAAACCTATTCCGAAAATGGTAAACAATAGTAAAGCAAATGAGGCAATGTTGTACCAAGCCGCTTTAGTTCCCTTCCACCCGTGTATCCTTCTAAGATGTAAGTAAATTCCGTATATTACCCAGGAAATTAATGACCATGTTTCGACAGGATCCCAAGCCCAGTACCTGCCCCAGGCATCATTAGCCCAAATGGCCCCGGCAGCAATCATTACACCAATCATAATAAAACCAAAGCCGGTAAATTTATAGCTCAACTCATCAATAATCATAGGTTCCGGCAGTTTGCTCGTCCAACCGCCGGATTGAAACCCAGACCGGTTAACCAGCAGGTAAAACCCCGCCAATGCAGTAGCTATAAGGCAAGAACCGTACGCCAATTTGGCAAAAAAGATATGCACAAACAGCCAAAAGGTTTGAAACGTTTCAGGTAGCGGACGGATTTCAGGGGAAGATAAAACTGCCATCCCAATCAGTAAAAAGGAAGCAGGCATAATTATCACTCCCAATGGTCTAAGTGTTGTTTTACGCCATTGAACGATAGTGAACACAACTAGACCAATCAAAACGTCTGAAGAATACACTTCATACCTTCTAAGGTATGGTCCGTGCCCTGTATAGTACCACCTTAACGCTAAAGCCATTGTATGAGGAATCAGCCCGGCAACTGCCGCTGCAACTCCCCATTTTAGTGCTCTCTCCTTTTTAAAAACAAACCCGTACACAAAAAAGCAGGCACTTATGGCATAAAATGCTACTGAAGCCCAGTGTAAGCCAATTTCATATAATTGGTTCATGACCGGTCCTCCTTTGACAACAATTCTGCAAGTTCTTTACTGAATTCATTCAAATAGAGCTGAAATTCCTTTTTGTACTTGGTCTTATACCCCCCGATGGCAACTTTTAATATTCCTTCTTTTTCTAACCATTTAACGCAAATGTACTCCGGCACCCATAAGTACAGGAGGCCTAATCCCGTTAGACCGATAACAAACCCAACGTAAATTATATAAAGGCCAGGTTCCATTTTAGCGTTTAGCGTAATCCACGGATAAAACTCCTCAAATTTCAACTTGGCACGGTCAAATCCAGCAGTGCCACCTAGCGGGATTTGACCTTGATAGATTTGTTCGTTCTTCCCGTTCTCTGTTTTACGTACTATCAAATTGATAAAAGGTTGAATAGGCTCGTACGATCGATTTTCGTGATTGGTATAAGATGTCCTGTCAGGAATAAACTCAATGTTTAACCAATACGGTGTCTTGTCTAATCTAAAAACCTCGGAATACTTTTCATAATCCTTTTGAAACGTTGTTGATAATCCGACATCTAAAGGGAACTCCCTGTCATCAATGGTCAGGTGGGTTTTTATATAATACCCGAAACTCTCAAAAAAAACATTCCATAATTTGAACCTCAATGGTGTGCCGGCAGCTATATTTTGACGGAATACTTCGGTTCCACTTTCAATAAGAGATGCGTCAGCACTGGCAAAAACGCCTGTCTGCTTATATTTCATTTTAATCTCGTGAAGGTAAAGGGAAAAAGCCCCCTCCTTATGGCTGTGTAAAGGCCCAGCCTCAGCAGACAGGTAACTTCCCAACCGGTCCTCAAACAACTGGCCCGGTACCATGCCAATCCGCCCATTAAAGGCAAATCCTAATTCAGTAAACACTCCAATGCAAATAATTATTAAACCAACATGGAAAATAACAGCGGCCCATATGCCGAGTCTCTTTTTTTCCCAACAAATAATCTCTGTGCCTTTTAACACCTGACTTTTATAGCCTTTACCTGCTGCGTAGTTCCTTACTGTTCCCAAAAATTGTTTGACATCTAATTGTCTGTTTATATCAAACTCCTTCAAAAAGTTTAAAGGCCATTCTTTTCTATTTAATAATCTTATAACCTGCTGGTATACACATAAGAGCAGGTTAACAAACAGTACAATGATAACTGTGAGAAAAAACCAAGAGTGGAATATACTTTGGGTATCTTGGTAACCAAATTTAATCCAGGGATTACTGCCCACAACCAACAAAAAAGCAATCAACACTAAAGTTGATAAAGCCAAAACAGGTGAGGATAAGAATTTCAGCACCTTTTTCTTAGCTGTCATTTGGACTCCTCTTTCCTACTTTTAAAAAAAGGTTTCGCCGGAACGAATCCGGCGATACCCTTTTTATCCCTACCATGTAAGAACAGTTTAGTTCACGATGTAAACGACTCCATACAGATTTTATTAGGTACATCCGCCGGTATTCCCACAACTGGTGCCAGAGTGCTGACTAGTCCACTGTTCCGGAGGCCTGGTGGCATTGGTGGGTATAGCGCCTAAATAACTTCCATCCTTATATGGCCTGGCATCAGTACTACTCCACAATGCCTGCCCTCCGCCAGCTGAGTCTGTATATTTCCAGCCGTGAGGCAGCCCACCGTGGCAATTGGAACAATTATGCTGTTTACCGGCCTTATGTTTAGTAGCATGGCCATTGTAACCATTGCTTCCGCCGCTAAATTGAGAACGAAGAGTTGCGCTTCCGGTATTGCCACCACTATAGTAAAAAGCGTAATCATGACATAGGAAGCACAGGTCGGTTGAAGTCATAGAGGCGGTTTGTGTTGGGGTCCAAGCCGCTTTCAAAATAAACCTGGCGGATGAGCCGTGAGGTCCCTTGGCTCCTGTTGCGGGCATGTGGCAGTCCGTGCATTTCATTGTACTTGTGGCAGTCCACCCATTTACAAATTTACCGTAGTAATATGTCGAACCAGATGTAAATGTCGGCATCTGACTTGTACCTTCAACAACATGCCGCGCTTTATTGCTTGGGTTAAATTCCTTAGCCACGTCGGTTTGGGCAAACTGACCGGGTGTGTATCCCACAGACCCGGGGGTGGGGTTCGGCTGGTTCACGGCATATTTACTGTGACACTTATAACATAAATAAGCCTGGCGGTTATTTGTAGTCGGGTCTAAAAATACCCTTGTCGCAGTTGCTGATGCCCAACTGTCCCAAGCCGTATTGCTAAACTTCACGCCTGATACATTGCCCAGCGGGTCCATCTGGGTGGCAGTTGTGGACTTTACTGTATGCGGGTCGTGACAGTCAAAGCATTCCGCATGGCGCGTACTTATGCCGCCGTTATAATTCTCCCTGTTGCTGTGGACCCCCGATATGGTTAAAGTCGGGTGATTGTATGTGAGTTTTAACTGGGCGTTAATATTGGGTATGACTCCTGAACCGGCATGGCATTTGAAACAGACACCGGCCGTACTGTCAGTCACATCTTCCGGACGGGTAACCAACCATGCGTATCCGGTACCATGCCATTCATGGCAATCGGTACACTGAATAACACTTCCGGTGTTGTAGTGCTTCGCATCCTTGTAGGAAATCGTGGGACCGGCTTTGTTCCAGCCACCGCCGTTGGTAGTAAATCCAATATCTACAAATGTCACATCATACGGTACCCTGGTTGTCGCATTAATAGTTCTGGAAGGGCCCGTACCGTCATGGCATTTAAGACAGAAATTAGTAATGTCACCATTGGCAGTAGTAAAAGCATCTTTGGTATTATCGGGATTGCTTATGTCTGACGAGGTAGAGGCGCTGCTGGAGGCAAAAGCAGTGTTATTCACAGTATGCGGGCCATGACAGCTTGAGCATTCAACCGTACCATAAACTATGCTCGCAACTTTGTGCTGTGAAACAGAGGATGTAATTTTGCTGTATACGTTATATCCTGCCGTCATACTGTAGTTTGCGTCCTTGCCGTGGCACTTGTAGCACTGGTCTTCTTCCCCGTTTGCCCGGGTATGGTCTTCCAGTGACGCATAAGTCGAACCGTGCCGCTCATGGCACTTGACACAGGTTATATTTGTTTGTGAGGCAGGCTGCAATGCGCTTATTCTATTATCGTAGTGGACACCGAAATATACCCCCCCTGAGACAGTCATGCCCCAATCGTGGAGTCCGCCTGTGGTATCCCAATAGGAACCAAACATGGTATTCTCCCTGAACCCGTGACAGGCCAGGCAGTACCAGTTCCCGTTGGCAGAGGTGTAAACAGCATCATAAACGTTTTTGGCCACCAATAGTTTAGGCAGGATATTGTTGCCTCCTCCCCACCTGGTCCCGTGCGGGTCATGGCAGTCCGTGCAGGTCAGGACATTATTGCCCGGAGAATCAAGATCCAGCGCCTTGTGCAGGGATGTGGAGTAAACACTGGTGCCTACGTTGGCGTCACTCCAGTTATAGAATTCGTTTTCCACCTTGTAGATACTGGTCCCGGCATACCCGTGGCAAACGAAACAGACTTTTTTGATCGTAACGCTGCTTAACA